>NZ_JBVJHR010000009.1:147180-318879 GCF_055586705.1 Sphaerisporangium sp. NPDC049457 | reverse complement strand
CCCCCCCCCCCCCCCCCCCCCCCCCCCCCCCCCCCCCCCCCCCCCCCCCCCCCCCCCCCCCCCCCCCCCCCCCCCCCCCCCCCCCCCCCCCGCGGGGCTGGTCACTCAGACGAGTGCGGGGTGGTCACCCGGGCGTGTGCCGGATGTCGTCCAGGACGTGTGCCGGATGTCGTCGTCCGGGACGGGTGCCCCTTCGTGCGTCAGGAACAGACGAAGGCCGTCGGGGCCGGTGTGGAGGAACCGTTGGCGGTGAAGCCGACGGAGACCGACTGCCCGGGGGAGAGACCGCCGGCGTAGCTCGGCGCCTTCGCGGTGAAGGTCGTCCCGCTCTGCGTGAGCGTGGCGTTCCAGCCGCTGACGAGGGTCACCCCCGAGGGCACGGTCCAGCTCACCGTCCAGTTGTTCCAGGCCGACGTGCCGTTGTTCTTGATGTTGAGCTCGGCCTGGAAGCCGCCGGGCCAGGAGTTGATGATCTTGTACGTCGTCCCGCAGACGGAGGACGTCGGAGTCGGCGTGGGAGTGGGAGTGGGAGTCGGGGTCGGCGTCGGCGTGGGGGTGGGGGTCGGCGTGGGAGTCGGGGTCGGGGTGGGCGTCGAGGTGCCGCCGCCCACGGGCGGGATCAGGTAGGGCTGAAGGATGCTCTGCTTGGCCTGGTCGACCGTCGCCCAGTCGTCCTTCAGGATGCCGCCGGTGTCGCCGGAGTTGGGGTTCCACGACCAGTAGGTGAAGGACATGCCGTTCACCCCGGTCCCGGTGTACTTCATCAGCTCCTGGAGCCACACCTTGTCGATGTTGCTGGAGAGCGTGGTGCCGAACTCGCCCATCATGATGGGCGCGATGTTCTCCTTGTACAGGTAGCCGAAGAACTTGTCCCAGATGGCGGGCATGTTCGCCGGGTAGCTCGGGTCGTCGAACCACGTCTGGTGGAACACCGAGGTGGCGTACTCGTGCGGGGAGTAGACGAGCCGGTTGGCCACGTTCAGCCGCACGGGGTAGTCCCTGGCCTTGGAGAGGTTGCCGCCCCACCAGCCGCAGGGCTCGTCGGGGATGTTGTCCCAGGCGTTGGCGTTGCCGCCGCTCGGGCAGCTCACGCCCTCGACGAAGATGAGCCAGTTGGGCTGCACGGACAGGATGGCGTTGCCGGCCCGCTCGGCGGCGAGCCGCCAGTCGCGGGCGGTGTCGCCGCATCCCCAGCACGAGCCGGTGCTGTTGGGCTCCGTGCCGTCCGCGTGCGGCTCGTTGTGCAGGTCGGCGCCGATGACGGTCGTGTTGCCCGCGTAGTGCTGAGCCATCGACTTCCAGTCGTTGATCCAGGTGCTCTCCGGCACGGCGGCGGTGTACCAGAGCGCCGTCTGGCCGGCCGAGGTCGGCCGGTGCCGGTCGAGGATGATGCGCATCCCCTTGGCGCCGGCGTAGTCGACGACCTTGTCGAGGATCTGGATCGGCGACAGGCCCACCAGGTCGGGGTTGGAGTAGGTGTTCACGCTGGTGGCGACCGCGCCCGGCTTGATGGCGTCGTCGGAGAACGGCACCCGGATGGTGTTGTAGCCCAGGCTCGCCATGAGGTCGAGCTGGCTCCTCCAGGGGTTGTTCGCCCACAGGCCGTGGAAGGTCTTGTTATCGGTTTCCATGCCGAACCAGTTGATGCCGGTCAGCCGGACGGTGGCGCCGGTGCTGTCGACGATCTTGTTGCCGTTGGTGTGCAGGTAGCCGGTACCGGTGCCGCCGGCCGCCTGGGCGGGTGCGGAGCCGAGGGTGACGGCCAGCGCGGTGGCGGCGGCGGTGGTCACGACCGCGGTGAACGCGGCCTTCCACCTCCTGCCGCTCCATGGAGATCTCATCGGGTTTCCTTCACGGCTGAGGGGACGCGACGGCCGGTAGGGCGAGGCCGTCGGGTGTACGGCCTGGTCGCGCTGGTCATGCTTCGGCCCGGTTTTCCGGCACGTCAACCGGGAGCCGAACGGGTCCCTCGCTGACCTGCGCGGTCCGTTGTAACTTTCATCGTCGAAACCTCGCCTCGGAGGGCGGACCGGGGCCGGAAAGGGCCTCCAGAGTTGGGAGCGCTCCCACTTGACGGCCTCCAGGGGCACTCGCCGACGGCCTCCGAACATCTGTACGGGAGATCGTTGTCAAGTCACGCTTGTCAAGAGGAGGAACTCGGACAGCGGGGCGCATATTATCCACGCTCCGCCATCCGGTGCGCGGGCTTATCCAGTAAATGGTGGTGTCCATAAAAGGAAGAATTCCGGTTTCCGGCGGACCGCATCACGTGGACCGCCGGCGGATCGGGCGGAACACGCGAACGGCCGCCGGCGCGGACGCCCGGCGGCCGTTCGGCGCGCGGTGGTTCAGGCGCTGTGCTGGAGCGCGGCGCCGATCAGCGCGAGCCCTCGTTCCAGCTCCTCGCGGACCGCGGAGGTGAGGGCGCCCTCACGTTCCCGGTCGTCGAGCTTCTTGCGGACGTCCGCCAGGCCTCCCACCGGGTCGTCCAGCGACTGCAGCAGGTTGTGCACCACCTGCCGCAGGTCGAGGGCCACGTCGGCGCGGATGGACCCGACGGTCTCACCGGCCCGCAGCGTGGCGTCGAACCGTCCCACCGCCTGCGTGAGCGTCGGCGGGGCGGGCCGCGCCGCCTCAGGGTTCCGCCGCTGGGCGGCCGCCGAACGCGCCGGGACAGGCGGCGCCTTCGACGGTGCCGGCGGCTCCGAGGCGAGCAGTGACGGGGCCGGCGTGGCCGATGACCTCGCCGAAACCTCTCCGGTCTCCTCGGAGATCGGCGCCTCCCGCGCGCCGGTGTTCCGCGGGGGACGCGCGGTCACCGTGGGCGTCGCCTGCACGGCCTCCGGCGCCCTGGTGACGATGGCCGCCGCCGTGACGGGCGGTGGCGTGTCGCGCTGGATCCACAGCAGCGCCGCGGTCCAGGTCGTCAGCGTGACGGCGGCGATGGAGGCCATCCGCGCCCGCCGCATCCAGGTCGCCGTCTCCCTGCCGGCCATGAGCGAGGCGCTCAGCGACGCGGTGAGCGTCTCGGCCACGTACTGGGCCGTCGGCCGGTCGCCCGGGTCCTGCGCCAGGCAGCTCGCGCACAGGGCGGCCACCTCCGGCGGCAGGCCGGGCACCTGGGGGATCGGCGGGGGGCCGGTGCGGCAGGCCGCCTCCAGCGCCTCCCACGTCGTCTCCGGGTAGGGGTGCGCGCCGGTGAGCATCGCGAAGAGCAGCACACCGAGCGCGTACACGTCGACGGCGGGGTGGACGCTGGTGCCGGTGAGGCGTTCCGGCGCCACGTACGGAGGCGTGCCGAAGTCGGCCAGCCGCTGGTCGACCTCCTCGCCGACGAACGCCGCGATCCCGAAGTCGAGCAGCTTGGCGCCCTCGGGAGTGAGCAGGACGTTCTCCGCGGTGACGTCCCTGTGGACGATGCCGCGCTGGTGAGCGGCCGCGAGCACCATCGCCACCCGGGCTCCGATGACCGCGGCCTCCCGCCAGGGCAGGGGGCCTTCCTCGCAGATGCGCTCGGAGAGCGGCCGTCCGTCGAGCAGGCGCATCACGACGTACGCGGCGAGCCTGCCCCTGGCGGTGACCGTCTCGCCGTAGTCGTACACCTCGATGGCGTCCGGGTGGATCAGGCGGGCGGTCGCCCGCGCCTCCCTCCGGATCAGGTCGCGCCCGCCGTGGTCGCCCCCGACACAGCCGTCGAGAACCTTGATCGCGACGGTGCGGTGCAGTGACTGATCGAAAGCCCGCCAGATGGCGGACATCCCCCCCGAGGCGATCTGCTCGACGAGCCGATACCGGCGCGTGAGCACATCGCCTTCCCGCATGCCCCCCGAATCAAGTTGATTCACGTACCACCAGCTCCGTGGGAAGTATGGGGTTGCCGTGCGGGACGTCGTCCTCCGATGTGATGGACATGAGCAGCATCCTGGCGGCGAGCACGGCCATCTCCTCGACCGGCTGCCGGACGGTGGTCAGCGTGGGTGAGGTGTGCCTGGCGAGCGGGGCGTCGTCGAAACCGACCACGGCCACGTCGTCGGGCACCCGGCGGCCCGCGCGCCGCAGGGCCTGCATGGCGCCGGCGGCCATCGGGTCGGAGGCGGCGAACACCGCGTCCAGATGCGGCGACCGCTGCAGGAGCCACTGCATGGCGTGGGCCCCTGACGCGTGGGTGAAGTCGCCGTAGGCCACGGGGACGTCGTTCATCCCCGCGGCGTGCAGCGTCCGCAGGAAGCCGTCGAGGCGGTCGCGGGCGCCGGGCAGCGTGGGCGGTCCGGCGATCACCGTGATCGCCCTCCGGTTGGTCAGCAGCAGGTGTTCCGCCGCCTGACGGGCCCCGTCCATGTTGTCCATGTCGACGAACGGCAGGTCGATGCCGTCCGGTGGACGCCCGGCGCTGCGCACCGAGATGCCGGAGGCTGCCAGCGTGACGGCCAGAGGATGTCGTTCGCGGGCGCCTGCGAGCAGGACGCCGTCGAACGAGCCCGTCACCAGCGGCGGAGCGGCGATCGTCGAGGTGGCCGGCGTGGCGGTCATCACGACGAACGGCACCCCATAGCTGGTGAACACCTCGTCCGCCGCGGAGAGCAGCCGCGCGTAGAAGGGCTCGGAGAACATGCGCTGGGTGTGTTCGCAGATGACGGCCGCGACCAGTTGGTCGGACCGCCGAGCGGACGTCCCCCGCGGCGCGCGATGCCGTACGTACCCAAGACGTGACATTGCGTCGTGGACTTGACGGCGGGTGGAGGTGCTCACGCGGACGGAGCCGGTGAGCACTCGTGAGGCCGTGGCGGGGGAGACCCCTGCTTCGGCTGCTACCTGGGCAAGCGTGGGCTGGTCAGCCATCCGGCTTCCTCCGCTTTCAAGGTAAATCGCGAAGGCGTGGGAGCGCTCCCATTACAATAACAGTGTTTCTTGCGTGTCAACAGATGTTTCCGGTAAATGTTCCACGCCCGGTCTGGAGGCGATGTTACGGACATATTCCATGCGAAGAAAGGTCCCTGTCAGAGATTCCTGCTCCGCCGGGGGCGGCCGGCCGGCCCGGCGGGGGCGCGTCGGGGGGCGCCGCCGGCCGGGCGGCCTGCTCAGCCACCCTTGGGCATGCCGACGGCCCTGCGGGCGACGCGCCCACGCGGGCGCAAGTGTTACCGCAGCGTTACCTCAAGTCTCTGGCGGGTGGTTGTTCCGTTCCATCCGGCCTGAGACGTCTATCGGCCTTACTGGCTCAATGAGTGGTATGAGCGATTTGTCGTTACAAGCGACCCTTAACGGCTGATGTCCTTTGTCCCGTATGCCTCGGCGATCAACTCGAATGAGCGGATCCGCGCCGCGCCCCCGTGCACCCCCGTAACGATCATAAGTTCGTCCGCGCCCGTGCGGTCGCGCAGAGACTCAAGGCCCGCACGGACGGTCGCCGCGTCGCCGTACACGACGTTGGACAGCCAGTCGTCGACGAACTGCCGTTCGGCCGGGGTGTAGGGATAACCTTCCGCCTCCTCGGGCGTCGGCAGCGGGGCGGGCCGCCCGCGCCGCAGCCGCAGCATGCTGAGCGCCGTGGTCCTGGCCCGGCGCAGCGCCTCCTCGGCGGTGTCCGCGGCGACCGCGCTCACGCCGATCAGCGCGTAGGGCTTGTCGAGCACGTCCGAGGGCCGGAACGTCCGGTGGTACAGCTCCAGCGCGGGGATGGTGTTGGCGGCGCTGAAGTGGTGGGCGAAGGCGAACGGCAGGCCGAGCAGACCCGCGAGCTGGGCGCTGAAACCACTGGAGCCGAGCAGCCAGATCGGCGGCCGGCCGAAGCCGGGGGCGCTCGCCTGGCCGGGAATGGCCCTGATGTGCTCGTAGGGATCTCCGGCGGGGTGGGCGTCGTCGAGGAAGGCCGTCAGCTCGGCGAGCTGCTGGGGGAAGTCGTCGGCGTCCGGGGTGGCCGAGCGGCGCAGCGCCCGGGCCGTCGCCTGGTCGGTGCCGGGGGCCCGGCCGAGACCGAGGTCGATGCGCCCGGGGTGCAGCGCGTGCAGCGTGCCGAACTGCTCCGCGACCACCAGCGGAGCGTGGTTCGGCAGCATCACGCCGCCGGAGCCGAGCCGGATCTCGCGCGTATTGGCGCCGAGGTGGGCCAGGATCACCGCGGGTGAGGAGCTGGCGACGTTCGGCATGCCGTGATGCTCGGCCACCCAGAACCGGTGGTAGCCCCACTTCTCGGCGCGGCGGGCCAGTTCGGTGGTGGTCCGGAGGGCGTCGGCCGGCGTGTCCCCCGATCCCACGGTCGCCGTGTCGAGGATGGACAACGGGACGCTCGCCTCGCCACGGGCGACTCCACGGATCAGATCACTCACAACCCCCTCAACCCGCCATGGAGTACCCCTATTCCTCTATGCGCGGGATCACCGAGGATTCCGCGCGGGCGAGGCGGCGCCGGGGCTCACGCCGGCGGGCGGTCGTCGGCGGGGACCGTGACGAGCTCGGAGGTGCAGAACGCGCAGCGGCGCGCGTCGACGGGGATGTCGCTCAGGCACTCGGGACACTGCTTCTCGGTGCTCTTCTTGTCCCGGTCGAAGAAGGAGATCAGCCGGGTCATCGGCATCACCACCAGCCAGTAGATCACCGCAGCGATGATCAGGAACGACAGCAGGTGGTTGACGAAGTCCCCGTACTTGAACACCGAGCCGTTGACGGTGAACTGGTACTTGGAGAAGTCGGGGTTTCTGCCGCCGGTCACCGCGCCGATCAGCGGGGTGACCAGATCGGCCACCAGCGCCTGCACCAGCCCGCTGAAGGTGGCGCCGACCACGACCGCCACGGCCAGCTCGACCAGGTTGCCGCGCATCAGGAACTTCTTGAATCCACCCATCTTCGGATCCTCCGGGGGGAGCGTCACAGCCACGGGTCCGTCGGCTGCCCGCCCATCTTCGCGCAAACCCGGCGGCGGCGCCGCGTCCGTTGTTCAGGTGGCCGCGGACCGGTCCATTACGCGGGGGCGGGCGAAGACGCGCTGGTATCGAGAATTCGTCGCCGTGACGATATTGGCGGGCATTAAGACGGGGACGGGCGGGCGATGAGGAACGGCCGGGGAAAGCCGGAGACGGGTGGCGCCGTCCCGCCTCCGGCCGCGTTTCAGCCCGGCTCTTTGCTATTCGGAGAGCGTGCGCAGGTCGAACTCGCCTTCCTTGGCCCCGGCAATGAAGGCCTGCCACTCGTCCTCGGTGTACATGAGCACGGGACTGTCGGGATCCTTCGAGTCCCGGATCGCTATGTGACCGCCGGTGGCGGCGACCTCGACACAATGTTCGGCGTTGCACTGGCTGGCGGAGCGCCATTGCACGCCGGTATCATGCAAGGATGATGAGAACCCCATGAATTCCCCTGGTGGTTGTCGAAGTGACCGGATCACCCCGGAGGGATGTCCGTATCCGGTCATTATGCCATCAGAAGATCATTGAAAACGCCCGATCAAGCCCTTGAATCAGGGCGTGTACTTCTGCGACACTTCCCCGATGAGCCCGCGAGACGCGTCATGTCCGAGGCTTACGATGCGCAGGTGGTCGATGAGCTGACGATACGACCGCAGCTCCTTCTCTTTGCGGAAGTACTCGATTCGCCCGCCCACTTCCTGATACACCACGTCGGAAATGGGATCGGCCATCTCGAGCAGCGTGAAGGTCTCGTTCAGCCCTTTGTGGGCGCCCGCGCTGAACGGGATGACCTGCAGGTTCATGTGCGGATGCTCGGCGAGGGCGAGCAGGTGCGACAATTGGTCGTGCATTACCTTCTCGTCGCCGACGCGGCGGTGGAGCGCGGACTCGTCGACGATGATGTGCAGGCGTGGCGGGTCATTTTTGCGTAGGATGTCCTGTCGGCGCATGCGCAACTCGACGCGCTTGGCGAGGGTGTCGGCGCTGATTCTCCCGGCCACCCCTCTGATGATGGCCCGCGCGTATCCCGGGGTCTGCACGATTCCAGGAAATATGCCGGTGTCGTAGGAGAAGATCGATACGGCGTCCGCCTCGTGGCCGATGAAAGTGCGGAACCTCTCGTCGGGGTATTCCTCCCACCATTCCGACGCGCGCGCCTCGCGCGCCATCGCGATCAGTGTGGCGGCCTCGGCCGGGTCGGCGCCGTAGATGGCGCACAGGTCGCGCACGTCCCGCGGTATGACGCCTCGCGCGGCGGTCTCCAGGCGGCTGATCTTGGCCACCGAGCACTCCAGCCGCTCAGCCGCCTCTTTCATGGTGAGGCCGGCGTCCATCCTCAGCGCTCGCAGCCGGGTGGCGACCTGGTGGTGCCGGAGGGACGGATTGATCCCGGCCATTGTCTGATCACCTCGCCTTGCCGCGGTGATCGTCTCATCGGGTGCGCGGTCACCGCTGATGCCGAGTCTCCTCCGTACTGATACGGCGCACACTACTCATGCCCTATGGGCAGACGGTTGTTCGCCGAGGATACTTTCCTGTGGCAATTGCCAATGGCGGTTGCTCTTGGCATGAACACGGGTAAACGTAAGGTTAGCCCCTACAGAGAGGACGTCACCCCCTTACGAGCCGCTCCTCGCGGGGTGGTCATCCCCTGCGGGAGGGGGATGGGTCCGGCCCGCGAGCGGGCGGCGGAGGGGCGGCGTTCCGGGGGGCGTTGAGGCCGGGTCCGGTGGTGGGGGCATCGACCGGCTCCCGACCACCGCGAGAGGACCTGATCCCTATGAATGTGAGCCCCGCCGGGGTCGCCGTAACCCTGTGGACCCATATACGCGAGCACGCCCTCGCCCGTAACTGGGAGCTCAGCGACGCCTTCTTCGCTGAACTCGACGGCTTCGCGTGGGTCCAGGGCTGGGCGATCGTCCGGCGCCGGACGCGCCACACCTACCGCGACCCCCGGTTCGACCGGGTGGTCGTCTGCTGCACCTGCGGGGGGAACGGCAGGGGGGAGGGCGGCCGTCCGTGCCGCACCTGCAAGGGGGAAGGGCTGCTCAACTTCTTCGAGCCGCCGCCGGCCGCCAAGAAGAGCGCCTGACCCGGTACGGCGGGGTCGTACCGGGCGCTTGACGCCGTTTCGAACCGCGTCGGCAAGTCTCGCCCAATAGCGTCCCGTCGGCGCCCCATGGCGTCCATCGCCCGGTGTCGCTTCGGTCACCTTTGTTTAATCCGCCCGGTCGGCGGCATGTCCCATCCTCGTGACCGTGCCCGATGACCGTCCTTTCGCCGTCCGAGTGTCCCCGAGGGTCCCGACCTGCGGGTCAAGTAGCCTGACACGGGCTGCGCGGATCGCTCGGCATCCTGGGTCGGCGTGGCGTCGCGGACAGCAGGTCCATCGGAACAGTGCACGATGTCCTCCTGTGCCAAGTGATATGGCGCACTGAGCTGCGGCAAGAAGCATGGTCAGGAGAACATGGGGCAAATCCCTATCCGGGTGGTGACATGATCGAGATTTGGCCCGGCGACCCCTATCCGCTCGGGGCTACGTACGACGGGGCGGGAACCAACTTCGCGCTCTACACCGAGGTGGGAGAGCGCGTGGAGCTCTGCCTCTTCGACGACGCCAACAAGGAGGAACGCGTACCCCTCACCGAGTGCGAGGGCTTCGTGTGGCACGGCTACCTGCCCGGCATCGGGCCGGGGCAGCGCTACGGCTACCGCGTCCACGGGCCCTACGAACCGGCGCGCGGGCAGCGCTGCAACCCCAACAAGCTGCTGCTCGACCCCTACGCCAAGGCGATCGAGGGGTCGGTGAAGTGGGACCAGGCCGTGTACGGCTACCGCTTCGGCGAGCCCGACAGCCGCGACGACACCGACTCGGCCGCCTACGTGCCGAAGTCCATCGTGGTCAACCCCTTCTTCGGGTGGGGGCACGACCGCCCCCCGGCGACGCCGTACCACGACACGGTGATCTACGAGGCGCACGTCCGGGGGCTCACCATCCAGCACCCGCGCATCCCCGAGCGCATCAGGGGCACCTACGCCGCCCTCGGGCACCCGGAGATCATCGACCATCTCACCGGTCTCGGGGTCACCGCGGTCGAGCTGATGCCGGTGCACCAGTTCGTCACCGACGACACGCTGGAGCAGCGCGGCCTGACCAACTACTGGGGTTACAACACCATCGGCTTCTTCGCCCCGCACAACGCCTACGCGAGCTCCGGCGAGCGGGGCGGGCAGGTGCTGGAGTTCAAGGCGATGGTCAAGGCCCTGCACGAGGCGAACATCGAGGTCATCCTCGACGTCGTCTACAACCACACGGCCGAGGGCAACCACCTCGGGCCGACGCTCAGCATGCGCGGCATCGACAACGAGGCCTACTACCGGCTCGTCGACGACGACCAGCGCTACTACATGGACACCACCGGCACGGGCAACAGCCTGCTGATGCGGTCTCCGCACACCCTTCAGATGATCATGGACTCGCTGCGCTACTGGGTCATCGAGATGCACGTGGACGGGTTCCGCTTCGACCTCGCCTCGACCCTGGCCCGTGAGCTGCACGAGGTCGACCGGCTGTCGGCGTTCTTCGACCTGGTCCAGCAGGACCCCGTGCTCAGCCAGGTCAAGCTGATCGCCGAGCCGTGGGACGTCGGGCCGGGCGGTTACCAGGTGGGCAACTTCCCGCCCCGCTGGACCGAGTGGAACGGCCGCTACCGCGACACGATCCGCGACATGTGGCGCGGCGAGCCGGCCGCGCTGCCGGAGTTCGCCTCCCGGCTCACCGGCTCCAGCGACCTCTACCAGGACGACAGCCGCCGCCCCGCGGCGTCCATCAACTTCGTCACCTGCCACGACGGCTTCACCCTGCGCGACCTGGTGTCCTACGACCACAAGCACAACGAGGCCAACGGCGAGGGCAACCGCGACGGCACGGACGACAACCGCTCGTGGAACTGCGGCGAGGAGGGCCCCGGCGGCGTCGCGGTGGAGGCGTTGCGCGAGCAGCAGAAGCGCAACTTCCTCACCACGCTGTTCCTGTCGCAGGGCGTGCCGATGCTCTCCCACGGCGACGAGCTGGGCCGCACCCAGCTCGGCAACAACAACGCCTACTGCCAGGACAACGAGATCAGCTGGGTCGACTGGTCCGACATCAGGGAGAACTGGCTGCTGCTGGAGTTCACCCAGCGGCTGGCCCGGCTGCGGCGCGACCACCCGGTGTTCCGGCGCAGGCGGTTCTTCTTCGGCCGCGCGGTGCGCGGGTCGGGCGACGAGCTCACCGACATCGCCTGGCTCACTCCTGCGGGCAACGAGATGACCGACCCCGACTGGCACAACGGCTACGCCCGGTCGCTGTGCGTCTTCCTCAACGGCGAGGCCATCACCGAGCCCGACCGCCGCGGCCGCCGGGTCGTCGACGACTCGTTCCTGCTGATGTTCAACGCCCACCACGAGACGATCCGCTTCACGATCCCGAAGGACTTCGGCGACGCGTGGGTCCCCGAGATCGACACCGCCGTGCCGATCGCCATCGACACCAAGCTGTACCGGGCGAAGGAGGAGGTGCCGGTGGAGGGCCGCTCGGTCCGCGTGCTGCGCCGCGCCTGACTCCGCCGCGCGGCGCGCGAACCG
This sequence comes from Sphaerisporangium sp. NPDC049457, assembly GCF_055586705.1. Taxonomy (NCBI): domain Bacteria; kingdom Bacillati; phylum Actinomycetota; class Actinomycetes; order Streptosporangiales; family Streptosporangiaceae; genus Sphaerisporangium; species Sphaerisporangium sp. NPDC049457. The sequence goes on along the minus strand of NZ_JBVJHR010000009.1, from coordinate 307,351 downwards.
TTCACCGGAGCCGCGCGCCGCGCCGACCCGACCCGGACCGACCCGGACCGCTCAATCCGGACCGAGCAACCCGGACCGACCCGAAGCATGCCTCGACGACATTCGCGAAGGGACACGACGTGACCCGACCGGCCAAGCCCACGGCGACCTACCGGCTGCAGCTCACCCCCGGCTTCGGGTTCGGGGAGGCCAAGGCCCTGGTCGGCTATCTGACCGAGCTGGGGGTGAGTCATCTCTACCTCTCGCCGATCCTCCAGGCGGTGCCCTCCTCCCAGCACGGGTACGACGTGACCGACCACACGCTCGTCAGGGCGGAGTTCGGCGGGCCGGACGCGCTGCGCGGGCTGGCGGCGGCGGGGCTGCCGCTGGTCGTGGACATCGTGCCGAACCACATGACCGTGCCCGTCCCCGAGTCCGGCAACGCGCGCCTGTGGGACGTGCTCGCGCACGGCCCGCAGGCGGCCTCGGCGCGGTGGTTCGACATCGATTGGGCCGGCGGCGCGGGCAAGGTCGCGCTGCCGGTGCTGGGCGACGACACCGACGTCGAGGCCGAGGTGGTGGCCGACGGCGACGTCCTGCGCTACTGCGACCACGAGTTCCCCGTACGGCGGGGCAGCGGCGGGCGGCTGTCCGAGCAGCACTACCGGCTCGTGCGGTGGCGCGAGCCGCCCGGCTACCGCCGGTTCTTCGACGTCTCGTCGCTGATCGGGCTGCGCGTCGAGGACCCCGAGGTGTTCGAGGCGACCCACGAGGTGATCCTGTCGCTGGTGGCCGAGGGCGTGGTCACCGGGCTGCGGGTGGACCACCCCGACGGGCTGGCCGACCCGCGCGGCTACCTCGCCAGGCTCCGCGAGCGCGCCCCGGTGTGGACGGTGGCCGAGAAGATCCTCATCGACGACGAGCGGCTGCCGGACGACTGGGCGTGCGACGGCACCACCGGGTACGACGCGCTCAACATGGTGACCAGGCTGTTCGTCGACCCGGCCGGCGCCGAGCCGCTGGTGGACCTGTTCGTCCGGAACACCGCCTTCCCCCGCGACTACGAATCGGTGCGCTACGAGGCGAAGAAGCAGGTGCTGGCGCAGTTCTTCGCCGGGGAGGTCGAGCGGCTGACCCGCGAGGTCCCCGAGCTGCGCGAGGCGATGGTCGAGCTGCTCGCCGCGATGCCGGTGTACCGCGCGTACGTCGTGCCCGGCGAGGAGCCGCCCGCCGAGACCGTGCGGGTGCTGCGCGAGGCCGCCTCGCACGCGGCCCGGCACGCCGACCCCGCCGCGGTCGAGCGGGCCGTCGAGCTGGTGCTGTCCGGACCGGCCGAGACCGTCACCCGGTTCCAGCAGACCTGCGGCCCGGTCATGGCCAAGGGCGTGGAGGACACCGCCCTGTACCGCTGGTACCCCCTCGCCTGCCTCAACGAGGTCGGCGGCGAACCCGACCGGTTCGGCGTCTCCGCCGAGGAGTTCCACGCCTACTGCGCCGGCATGGCGCCGCACACGATGACCACGCTCTCCACCCACGACACCAAGCGCGCCGAGGACGTCCGCGCCCGGCTCGCCGTGCTGTCCGAGCTGCACGACGAGTGGGCCGACGCGGTCGCCGGCTGGTCCGAGCGGGTCTCCTTCGATCCCCGGCTCGACTACCTCGCCTGGCAGAACCTCATGGCCGCCTGGCCGATCAGCGTGGAACGTTTCAGCGACTACCTGTTCAAGGCGGCCAGAGAGGCGAAGACCTCCATCTCGTGGATCAACCCCGACAACGCCTACGAAAAGGGCGTCCGTGACTTCGCGGCGCGGGCGATCGACGTCTGCGGGCCGTCGGTCGCGGCGTTCACCGAGCGCGTCGACCGGTACGCCTGGGTCAACTCGCTGGGCCAGAAGCTGGTGCAGCTCATGATGCCCGGCATCCCCGACGTGTACCAGGGCACGGAGACCACCGACTTCTCGCTGGTCGACCCGGACAACCGGCGGCCGGTGGACTACGCCTACCGGCGCTCGCTGCTCGCCGCGCCCGCGGCCGAGCGCTGTGGCAGCTGGGACGCCGCCAAGCTCCACGTCACCTCCTCGGCGCTGCGGCTGCGCGGCCGGCTCGACTGCGAGGCGCCCTACATCCCGATCTCCACGGGGGAGACCGGCGCGGGCCGCGACCACGCGATCGCCTTCGCCCGCGGCGATCGCGCCGTGGCGGTGGCCACGCGGCTGCCCGCCGGTCTGGAACGGCGCGGCGGCTGGGGCGGGGCGACCGTCACGCTGCCGCCGGGACGCTGGCGCGACCTGCTGGTCGGCGCACGGCACACCGGACGCATCCCACTCGGCCACCTGCTGGGGCGTTATCCCGTGGCGTTGCTGGAAAAGGAATAGCAGGCGAGCCCCGCCGACGCCGCGGGGCCGCCGCCGACACCACGGGGAGGAACATGTTCGAGGTCTGGGCTCCTACGGCGGGCCGCGTCGAGGTGGAGATCGACAGGTCCGAGCGGCACGATCTGACCCGCGGCGAGGGCGGCTGGTGGTCGGCGGAGGTGCCCGGCGCCACGCACGGCACCGACTACGCCTTCAGCGTCGACGGCGGCGAGGCGTTCCCCGATCCGCGGACGCGGCGCCAGCCGTACGGGGTCTTCGGGCCGAGCCGGGTCTACGAGCACGACCGGTACGCCTGGAGGGACCAGGCGTGGCGCGGTCGCGACCTGCCCGGCTCGGTGATCTACGAGCTGCACGTCGGCGCCTTCACCGCCGAGGGCACCTTCGACGCGGCGATCGGCAGGCTGGACCACCTGGTCGCGCTCGGCGTCGACTTCGTGGAGCTGCTGCCGGTCCCGCCCGTCCCCGGGCGGCACAACTGGGGGTACGACGGGGTCGACCTGTACGCGGTGCACGAGGAGTACGGCGGGCCCGACGGGCTCAAGCGCTTCGTGGACGCCTGCCACCGGGCGGGCATCGGCGTGCTGCTCGACGTGGTGTACAACCACCTCGGCCCGTCCGGCAACTTCCTCGCCCAGTTCGGTCCCTACTTCCACGAATCTGCGGCCTCCTTCTGGGGGCAGGCGGTCAACCTGGACGGCAAGCACTCCGACGAGGTGCGCCGCTACTTCATCGGCAACGCGGTGCAGTGGCTGCGCGACTACCACATCGACGGCCTGCGCCTGGACGCCGTGCACGCCTTCCACGACAACAGGGCCGTCCATTTCCTGGAGGAGCTCGCCGTCGAGGTCGACGCGCTGTCGGCCGCGCTCGGCCGGCCGCTCACGCTGATCGCCGAGGCCGACATGAACGACCCGCGCCTGGTCACCCCGCGCGAGGCCGGCGGCTACGGGCTGGCCGCCGTCTGGGACGACGACGTGCACCACGCCCTGCACTCGGCGCTCACCGGCGAGCGGCACGGGTACTACTGCGACTTCGGGTCCATGGAGGTGCTGGCCAAGGTGCTGACCTCGGCCTACCTGCACGACGGCACCTACTCCACCTTCCGTGGGCGCACCCACGGCCGGCCGGTCGACCGGCTGCGCGTCTCCGGTCACCGGTTCGTGTGCGCCCTGCAGAACCACGACCAGATCGGCAACCGCGCGATGGGCGACCGGTTGCCGCGTGAGGCGCTCAAGGTCGGCGCCGGGCTGCTGCTGACCTCGCCGTTCACCCCGATGCTGTTCATGGGCGAGGAGTGGGGGGCCGGTACGCCGTTCCTGTTCTTCACCGACCACGTGGAGCCGCACCTGGCCCAGGGAGAGAGCGAGCGCAGAGAACGGGAGTTCGTCGGGTTCGGCTACGACGACTGGGGCGCCAAGGCCCCCGACCCGCAGGACGAGGCCACCTTCCACCGCTCCAAGCTCGACTGGAGCGAGCCGTCGTTCCCGGAGCACGCCGAGCTGCTGACCTGGTACCGCGACCTCATCGCCCTGCGCAAGTCGCGTCCCGATCTCGCCGACCCGCGGCTCGACCGGGTGTCGGCCGAGGTGAGCGAGGAGGGCCGGTGGATCGTCGTCCGCCGCGGCGCCCATCGCGTGGCCGCCAACCTGGGCGACGCGCCGGTCACCGTCCCCGTCGCCTCCGGCGCGATCCTGCTCGCCTCCGACCCCAAGGTCACCTTCACCGACGAGGGACTCTCCCTCCCACCCCACACCCTCGCCGTCATCCACCAGACCTGACCGGCGAAGCTCCGTCCGCCGCCAAGGCCGTCAGGCGGCGAGGAGGGACAGGATGGCCGACAGGCGGTGCAGGCCGCGTGCCGTCCTGGCCTTCACGGTGCCGAGCGGCACGTCGAGCCGCTCGGCGATCTCGCGCTGGGTGAGGTCGGCGTAGTAGGCCAGTTCGATGGCCTCGCGCTGCGGCCCGGGCAGCACGTCGAGCGCCCGGCGGACCTGGTCGCGCCGGCCGAGCAGGTCCGCGATGTCCCGGCCGTCCCCGTCCGAGGGCTCCACGACGCTGTCCAGCGGGACCGTCGTGAACGTGCGCGTCCGCAGATGGTCGATGGCCCGCTTGCGGGCGATGCCGAGCAGCCACCCCTCCAGGCTGCGGCCCGGGTCGTACCGGTGCCGCGAGCGCCACACCTCCGAGAAGACCACCTGCCGAACGTCCTCGACCTCCTGCGCGGGGACGAACTTGCGCAGGTAGGCGGCCACCAGGGCCGCGTGGGCGCTGTAGCACTCCGCCAGCGCGGCCTCGTCCCCCTGCGCCAGCCGGATGCCGAGTGTGCCGGACATGATGACCACCCTCGTCGCGAAACTTACTCAAAACCTATTCATATGCGCTCCCTTCCTCACACACAACCAACCCCACCCCACCCCCGCCCCTGCATTCCCCCAACTGCCGCGGCGCTCGGCGCCGGTGGGCGGTGGGTGGGTGGTCAGTGTCCGAGGGTGGCGATGATCTCGGTGGTGGCGGTCCGCAGGGAGGACACGTGGGTGACGCCGGACGGAAGCCGGTCGTGCCACCAGCCGGGGCCGCCGACGACGACGCGGCTGGCCGGTCGCAGCGCGGGGAGCCGCCGCAGCGGGGCCGGGTCTCCGGTGATGCCGAGCTGGGACCAGACGAACACGACGAGCGGTCCGACGCGGCGCATCGCGTCGGCCAGGGCGGAGTAGGGGGTGCGGGCGCCGAGGACGCGCGTCTCCAGGCCGTGCTCGGTGGTCAGCACGGCGGCCAGCGCGTGCACCGGCAGGCTGTGCTGCTCGTCCTCGGCGCACGCGAGCAGGATGGCGCGCGGGTGGGCCGGACGCCTCGGCCGCGAGGCACGCCGGTGCAGCGCGCTCAGCAACCGCTCGCTGAACAGATGCTCGATCTCGATGCCGGCCCCGGAGCCCTCCTGCCGCCTGGTGACCGCCGCGTACACCGGCAGGACCAGCCGTTCCCAGGTCCAGGGAACTCCGTGCCGGTCCATGGAGGCGTCCAGCCCGGCGGTCACGGCCGCGTCGTCCAGGTTCAGCACGGCCCTGACAAGAGCGGAGACGCCGGGAACCGAGGCCGTGTCCTGCGCGGGTGCCGGAGCCGCCGGCCTCGGCGTGACCTCGCCGGGGTGCCGCAGCGCCGCGCGGGCGGCTTCGGCGGGGGGCACGCCCGCCTTGACCAGGCGGCTCATCTCCTCCAGGCGCACGACGTCGCCCGCGTCGTAGCGGCGGTGCCCGCCGGGACTGCGCTGACTCGGGCCGATGCCGTACCGCAGGTTCCACGTGCGCAGGGTGGGCGCCGGTACCCCGAGGCGCCGCGCGACCGCACCGATGCCGAGGCCCGGTGACACCTCGGCCGAAGGCTCGGTCCCTCCGGCCCCCGGGCCGTTCACGTCGTCCATCCGCCTGCCACGATCCCGCGCCCACCCGCCCGCCGCGGGCGGCGCGCCGCAAGGTGGCCCTCCTCCTCCGGTACTTCGCAATGACGGGCGCCGTTGGACGCAACCGGACGCGGGTACTTCGCGAAGAGGCAGGTGTGGACACCGTCATCGTGCTGCTGACCAGAGATCTCCGGGTGCACGACCACCCGGCGCTGAGCGAGGCGTGCGCGCGGGCCCGTACGGTGGTGCCGCTGTTCGTGCTGGATCCCGCGATTCGGGGACGGTGCCGGCGGAACTTCCTGATCGAGGCGCTGCACGACCTGCGCCTGTCGCTTCGGGTTCTCGGCGGCGACCTGGTGGTGCGCGGCGGCGACCCGGTGGCCGAGACGATGCGCCTGGCCGCCGAGACCGGGGCGGAGGGCGTGTTCGCCTCCGCCGACGTCAGCGCGTACGCCCGCGGGCGCGAGCGCCGGCTCGCGGAGGCCTGCGACGCCCGGCGGCTGCTCCTGCGGCTGTACCAGGGGGTCACCGTCGTGCCGCCCGACGCGCTGCGGCCGGCCGGCGGGGACCATTACCGCGTCTTCACCCCGTACTGGCGAGCCTGGACGGGCGCGGCCCACCGGTCCGTCCTCCCGGCTCCGAGCGCGGTCCGCCTGCCCCCGGGAGTCGAGCCCGGGGATCTGCCCGCGCCGCCGCATCCGCCGCACGGGTCGCTGAGGGGCGGTGAGACGGCCGCCCGCTGGCGCCTTGAGCACTGGCTGGCGCTCGGCCTCGCCGGATACGCCGACGGCCACGACGACCTGCCGCGCGAGCGGACGTCCATGCTCTCCCCGTATCTGCGCTTCGGCTGCGTGTCGCCGTCGGAGGTGGCCGCCCGCGCGGAGGGCCGGTGCGGTGGAGACGCGTTCATCCGCCAGATCTGCTGGCGCGACTTCTACTACCAGGTCGCCTTCAGCTTCCCGGAGCTGCCGCGGCGCGACTACCGCGAGCGGGAGGTCGACTGGAACGACGACGGGGACGCCGCGCAGGCCTGGCGGGAGGGGATGACGGGCGTGCCGATCGTCGACGCCGGCATGCGGCAGCTCGCGGCCGAGGGGTGGATGCACAACCGCGCCCGCCTCATCACCGCGTCCTACCTGACCCGGCGGCTCAACGTCCACTGGCGGATCGGCGGCGAGCACTTCGCCGACCTGCTTCTGGACGCCGACGTCCCGGACAACTGGGGCAACTGGCAGTGGGTGGCGGGCACCGGGAACGACACCCGGCCGAACCGCGTGCTCAACCCCGTACGGCAGGCCAAGAGGTTCGACCCGGACGGCGAGTACGTCCGGCGGTACGTCCCCGAGCTGGCGCACCTGCCCGCGGAGTCGATCCACGAGCCGTGGAAGCTGAACGGGTCGGCACCCAGGTACCCGCCGCCGCTGATCGCCCTGGACAATGAGTAGATGATCGTAGCTTTCTCGGTGACCCCTCTCGGCGTGGGCGAGGGCGTCGCGGAACCGGTGGCGCGGGCCGTGCGCGTGGTCCGCGAGAGCGGCCTGCCCAACAGCACCGACGCCATGTTCACCACCGTCGAGGGCGAGTGGGACGAGGTGATGGACGTCGTCAGGCGCGCCGTCGAGGCGGTCGCGGAGGTCGCGCCGCGGGTGAGCCTGGTGCTGAAGGCCGACGTCCGCCAGGGGGTGACCGACGCCATGACCTCCAAGGTCGAGTCTCTGGAGCGCCACCTGGAGCAGGGCCCGGCATGACCCGCCGGCGGCAGGGCCCGGCATGACCCGCCGGCGGCAGGGCTCGGCGTGATCCCGCCTGCGGCCGGGTGACGCCTCGGCGCTCAGCCCTCGGGGCCCGCCACCTCGCGCATCGCGTCGGCGGTCGCGCGTTCTGCGGCGCCGCCGGCGCGCAGTCCGGCGATCACGCCTTCGACGTCCTCGGCGCCGCGGTTCTGGCTGAGCTTCCACTTCGCCTCGACGCGGGTGATGACGACCTCGACGCCGACGATGGCCCGAAGGTGCCCCTGGATGTAGGCGTCCGGCGCGTCGTCCACCGACCAGGGGCCCGGCCGGGCCGCCTCGTGCTTCTCGGTCAGCCGCCGCACCAGGGCCTCGGTCCAGGCCGGGTCGTCGTGTGCGACCAGCCGGCCGTAGACGTGCGCGGTCACGTAGTTCCAGGTGGGGACGACGCGGCCGTGCTCGCGCTTTGCGGCGTACCACGAGGGGGTCACGTACGCGTCCGGCCCGCGGACGATCACCAGCGCCTCGGCCTCGCCGGAGGCGTGCCGCCACTGCTCGTTGTTGCGCGCGAGGTGCCCGTGCAGGGCGCCGTGCTCTCCGGCGGTGGGGTCGAACACGAACGGCACGAGCGTCGCGACCATGCCGCGGGGGGTCATCGTGATCAGATCGGAGGCCCCGGCGCGGTCCAGCAGTTCGGAGACGGCGGCGGAGCCGGGGGCGGCGAAATGCTGGGGTACGTACATGGTCCCTCCGGGCGTCACGGGACGATCAGAATAGTTTGAGGCGGCCGGTGCGCTGGGCGTTGGCCTCGCCGAGGCGCAGCGCCGCGACGGCGGCCAGCATCAGCAGCGCCGACAGCGCGGCCAGGGCCAGCAGGTCGGGGGCCAGCCCCGCCAGGGTCCGCCCGTCCAGCAGCGCGCCCCTGACCACGACCAGGCTGCCGGTGAGCGGGAGCACCGAGCCGATCGCCCGTATCCATCCCGGCATGGCGAACAGCGGCAGCCGCACTCCGGCGGCGAACCACATCGGGTCGTCGAGCAGCGTGTAGAGGAACGCCGAGTCCCTGGAGAAGATCAGCAGCGCGTTGAGGAACGCGCCCCAGGCGACGGCGGGCACCAGCAGGGCCAGGAAGACGACGGCGTACATCGCCGGATGGGCCACGTGGACCACGTCGAGCACGGTGAACATCGCCGCCATGAAGCAGGTGAACAGCCAGACGTTCTGCACCAGCGCGCCGAACCCGTTGGCCACGACGATCGCCAGACGGTTGGCGGGGGACAGGAACAGCAGCTCCAGCGTGCCGGTCATACGCTCGAACGAGAAGTGCCACGCCGACTGGACCAGCGAGAAGAAGAACGCGAACCCGAGCGTGCCGGTGGCCAGGAACGTCAGCAGCCGCTCGGGGTCGGCGGCGAGCGGCCAGCGCTCGGCGATCCCGGGTGTGGCCGCGAGCGGGCGCATCGTGTAGTACGTCGCCGCGAGCTGCATCAGCGGCCAGATCAGCATCGAGAACACGACGAGCTTGCTGCCGAAGACGCGGCGGTGCTGCTTGAGCGCCTCGGCGGCGAACACCTTCGCCGCGTGCCTCACCGGACGGGGCCCTTCTCCGGGGCCGTACGGCCGGCGGGCCGGCGTCCCGTCGCCGGGCCGGGCGCCACGGTGCGGAGCGTACGGCTCGCCGCCGGGCCGCGGGGCCGGCCCCATCCCGTACATCAGCACCTCGTGCGGCCTGAGCGCGTCGCGCGATGCGGCCGGCGACGGTCCGGGGGTGTCGCGCGCGGCGGTCCGGCGCGGCCTGTGGGCGTCCCGCGCCGGGGGTTCCTGCGGTCGGCCGTCGTTCACGCGGTGACCAGCCCGGCCTCGTCGTTGAGGGCGAGGATGGCGTCCTCCAGGGAGGGCTCGGCCACCTCCAGGCCCGCCAGGGTGCCGCCCGCACCGACGATCGCCATGGTCAGCGGGCCGGCGATCTCGTCGGGGTGGCTCACGGAGACGATCATGTCGCCGTTCTCGGCCGGCTCGACGGTCGCCGGCGCGCCCAGCCGTCCCGCGAAGTCCGCCACCGCGGACGCCACCACAGAGGAGTGGCCGGAGACCGTGACGCGCACCCGGCGGTGGCAGCCGGTGCGCGCGGTCAGCTCGGCGGGGCTGCCCTCGGTCAGGTGCCTGCCGTCCCCGATCACGTACACGTGCTCGCACAGTTCCTCCACCTCGGCCAGGTAGTGGGAGGTGAGCAGCACGCCCTTGCCCTCACGGGCGAGCCGGGCGACCACGCGGCGCAGGTCGCGGGCGATCGGCGCGTCCAGGCCCAGGGTGGGCTCGTCGAGCAGGAGGTAGGCGGGGTCGTTGATCAGCCCGCGGGCGATCGACAGCCGCTGGGCCATGCCGCGCGAGTAGCGTTCGACCATGGTGTCGGCGGAGCCGGTCAGCCCGACGAGCGCGAGCAACTCGTCGATGCGGGTGCGCAGCACGCCGCGCGGCACGTCGTAGAGCTGGCCGAAGTACCACAGATTCTCCCGGCCGGTCATCCGGGCGTAGACCATGCGCTCGCCGCCCGCGATGAGGTTGATCCTGCGGCGCACGGCGTTCGGGTCCTTGAGCGGGTCGAGGCCGTCCACCCGCACCGTGCCGGAGGTCTGCCGCAGCAGGGTGGCGAGGATCTTGATGGTGGTGGTCTTGCCCGCGCCGTTCAGCCCGAGCAGGCCGGTCACCCGGCCCGCCGGGATCGCCAGGGTGAGCCCGTCCACCGCCGTCTTGACGGCCGGCCCGGCGCCGACGGCGCCCCGGGCGTTCTGGACACGGCGGGCGCGGCGGAGGACGCCGGTGCGGCCGGTGCGGAACTCCTTGCGCAGGTCCGTGGTCTCGATCATCGGTCAGTAGCTCCTTTCCATCGCGCGCCGCTCGGCGCGTGGCAGCCACAGCAGTCCGACGGCGGCGTAGGCGCAGCCGAGGACGAGGGCGAGGGCGAGCCGGTCCGGCGGCACGCCCGCGCCGTTGGTGAAGACACCCCGCACGACGTCCATGGCGGCGGTGGTGGGCACCGGCTCGCCGAGCCACTGGAGCGCGGCCGGCAGGTCTTCACGGGGGAAGGTGAAGCCGGACAGCAGGGCGATGGCGAAGAAGACGGTGTTCTGCGTGATGTGCGCCTCGCCGGCGGTGATCATCACGGCGCTCAGCACCATCGACATGCCGAACACCGCCACGCACAGGGTGAGCAGCGCCGCCAGCGCGCCGGCCGCGCCGGTCGCGGACGGGCGCACGCCGAGCGCCAGCGCGCAGGCGAGCAGGACGGCCACCTCCAGGGCGATGGCGGTGAAGGCGAACGCGGCGAAGCCGAGCAGATAGGGGACGCGGGCGGCCGGCGCGACCAGCAGCGCTCCGAGCGTCCCCTCGCGCTGCTCCTGGATGAGCGCCTTGGCCACCCACAGGACGCCGTGCGTGGTGAACATGAACGCCGCCGCGCCGACGGTGATGTACCCGAGGTAGTCGGCCGAGCCGGTCGTGGCGACGAAGTCGCCGGCCACCCGGCCGCCGCCGATGGCGGCGAGCCCCAGGTAGGCCAGCCCGACGGTGAAGACGCCGAGCATCAGCGTGCCGATGAAGTAGGACCACGGATAGGCGCGCCTGGTGACCGTCCAGGTGCGGGCGAAGGTGGCCCAAAGGACGCGGAATGGGGGGCTGAGCATGTAAGTCTCCTTTAGGGACTGATGAGTTTCTATCAGAGACTTACGGAGGGCGTAAAGTGGCTCCATGGCACGGGAACCACGCGGGCACGACCTCCAATGCGCGATCGCGCAGGCCGCCGCGGTCATCGGCGACTGGTGGAGCCTGCTGATCGTGCGCGAGGTCACGCGCGGGCATCACCGCTTCGAGGAGCTGCTGTCCGAGCTCGGCATCTCGCGCAAGGTGCTCGCAGAACGGCTCAGGCACCTGGTCGACCACCAGGTGCTCGACCGGCGTCCCTACCAGACCGGGCCCGAGCGGCACGAGTACGTGCTGACCGACACGGGCCGGGCGCTGGCCCCGGTGCTGATCTCGATGCAGGACTGGGCCGACCGCTGGCTGCTGGCCGACGGCTCCCTCACCGGGACCGCCGCCCCCGACAGCGCCGAGGCCGCGCGCGTCCACGCGCTGCACGGCACGACCGTTCCGGCCCCGCTGCCGCTGCCCCGCCACCCTCCCGCCACGGGACGGCAGGCCGCCGGGCTCGGCGGCCGACCGGCTGGACGTCGTCGCGGACGCGCGGGCGACGGTGGTGTTCGCCTATCCGGCGACCGGCGTCCCCGCCCCGCTGCCGCCCTCCTGGGGGTCGGTGCCCGGCGCGGCCGGCTGCACGCTGGAGAACCGGCTGTTCAGGGACGCCGAGCCCGCCCTCACCGCCGAGGGCGTCGCCGTCCACGGCGTGAGCACCCAGCGCCCCGACGAGCAGGCGGCGTTCGCCGCCGCCGAGGCGCTGACCTTCCCGCTGCTGTCGGACATGGACGCGCAGTTCGCCGCCGCGCTACGGCTTCCGACGTTCCGCGCCGGGCAGACCCTCCGGCTCAAGCGGCTCGTCCTGGTCGTGGACGCCTCCCGGGCGATCCGCCACGTCATCTACCCCGTTCTCGACATCCCGGCCGCCGTCGAAGAGGCCGGCCGGATGGCCGTGAAGGTCGTCCAGGACGCCTGAACGCGTACGTCCGCCGCGTCGCGAGGGGCGGGCGGGTGAGGTGGCGGCTCGCCTTGGGTGAGTACCATCGGCCGCGGGCGCCACCCGGGTGAATCCGTATGAACCGGATGCCGCGCGGGTAGTGCCCATCGGACGGGTACGAGTGCGCAGACGAGGAGTTCTCATGGTGCACGAGCGCGCCGGGCAGCCGGCGCAGGCTTCCGATCTGGTCGATGTGCCCCGGCTGGTGACGGCGTACTACAGCCTGCACCCCGACCCCGGCCGCCCGGAGCAGCGGGTGGCCTTCGGCACCTCGGGCCACCGCGGGTCGTCTCTGGCCACGGCGTTCAACGAGGAGCACATCCTGGCCACCAGCCAGGCCATCTGCGAGTATCGCGCCAGGCAGGGCACCGACGGGCCGCTCTTCCTCGGCATCGACACCCACGCCCTCTCCGAGCCGGCCCGGGTGTCGGCCCTGGAGGTCTTCGCGGCCAACGGCGTGACCGTCCTGATCGACAGCCGGGGCGGCTACACCCCGACGCCCGCGGTGTCGCACGCGATCCTCACCTACAACCGCGGCCGCACCGCCGGCCTGGCCGACGGCGTGGTGGTCACCCCGTCGCACAACCCGCCCGCCGACGGGGGCTACAAGTACAACCCGCCGAACGGCGGTCCGGCGGACACCGACGCAACCTCCTGGATCCAGGACCGCGCGAACGCCCTGATCGCCGACGGGCTGAAGGAGGTCGCGCGGGTCCCGTACTCGCGGGCCCTGGCGGCCGAGACGACCGGGCGGTACGACTTCCTCGGCGCCTACGTGGACGACCTGCCGGCGGTGATCGACGTCGAGGCGATCCGCGGCGCTTCGGTGCGCATCGGCGCCGACCCGCTCGGCGGCGCGAGCGTCGCGTACTGGGGCGAGATCGCCGAACGGCACCGCCTCGACCTCACCGTGGTCAACCCAGCGGTCGACCCCACCTGGCGGTTCATGACGCTCGACTGGGACGGCAGGATCCGCATGGACTGCTCCTCCCCGTACGCGATGGCGTCCCTGATCGAGAAGCGCTCGGCCTACCAGATCGCCACCGGCAACGACGCCGACGCCGACCGGCACGGCATCGTGACCCCCGACGGCGGGCTGATGAACCCCAACCACTACCTCGCCGTCGCCATCTCCTACCTGTGGGGCCACCGTCCCGGATGGCCGGCCGCCGCGCGGGTCGGCAAGACCATGGTCAGCAGCGGCATGATCGACCGGGTCGTCGCCGACCTCGGCCGCGAGTTGTACGAGGTGCCGGTCGGCTTCAAGTGGTTCGTCGGCGGGCTGCTCGACGGCTCCCTCGGGTTCGGCGGCGAGGAGAGCGCGGGCGCGTCCTTCCTGCGCCGCGACGGCTCCATCTGGACCACCGACAAGGACGGCATCATCCTCGCCCTGCTCGCCTCGGAGATCGTCGCGGTGACCGGCCGGTCGCCGAGCGAGCACTACGCAAACCTGACCGCGCGGTTCGGCGAACCGGCTTACGCGCGGGTGGACGCGCCCGCCACCAGGGAGCAGAAGGCCGTGCTCGCCCGGCTTTCGGCGCAGGACGTGCCGGCGGACACGCTGGCCGGTTCCCCGGTGACCGCCGTCCAGACCACGGCCCCCGGCAACGGCGCCGCCCTGGGCGGGATCAAGGTGGCCACGGCCGACGCCTGGTTCGCGGCCCGCCCGTCCGGCACGGAGGACGTCTACAAGATCTACGCCGAGTCCTTCAAGGGCGCCGCCCACCTGGCGCAGGTCCAGGACGAGGCCCGCGCCCTGGTCGGCGCGACCCTCGACCGCACCGCTTCCTGACCCGGCCGCCGATCCGGCCCCGGCCCCGTCCCTCCCTGATCAGGCGGGGCCGGGGCCGGCGAGCCGTCAGCGTCCCTTGGTGCGTGCGGCCCTCGGGCGGGCGCCGAGGGTGAGGAGCAGCGAGGCCGCCGTCAGTGCCACGCCGAACCAGAGGACGCTCGTGACCCCCAGCCGATCGGCGAGCACCCCGCAGAAAAGCGCGCCGAGCGCGATAGAGGTGTTGTACGCCATGGTGTTGAGGGACATGGCGGCCTCGAAGGTGTCCGGCGCGGCGGCCTGCGTCATGGTGACCTGGCACAGTTGCACGACGCCGAAGGACACTCCCCACAGGGCGAGCGAGATGATCGCGCCGGTCGGCTCGTGACCGATCGTGAGCAGCGACAGCATGGACACCACGAGTCCCGCGCAGCCGGCGAGGAAACCGCCCCGCGGGCTCTTGCCCACCGTGTGCCCGGCTATGAAGTTCCCGGCCGCGCCGCCGACGCCGTAGATCATCAGCGCCGCGGTGATGAAGAACGGCGAGGTGGATGTATCGCCCTCCAGGAAAGGCCGCACGAACGTGTACGCCCCGAAATGGCCGAGCACGAACAGCACGACGGTGACCAGGACCGTGCGCAGCGGCACGTTCCTGAGCGGAAGCCCGAAGACCTCCCGGACGGAGACCGCGTTCGCGGACGGCAGTGATGGAACCGTGGTGACGACCGCGAGGAACGCCAGCGCGCCGAGGCCGGCCCAGATGAGGAAAGTGCTCCGCCAGTCGGTGAGGCTTTCGAGGGCCGTGCCGAGCGGTATGCCCGCGACCGCGGCGATCGAGATGCCGGACATCACGATGGCGGCCGCCCTGCCCGCCTGGTGTTCCGGCACGAGGCGCATCGCCATGCTCACGCCGATGGCCCAGAACACGCCGCTGGCGAATCCCATGGCCAGCCGTGCGGTCAGGACCAGCGGATAGTTCGGTGAGACGGCGGTGACGAGGTTTCCCAGGGCCAATATGACCAGGAGCGCGGACAGCAGCACCCGCCGGTCGACGCGCCTGGTCCATGCCACGATGAACGGCACGCCCAGCCCGGCCGACACGCCGTACAGAGTGACCATCAGCCCGGTGGCGCCCACCGATATGCCCAGGCTCCGGCTCATCGGGGTGAGCAGGCCGACGGGCATCAACTCCGTGGTGAGGAAGACGAACAGGCTGGCCGTGATCGCGGCGACCCCCGGCCATGACCTCGCGGCCGGGCCAGAGCGTTCATTCGATGTGGCGATGGGCGCGCGCTTCAACGATTCCGTCATGGACCTAGGGTGCGTGAACCCTGATCAATGAGTCCAACACATAGTTTTCATTGTGATCTATCGTGCTGCACGATAGATGGATGGAGCTGCAACAACTCAGGTACGTCGTCGCGGTCGCGGAGACCGGCAACTTCACCCGGGCCGCCGAACGCTGCCGGGTCGTGCAGTCGGCGCTCAGCCATCAGATCGCGAGCCTGGAACGGGAACTGGGCGCCCGGCTGTTCGAGCGGACCAGCCGGCGCGTCCGGCTGACGCCGGCCGGAGAGGCGTTCCTGGGCGCGGCCCGGGAGTGCCTTCAGGCCGCGGACCGCGCGCGGGCCGAGGTCGCGGCCGCGAGCGGGGAGATCCGCGGGCGGCTCGCCGTCGGCGCCATCCCCACTGTCACGGCCGTCGACCTGCCGGTCGTCCTGCGGGACTACCGCCGGCGCCATCCCCGGGTGCACATCTCGCTCACCTCGGCGGGCAGCGACGATCTGATCGAGCGGGTCCGGCGAGGCGCCGTCGACGTCGCGTTCCTCGGCCTGCCGCCGCGCAAGGAACCGAACGGTGTCCAGAGCCGCAGTCTCGGCGGCGGCGAACTGGTCGCCGTGGTCGCGCCGGACCACCACCTGACGGAGGAGGAGACGGACCTGCGGAGCCTGGCGGACGAACCGTTCATCGACTTCCGCGCCGGCGCGGCCGGGCGAGCACAGTCGGACGAGGCCTTCGCCGCCGCCGGGGTGCGGCGCGAGGTGCCCTTCGAGGTGTCGTCCGCCGACTTCATGGTCGACCTGGTACGGCAGGGACTCGGCGTGGGCATGCTGCCGGCCGGGTACGCGCCGCGCTTCCCCGACCTGCGCGTCATCCGTCTCCGCGACGCCCCCGAGCGGGTGGAGCACCTGATCTGGGACAACAGGCCGTCCCCCGCGGCCACGGCCTTCCTCGAACTGATCGGCGCCGATCCCGCCTGATCGTCGCCGGCCACCGCCGTCAACGGCTCCTCACGCGGAAGGTCGCGGCTGTCCGGCTGTCTGGCCGGCGACGTCGCCATCGACCGTGCCACCCCCTGAGGCCCTGCCCCCGGAGGGCCCGAGAGCCGGCGCGCGGGCCGGGTGCGCGCCGGGGTCACATGGCCGGAAGGGTCATCCGGACGCGACCGGTCACCTGACCTGAACGGCCGCGCGGCCGGAACGACGCCGCGCGGCCGGAAGGATCATGCGGACGTAAGGGTCACGCCGGGCCGGGGGTGAGGGCCGCGCCGCCGCCGAAGCCCTTCGCGCGGCACTCGTTCTGGATCTTGTCGATGTCGACGTCGTCCCCGGGGAGCTCGTCGTAGGTCCAGGAGATCGCGTTCGGCTCGGAGGCGGGGGCCGGGACGATGTGGACCTTGAAGCCGTAGTCCTGCATGCACTTCACCTGCACGCGCACCGAGGCCGCGTAGTGCGGGTTCTGCTCGGGGTCGAACTCCGGCGGCAGCAGCGGGATCTTGTTCTGGCACGCCCTGCGCGCGGCCTGGTAGGCGGACTCGTCGGCCGGCGTGAACCTGCCGGCGCTCTTCTGCGGCATTCCGTGGTCCTTCAGGCAGTCCGCGTACGCCTGCCGGTATCGGTGCACCTCCTCTTCGGTGCTGTCGAGGCGGAGCTGGGGCCGCCCGCCGTCCATGTCCTTGGGACCGGGCGCGGCCGTCGCGGGCGCGGACGCGGCCGGGGCGGCGGGGTTCGCGGGGGAGGCCGCGACCGGGGCCGCGGACGGGGTGTCGCGGGTGGCGGCGGAGGCGTCCGCGCAGGCGGCGGTCAGCAGGCACAGTCCGGCGAGCGCCGTCGCGGCGAGCGCGCCGCGCCCGGCCGGGCGGCGGAGCGGGGTGGAAGTGGTGGTTTTCATGCGACAGACCCTGCACGCCGGTCATGAGGAACCTGTCAGGGACCGATCAGCTTCCGGTGGCGCCGGGCGAATGTCAGGAAGATGTCAGGAGACGGTGGTCATCTCGTGAGGTGGCGGCGGGCCGTGGCGGAGTGGGGAAAGGGCACGGTCCGGCTCGCCTAAGCTCGGCGATATGTGTGCTTATGTCGTGGTAGCGGAGGACGACGTCAAGCAGGCCGAACTGGTCCGCCGCTACCTCGAACACGAGGGCCACGAGGTCGTCGCCGTGCACGACGGCCGGGCCGCGCTGGACGCCGTCCGCGACCGTGCCCCCGACCTGCTCGTGCTGGACGTCATGATGCCCAAGGTGGACGGGCTCGACGTGTGCCGCGTGCTGCGCGCCGAGTCCGACCTGCCGGTGCTGATGCTGACCGCCCGCGCCACCGAGGACGACCTGCTCCTCGGCCTGGACCTCGGCGCCGACGACTACATGACCAAGCCGTACAGCCCGCGCGAGCTGATGGCCCGGGTCCGCACGCTGCTGCGGCGCACCCGGGCGGCGGCCGCCGCGCCGCCGCCGGCCGCGCCGCTGCGCGCGGGCGGGCTCAGCGTGGACCCGGCCCGCCACGAGGTGCGCGTGGACGGCGCGCCCGTCGAGTGCACTCCCGGGGAGTTCCAGCTGCTTGAGCTGATGGCGTCCCAGCCGGACCGGGTGTTCACCCGGCAGCAGATCCTCGGCCACCTGCACGGGTTCGACCGCTACATCACCTCCCGCACGGTCGACGTGCACGTCATGAACCTGCGCAAGAAGATCGAGCCGAACCCGCGCGCGCCCGTGCGGCTGGTCACCGTCTACGGGGTCGGCTACAAGCTCGCCGCCGTGGGCGGGAGGTCACCGGGCGATGCCTGAGGCGCCCCGGATCGTCCGGCGAGACGGCCGCGTGCCGCCGGAGGCCGGCCGGGCCGCGCGCGAGGTGCCGTTGCGGCGGAGCCTGCTCGTGCGGCTGCTGGCCGTCTCGGTGCTGGTGTCGCTGTGCTCGATCGCGGCGACCGCCTGGCTCACCGTCCGCAGCACGAGCGTCGCGATCAGGCAGGAGCAGGGCCAGGCGCTGGCCGACGACGCGCGGGTGTACGACGCGCTGCTCGGTTATGCGGCCGGCCACACCTCCTGGGACGGCGCCGGGCCGGACGTGGCCCGGCTGGCGGCGCGCATCGGACGCCGGATCACGCTCACCACCGAGGACCGCAGGACGATCCTGGACTCCGACCGCGGCCCGGTCACGCTGCCGGCCCGCCCGGCTGCCGTCATCGAGCCGCTCGCCGTCGACACCGCGCTCGTCGACACCGCGCTCGCCGCCGGCGCGTCGCCGGGTCGCATCGACCCGCGCGCCGTCGGGCCGTTCCGGCTCCCCGAGGCCGAGCGGCGGCGGCTCCGCGCCGCGGCCGAGCAGCGGGTGAGCTGTCTGCGCACGGTGTTCGGCACCCCCGCGGAGATCGTGTACGGGCCGAGCGGCCGCCCGCGCGTGGAGACTCACGACGTCGGCCTCGACCTCGGCACGCGGTGCGGCAGCCAGGCGCTGGACAGGCCCACCCCGACCGAGGCCGCGGCGCTCGGCCGGCTCACCAAGCTGGTCAACACCTGCCTGGCCCGGCGCCGGGCGCCGGAGGTGCGGCTGGGCCTGGACTTCACCTGGACCCCGCTGCCCGGCCCCGCCCCCGAGATCACTCCCGCGCGGGTGGCGGCGGTCGCGCGCGCCGCGGCCGAGGCGGGCGCCGCCCCGGTGTCGGGCGAGTACGTGCCCGGGTGCATCGCCGCGAGCCGCCGCGAGCAACTCGCGTCGTACGTGGCGCCGACCGCCCTGCTGTTCGTCAGCAGCCGCGGCGCCGGCGCTTCGACGATCTTCGACCTGTCGCCGGCCAACCAGGCGCGCATCGCCGGGGTCGCCGCGCTGGTGCTGCTGACCACCGTGACCGTGACCGCACTGGCCGGCGTCCGGCTCGTCCGGCCGCTGCGCGCGCTGACCGGCGCGGCGCGGCGCATGGAGCAGGGGGACGTCACCGCCCGCGTCGCGGTGACCGGCGGGGACGAGATCGGCGCGCTCGCGGCGGCCTTCAACGCCATGTCCGAGCGGCGTGAGCGGCTGGAGGAGCTGCGCAAGGCGATGGTCAGCGACGTCGCCCACGAACTGCGCACCCCGCTGAGCAACATCCGCGGCTGGCTGGAGGCCACCCAGGACGGCATCGCCCGCCCCGACGGGGCGCTGGTGTCCTCGCTGCTGGAGGAGGCCCTGCTGCTCCAGCACGTCATCGACGACCTGCGCGACCTCGCCGAGGCGGACGCTGGCGAGCTGACGCTGCACAAGGAGCCCGTCGAGCCGGCCGAGCTGCTGGAACAGGTGGCCACCATGCACCGGGAGACGGCGCGGGCGGCGGGCGTCACGCTGTCGGCCGAGGTGGACGGCGAGCCCGCGCTGGTGGCCGACCCGGTGCGGCTGCGTCAGGCGGTCGGCAACCTGGTGTCCAACGCGGTGCGGCACACCCCCGCCGGTGGAACGGTCGGCCTGCGCGCCCGCGACGAGGACGGGCAGGTGGTGATCGAGGTCGCCGACACCGGGTGCGGCATCGCGCCGGAGGACCTCGCGCGGGTGTTCGAGCGGTTCTGGCGCGCGGACGGATCGCGCAACCGGCGCACGGGCGGCAGCGGGCTCGGGCTCGCGATCGTCCGCAAGCTCGCCGAGGCGCACGGGGGGTCGGCCACCGCCGTGAGCGAGCCGGGCGCCGGCTCGGTCTTCACCCTGCGGCTCCCGGCCGGCGGCTGACCGGGACGGACCCCGCCCGCCGTGGCGGGCGGGACGGAGGTCGCCCGGCGGGATCGCCGAAGGGCGGGGCGGTCAGGGGGCGGGAGCGCGGGGAGGCGTGGCCGTCAGGGGAGCTTCCACTCGACGGGCGCGACGCCCTGCTGCTCCAGGAGGTGGTTGGCGCGGCTGAACGGCCGGCTGCCGAAGAAGCCGTTGCGGGCCGACAGCGGGCTCGGATGCGCGGACTCCACGCACGGCACCGGGCCGAGCATCGGCTTGAGCGAGCGGGCGTCACGGCCCCACAGGATGGCGACGAGCGGCGTGCCGCGGGCGACGAGGGCGTTGATGGCCTGCTCGGTCACCTGCTCCCAGCCCTTGCCGCGGTGGGAGGCGGGCTTGCCGGGGGCCACGGTGAGCACCCTGTTGAGCAGCAGGACGCCCTGCTCGGTCCACGGGGTGAGGTCGCCGTTGGACGGTGGCGGGTAGCCGAGGTCGGCGTTGTACTCCTTGAAGATGTTGACCAGGCTGCCCGGAAGCGGGCGCACGTCCGGGGCGACCGAGAAGCTCAGGCCGACGGGGTGGCCGGGGGTCGGGTAGGGATCCTGCCCGACGATCAGCACCCGCACCTGGTCGAAGGGCTGCTGGAAGGCCCTGAGCACGTTCTGCCCGGCGGGGAGGTACTGCCGGCCCTCGGCGATCTCTTGGCGGAGGAAGTCACCGAGGGCCGAGATGCGCTCGGCGACCGGCTCAAGGGCGGAGGCCCAGCCGGGCTCGACGACTTCGTGTAATGGACGAGCGGTCATGCGGGGATCTTAGCCGCGCGGGGGAGTCGCCGAGTGCTCATCGCGGGTTCGCGACCGCGTGCCCGGGTGCCCGCCTGCCCCCGCGAGGCGAGCACCCGAGGAGCGGTCACTTCACCGAGCCCGCGAGCAGGCCCTGGACGAAGTAACGCTGGAAGGAGAAGAAGAGCACCAACGGGATGATGAGCGACAGGAAGGCGCCGGGCGCCAGGATGTCGACGTTGGTCCCGAACTGCCGCATCTGCGACTGCAGTGCCTTCGTCATCGGCTGGGCGTCGGTGTCGGCGAAGACCAGCGCGACGAGCAGGTCGTTCCACACCCACAGGAACTGGAAGATGCCGAGCGAGGCGACCGCGGGCTTGGCCAGCGGGAACACCACCGTCGCGAAGATCTTCCACTCCGCCGCGCCGTCCATGCGCGCGGCCTCCAGCAGCTCCTTGGGGATGCCGACGAAGAAGTTGCGCAGCAGGAAGATGGCGAACGGCAGCCCGAAGGCGACGTGGAAGAGCACCACGCCGGGTATGGAGCCGAAGATCCCCATGGCGCCGTACATCTTGGCGATCGGGATCAGCGCGATCTGGATCGGCACCACCAGCAGCGCGATGACCACCATGAACAGCGCGTCGCGCCCGGGGAACTCGATCCAGGCGAAGGCGTACCCCGCCATGGCGGCGAACCCGATGACCAGGACGGTCGCGGGCACCGTGATCGCCACGGTGTTCCAGAAGGACGAGGTGAACCCGCTGGCCAGCAGGTTGCTGTAGTTGTCGAAGGTCAGCTGCGCCGGCTTGGTGAAGAACGTCCACCACCCGCTGGAGTTGTTGTCGGTGTCGCCGCGCACCGACACCACCAGCAGGCCCAGCGTGGGGAGCAGCCAGAACAGGGCCAGCACGATCAGGATGAACTGGACCAGCCCGCCGCCGGCCTTGTCGATGATCCGGGAGATCATCCCGCGCTGGAGCGCGCCCGCGTTGCTCGTCGTGCCAGGCTGGGACGCGGTGAGGGTCGTCATGCCTGCTCCCTCCGGAACCGCCGGATGTTGATGATCATGAATGGCAGCACCAGCACGAGCAGGAAGATCGCCAGTGCGCTGCCCAGTCCCTGGTTCCCGCCGCCGCCGAACGACACGCGCCACATCTCCAGCGCGATCACGTTGGCGTTCGGCTGCACCGATCCGGGGGCGATGACGAAGACCAGGTCGAAGACCTTCAAGGTATTGATGATCATCGTGACCAGGACGACGAGCAGCACCGGGGACAGCAGCGGGATGGTGATGCGGCGGAAGACCTGCCATTCCGTCGCGCCGTCGATGCGGGCCGCCTCCAGGGCGTCACGCGGGATGGCCGAGAGCCCCGCCGCGATCAGCACCATGGCGAACCCGGCCCACACCCAGATGAACGCGCCGATGATGGCCGGTGTGATCAGCGCGGGGCCGAGCCAGGTGAGCCCGCCGAACGGCTGGGCGAAGTTCGACTGCGGCAGCCGCACCTGGTAGGAGCCCGCGGGGAGCCCGGAGAAGTGGAAGGTGCCGTCGGCCGCCGTCGTGGTGGTGGCCTTGACCGCGCCGCCCTCGACCGCCTCGACGGTCACCTCGGGCAGGCCCTTCTCGTTGCCGTCGATCTGGTTGACCGTCCCGCCGCCGGGGGTGAAGTCCAGCCACACCGTGCCGGAGAGCTCACCGGGGGCCGCTGGGGCCGGCTTGGCCGCGGCGGCGTCGCCGGGAAGGGCGTCCGGCTTCATCCCGACCAGCGGGACGAGCACCGGCTGGCCGGCCTGGACGGGCTGCCGGGTGACCACCGCGCCCTTGTCCACCAGCGCCGGCGCCTGGTCGTTCTCGCGGGGACGCGCGCCAGGGTAGCCGCTGCTGGCCGCGAACACGTCGTGCACCGAGGTGATGATGGCGTTGGCGACGCCCTTGTCGGGGTCCTGCTCGTAGACCAGCCGGAAGATGACGCCGGAGGCCAGCAGCGAGACCGCCATGGGCATGAACACGATCAGCTTGAACGCGGTCGCCCAGCGCACCCGTTCGGTCAGCACCGCGAAGATGAGGCCGAGGACGGTGACCAGGCTCGGGGCGATCACGACCCAGATCAGGTTGTTCCTGATCGTGGTGAGAGTGCCCGAGTCGCTGAAGATCGCGCCATAGTTGTCCAGCCCGACGAACGTGCCGCCGTTGGCGTCGTACAGACTGCGGATGATGGAGTAGATGATCGGGTAGACCACCCAGGCGCCCAGCAGGACGAACGCCGGGAGCAGGAACAGCGCCGCCGCCTTGGGGGAGGGGCCGAGGTTGCCGGAGCGGCCGTAGGCCACCTTGGGTGTGGCGCTCCCGGCGGCGATCTCCGGCGGCGCCGAGCCGGTGGAGCCGTCCTCGCCGGAGGCCACGTCCTCCAGCGCGGGATGCGTCCCGGCGCTCTCGTCCGCCGCGCCTTGCGCATCGCCGGTCTCGTCCGCCGCCGCACGGCGCGTCCCGCCGGTCTCGGCGGTTTCCCCGGTCTCGCCGGTGTCGCCGGTTTCCCGGGTCTCGCTGGTCTCGCTGGTCTTGCCTGTCTTGCCGGTCTCGCCGGACGGGTCCGGCTGGCTGGTCTTGCCGGTCTCGCTGGTCTCTATGGTCTCGTCGGGTCCGGGGGAGGCCCCGCGGGCGACGGTGTCATCGCCGTCGCCGCGCGAGGTCTGCGGGCCGTCCAACCGGTCGGTCACGGCCGCTTCTCCTACTTCTTCCAGGCCTTGGCGGCGTCGGACTCGAGCTGCTCCTGCGTGCCCTTGATGTCCTTGGGGTTGCGCAGGAAGTCCTGCAGGGCCTTCCACTCGCCCTTGCCGTCGGTGCCGCCGAAGGCGCTCGGCGCGAGGTCGGACATGTCATACCGGACCGCTTCGCCCGCGGAGATGATGGTCTGCGCGAGCTCCTTGGTCAGCGGGTCGGGGTAGTTGTCGGGGGAGACGTTGCGGTTCGGCGAGAGGTAGCCGGGGTTCTTCGCCCAGATCGAACCGCCCTCGGCGGAGGCCAGGTACTCCAGCAGCGCCATGGCGCCCTTGGAGTCCTTCATCGCCACCGCGACGTCACCGCCCAGGACGACGGGCGCGGTGTCACCGGCCTTGGGGAACGGCATGATCTTGGCGTCCTCGCCGACCTTGGCGCCGGACTGGACCGCCGAGGAGGCGACGAAGTCGGCCTCGATCACCATGGCGGCCTTCTTCTGGCCGTAGACCTGGGTGGCGCAGGTCGGGAAGTCGGTCTGCAGGGCGCCGGAGGCGCCGCCGACCATGAACTCCTTCTTGCCGAAGATCTGGGCCATCTTCTCCAGCGCCGTGGTCACCGACGGGTCGGTCCACGGGATCTCGTGCTTGGAGAGCTTGTCGTAGTTGTCCGGGCCCGCGGTGGACAGGTAGACGTTCTCGAACAGGTCGGTGAGCGTCCAGCCCGAGGCGCCGCAGAGCGCGAACGGGGCGGTGCCGGAGTCCGACAGCGTCTGGGCGGTCTTGGTGATCAGCTCGTCCCAGGTGGTCGCGGGCTGGGCGCCCGCGTCGTCGAAGGCGGGGGCGCGGTACCAGATCAGCGACTTGTGCGCGGCCTTGACCAGCACGCCGTACACCTGGCCGCCGGCCGAGCCGAGGCTCTTCCAGTACGGGGTGTAGTTCTGGTCGATCTGGGCCTGGACCTCGGTCGACAGCGGCTTGAGGGCCTTCTGGTCGGCGTACTGCTGCACCAGGCCGGGCTGCGGCAGGACCGCGACGTCCGGCGGGTTGCCGCCCTGGATGCGCGGGCCGAGGTAGGCGCCGGTGTCCTCACCGGTCGAGGCGTAGGTGACCTTGGCGCCGGTCTTCTCCTCGAATGCGGTGAGCACCTTCTGGAAGCTCTTCTGCTCGTCGCCGGTCCACTTGGCCGCGATCTCGATCGTCTGCCCCTCGAGGGGCTTGGCGGCCGGGGCGCTGCTGCCGGCGTCGGCGGAAGGAGTGGTGGTGTTGGACTGACCGCCACCGCACGCGGCGGCCGCGAGCATGAGCCCGGCCACCACCGCAGTCGTCTTGGCACGCATTGAAGTGCTACCTCCTGTTGAGGTTCATAAATCGAATGACGAGTTTTTTGGGATGAGGGAGTGGACGGAGGGATCGCCCCCGTCTATGGAGTGCGAATGATCTCGCTGAGCTGTTGCTTCAGGGTCGCGACGGTCTCGTCGCTGGGTTTCCTGAGGTTGAGCGCGTCGGAGACGGCGCTCGAAATCACCAGGCTGACCTGGTCGTATTTGGAGCTGACCGGCCTGGGCCGGGCAGACATGATGCTCTGCTTGAGCACGGGGAGATAGGGATAGCGCTTGATGAGGGCCGGGTCGTCGTACAGCTCTGCCCACACCGGAGGGAAGGAGCCCTCGGTGAGCACGCTGCGCTCGTTGGCCAGGCCGGTGAAGTAGCGGATGAAGTCGAGCGCCGACTTCTGGTGCTTGGAGTAGGCGCTGATGGCCAGGTTGAGCCCGCCGAGGGTGCTCGACCCCGGCCCTTCGAGGCCGGGCAGCCGGGTCACGGCGAACTTGCCGGCGATGCTCGAACGCGTGGCCGGCCCGTACGCGTGCGGCCAGTTGCGGGCGAACAGCAACCTGCCCTGCTGGAACGCCAGCCGGGCCTCCTCCTCCTTGTACGAGAGGGACTCCTGCGGGATCCAGCCCTGACGCAGCCCGCCGATCAGGAAGTCGAGGCCGGTGGCGGCGGTGCCGAAGTCGAGGGTGACCTTGGTGCCGTCCGGGCTGAGGATGCGGCCGCCTGCCGACTGCACGGCTTCGGCGAAGTTGACCGTCAGGCCCTCGTAGGGGAGGAACTGGCCGGCGTAGCCGTCCAGTTTGTACTTCTTGCCGAGACGGATGGCCTGGTCGCGCAACTCGGCCCAGGTCTTCGGCGGCTTGAGGTGCTCGGCGGACAGGATGTCCTTGCGGTAGTAGAGCAGCCCCGCGTTGCTCGTGTACGGCACCGCGTAGAGCTTGCCCCGGTAGAGGGCGGTGTCCACGACCGGCGCCAGCAGCTTGTCCAGCGGGAACATGCTCCGGTCGAGGGGGACGATCCAGCCGGCGTCGGCGAACTCGGCCGTCCACACCACGTCAAGCCCGAGCACGTCGTAACGCTCGCTCTTGGCCTGGAGGTTGGCCACCATCTGCGCCCGCTGCTCGTCGGCGGCCTCCGGCAGCTCAAGGAGGCTGACCTGCTCCTTGGGGTGCGTCCGGTTCCACTTGTCGATGAGGGGCTGCATGTAGCCGGTCGTGTCGCGCCCGGTGGCGAAGGTCATCGGACCTGTGCCGTCCGTGCCCCCGGTCTGCACGGCGTCGCCCTCGCCCAGCCCAGCGCAGCCGCTGACCAGCAGCGCCGCGATGAGTACGGGGGCGAGACGGCGCACGTGTCCTCCAGGTGTTGATTGGGTTACATGCGTGTTATGTAGATGCATGCATGTTATGCATAGCGATAATGTGGACGTCAACGGATAGGTCAGTAACACCTAGGTAACGTGAGGCCCGAGGGAGGTGGGGCGTGCGGCTCCAGCTGCTGGCGCTCCTGGCGAAGGAACCTGCCCACGGGTACGAGCTGAAACAGGCGCTCGAACAGATCTTCGGCACCGCCTATCCCTCTCCCAACATCGGGCAGATCTACGTCACGCTCGGCCGCCTCGAAAAGGACGGCCTGGTCCGCAGCGTCGACGTCGAGCAGTCCAACCGCCCGAACAAGAAGGTCTACTACTGCACGGCCCTGGGGCGCGAAGCGCTCGACGAGTGGGTCGACTCGCCCACCGAGGGCCCGCGGGTCAGGGACGAGTTCTTCATGAAACTCGTGCTGGCGCCCATGACCGGCATCGCCGACCGCATGGCGTTGATCAACCGGCAGCGCCGACATTACCTCGCGATCATGCGCGATCTGGTAGAACTCGCCCAGCAGACCGATCAGGACAACCGTACGGCGCACTTGTTGATCGAAGGCGCCATGCTCCACCTCCAGGCCGACCTCGACTGGCTGGAGCGTTGCCAGGAGGATCTGCTCTGATGCAGTGAGACCAGAAGAAAAGTGGTGAGCTACCCCGTGAGCACCGCGCCCCCCGCCCCCGCAGGCCCCCGGCTCAAGGGAGGCTTCGCCCCGCGCGAGCGGAGCGAGCGCCGATGAACACGACGGACACGACGAAAACGGCCCTGCACACGGTCAACCTGGTGAAGATCTACCAGACCGGCGGCCTGCCGGTGCCCGCGGTGCGCGGCGTCGACCTGCGGGTCGAACGCGGGGAGTTCGTGGCCATCATGGGCCCGTCGGGCTCGGGCAAGTCCACGCTCGTCCACATGCTCGGCGGCCTGGACACCCGCACCAGCGGCGAGATCTGGGTCGACGGCCGGCGCGCCGACACCCTCAACGAGAGCGCCTGGGCGATCCTGCGCCGCCAGAAGATCGGCTTCGTCTTCCAGTTCTTCAACCTGGTCGACAACATGACGGTCGCCGACAACGTGGAGCTTCCCGCGCTGCTGGCCGGCGCGTCGCCCAAGCACGCCCGCGAGCGCAGGGAGTACCTGCTGTGCGAGCTGAACCTGACCGACAAGGCCGACTCCCCGCCCGGCCGGCTGTCCGGCGGTGAGCAGCAGCGCGTCGCCCTCGCCCGCGCCCTCGCCAACCAGCCGCAGGTCCTGCTGGCCGACGAGCCCACCGGCAACCTCGACAGCCGTAACACCAAGGACGTGCTGCGACTGCTCGGCGAGGTGCACCGGCAGGGCCAGACGATCGTCATGGTCACCCACGACGCCCGCGTCGCGGGCCTGGCCGACCGGGTCGTCACCCTCCTGGACGGCCAGATCGTCGACGACGGCGCCATAGCCCCCGTCCGCCGCCGCAAAGGCGGCCCCGGCGACGTCGTCGAACTCCGCGGATGACTCCCCCTACCCCGCGCGAGCGGAGCGAGCGCCATGAACGCTGTGGGCGAGGTCGCGTCGGCGTTCTGAGGGAGGAAGTCGGAAGTGCGAGGGACGAGCGCTTTCGGGTGACGAGTGAAGAGCGTCGACTCAAGGGCGGCCTCGCCCCGCGCGAGCGGAGCGAGCGCCATGAACACAGTGGGCGCCGATGAACACGGCGGAGCGGCGATGGATCCGGGCCGATCTGCGGGCGCGGCGGGCGCAGGCGTCGCTCACCGTCCTGGCGGTCGCCGGCATCGTGACGGCACTGATCACCGCGGCGACCCTGCTGGAGGACGGCACCAACCCCTGGCGCGGCCTGTTCACCAGGGGCAACGGCGCGCACGTGTGGCTGCACACCAGGGACGCCCCCGACCCGGCGACGCTGAAGGCGCTGGACGGCGTCACCGACGTCGCCGGCCCGTACCGCAGCGCCCCGGCGACGCTGGTGCAGGGCGGCAAGAAGACTCCGGTGGCGCTGCAGGAGATGGCGGCCGTGCTGCCGCCGGTGGGCCGTCCCATCATGCGCGAGGGCCGCTGGCTCGACCCCGGGGACGGGCGGGGCGTCGTGGTGGAACGTTCGTTCGCCCGCGCGGCGGGCCTGCGCACCGGCGGCCCGTTCTCGGTCATCGGCCTGAACGGCGCCACGCACGCCCTCACGGTCATCGGGCTGGCCGAGAGCGGCGACCAGGGCTTCTATCCGGACTGGACGCCGGGCGTGGCCTGGACGCTGGCCGGCACGCTGGATGAGGTGGAGCCGGCGCTCGGCCGCAGCGAGTCGGTGACGGGGCTGCGCCTGGCCGATCCGGACGACACCTCGCTGATCGTCCAGCGGACGATAACCAAGCTGGCGGGCCAGGTGCAGCGGGTGTCCACCTGGCGCGAGGTGCGGGCCTCGATGGAGCTGGACAACCGGCTGCTCGGCGTCCTGCTGGCGCTGTTCGGGGTGGCGGGGCTGGTGGCGGCCGCGCTGGCCATCGCGAACGCGGCGGGCGGCCGGGTGCTGACCCAGCGGCGTGACATCGCGACGCTGAAGTCCCTGGGGTTCACCCGCCGCCAGGTCGTCCGCATGCTCGTCGTGGAGCACGGCATGCTCGGCCTGGCCGGCATCGCGGCGGGAGTGGCGTGCGGCCGGCTGATCTCCGCCTACGCGCTGCCCGACACGGTGGTGGTGCCGCTGTCCCCGGCCCCGCTGCTGGCGATCTCCTTCGGCACGGCCCTGACGGTGCTGGTCGCGGTCTGGCTGCCCGCCTGGCGCGGCGGCCGCACGCCGCCCCTCCCGGGCGCCCCGGTGGCCCCGCCGCGCGGCCACCTGTCGCGCATGGCCCGCCTGGCGCTGCTGGTGCGGCTGCCGCCGGCGCTGGTGCTCGGGGCCAGGGACGCCTTCACCCGCAGGCTGCCGGCGCTGCTGACGACGTTCGGGCTCGCCGTCCCGATGATGCTGATCACGATCGGCCTGGGCTGCTGGGCGACGCTGGACGCCTTCAAGGCCCATCCCGAGCAGGTGGGCCAGGCCGCCGCGCTGACCGTCCGCCCGGGAAGCGTGGCCGCCGCGGACGCGAGCCGGCTCGCGCTCGCCGACGCCGACGTGGTGGCCGCCTATCCGGGGACCGAGGTCGACGCGCTGGTCCCCGGGCAGACGCGCACCGTGCGCACCCGGGCGCTCGGCACGGTCACCGATCCCTACCCGTACTCGGTGGTCGAGGGGCGCCTGTACCGCGACCGCGGCGAGGCCGTGGCGGGGCAGGGCCTGCTCGACCTGCTGCACGTGCGCATCGGCGACCGCACGCGGCTGACGATCGGCGGCACCCCGCTGATCGTCCGCATCGTCGGCAGGGTGCTGGAGCCCGAGCAGGACGGCGAGGTGCTCTCGGTCCCGCTGGACACCCTGGCGCCCAAGGACGCGCTGCCGCCGCAGTACCACAGTCTGGCGCTGCGGCAGGGCGCCGACCCCGCGGATGTGCGCGCCCGCCTGCAGGGGCAGGGGCTTGAGGTGTCCCAGGCGGTGAACCCGGCGGACCGGCTGTCGGTGATCCGGGTGATCATCGTGGCGCTGGTGGGCGTGCTGGCGCTGCTGGGCCTGGCCAACCTGCTGACCGCGAGCGCGGTCGGGCTGCGCGACCACGCGTTGGACCTGGCGGTGCTGAAGGCCATGGGGCTCACGCCGCGGCAGGTCATGGGCACGCTGGTGACCGGCACGGGCCTGCTCGTGGTGATCGGGGTCGTCGCGGGCGCGGCGGCGGGGGCCTTCGTCTCCTCCGGCCTGATCGACCTGCAGGGCGCGGCCAGCGGCATGGGAGCGGGCATCGGCCGCGCGCCCACACCGGCGACGCTGCTGCTGGCCGTGCTCACGGCCGTCGGGGCGTCCTTGCTCGTGGCGCTGATCCCCGCGCGGAAGGCGGCCAGGGCCCGGGTTCCGGTGACGCCGCGCTGAGCGCGTCCTGCGCTCGATTGTCGGCTGCAATCCCTTTCCTTCCGGCAAAAGGGGTTTATTGGCGACTTAGCAGCGATCTACAGATAAATCCGGTGTGTACGGGCTAGCATGTGCCACGGTTCCAGTGCGATTCGCGCGCTGGTGGAGGCAGGGTGGGGATAGGCGTGTCCGACCGTGACGACTGGAGCTGGGCCAAGAGCGACGATGCCGTTCTGCCGCCCGAGATAGACACCTCCAAACCGAGCATCGCCCGCGTCTACGACTTCTTCCTGGACGGCAAGGACAACTTCGCCGTGGACCGGGAGATCGGCGAGATGACGCTGCGCATCGTCCCCGACGCCAAGGAGGCCGGCAAGGCCAACCGGCGGTTCCTGCGGCGGGTCGTGCACTACCTGGCCGCCGAAGAGGGCATCCGCCAGTTCATCGACCTCGGCTCCGGCCTGCCCACCCAGGGCAACGTCCACCAGATCGCCCAGGCGGTCGACCCGGCGGCGCGCGTGGTCTATGTGGACAACGACCCGATCGTCCTGGCGCACGGCCGGGCGCTGCTGGCCACCAACGACACCACCACCGTCATCCAGGCCGACGTCCGCGAGCCGGAGGCGATCTACGCCGACGCCACGCTGCGCAAACTCATCGACTTCAGCGAGCCGGTCGGTCTGCTGATGTTCAGCATCCTGCACCACCTGCACGACGACGAGGACCCGTGGAGCATCGCCGCGCGGCTGCGCGAACCGCTCGTGTCGGGCAGCTTCCTCGCCATGTCCAACTTCTTCGACGCGCAGGACGAGCACCCTGAGTCGTCCAAGCAGGCCGAGATCATGGAGAAGGTCTTCAACGAGC
Source organism: Sphaerisporangium sp. NPDC049457 (assembly GCF_055586705.1). Lineage (NCBI taxonomy): Bacteria > Bacillati > Actinomycetota > Actinomycetes > Streptosporangiales > Streptosporangiaceae > Sphaerisporangium > Sphaerisporangium sp. NPDC049457. Next base: position 276,485 of record NZ_JBVJHR010000009.1, on the reverse strand, counting down.
ACCTGGGCACCGGCAGGTGGCGCACCCGCGAGGAGCTCATGCGCTTCATCGGCGACTTCGAGCTGCTGGAGCCCGGCCTGGTGCCGCTCGCGGACTGGCGTCCCGAGCCGGGGGAGCAGTGGGAGCGTTCGGCCACCTTCTACACCTTCACCGGCGTCGTCGCCCGCAAGCCCTGACCCGGGCACGCCGACCCGGAAACGCTTGACCCGCAAGCCCTGACCTGCGGGGTCCGACCGTGAGCCCTGACCGCGGGGCCGCTCGGGCCCGCGGTCAGGGCTTGTCGCTGGAGTGGGAGAAACGCCCGAGGCCTCTCCCACTCCTTCCCCGGGTTCCTCAGGAGCTGGTGAGGGAGAACCAGTAGAAGCCGTGACCGGGCAGGGTGAGCAGGTAGGGCAGCTCGCCGATGACCGGGAAGCCGACCCCGCCCCGGCACTCGACCGGGGTCATGCCCGCGAACCGCCGCAGGTCCAGCTCGACCGGCTGCGGATGCTTGGACAGGTTGTTGACGCACAGCATCCGGTCGTCGCCCTCCTCCCTCACGAACGCCAGCACGGTGAAGTTCGGCGACCACAGCTCGGTGTAGGCGCCGGTGCCGAACACCGGGTGCCGGCGCCGCACCGAGAGCATTTTGCGGGTGAAGTGCAGCAGCGACGAGCCGCTCTTCATCTGGGCCTCGACGTTGACGGCCTGGTAGCCGTAGATCGGGTCCATGACGGCCGGCAGGTACAGCCGTCCGGGGTCGCCGTTGGAGAAGCCGGCGTTGCGGTCCGGGCTCCACTGCATGGGGGTGCGTACGGCGTCGCGGTCCTCCAGCCAGATGTTGTCGCCCATGCCGATCTCGTCGCCGTAGTACATGACCGGGGAGCCCGGCATGGACAGCAGCAGCGCGGTGAACAGCTCGATCTGGTCGCGGTCGTTCTCGAGCAGCGGCGCGAGGCGGCGGCGGATGCCCAGGTAGGCGCGCATGCGCGGGTCCTTGGCGTACTCCGCGTGCATGTAGTCGCGCTCTTCCTCGGTGACCGTCTCAAGGGTGAGCTCGTCGTGGTTGCGGAGGAAGATGCCCCATTGGGCGTTGTCGGGGAGCTTGGGGGTGCGGGACATGATCTCGGAGATCGGCTCGCGCGACTCCCGGCGCACCGCCATGAAGATGCGCGGCATGAGCGGGAAGTGGAACGCCATGTGGCACTCGTCCCCGCCCGTGGTCGGGTCGCCGAAGTACTCCACGACGTCCTCGGGCCAGCCGTTGGCCTCGGCCAGCAGCACCCGGTCGGGGTAGAGGCGGTCGACCTCGGCCCTGACGCGCTTGAGGTAGGCGTGCGTCTCAGGCAGGCCCGAGCAGGCGGTGCCCTCGCGCTCGAACAGGTACGGCACCGCGTCCAGGCGGAACCCGTCGATGCCGAGGTCCAGCCAGAACCGCAGGACCTCCAGCATGGCGTCCTGGACGGCCGGGTTCTCGTAGTTGAGGTCCGGCTGGTGGTGGAAGAACCGGTGCCAGTAGTACTGCCCGCGCACCGGGTCGTAGGTCCAGTTGGACTCCTCGGCCCCGACGAAGATGATCGGCGCATCGGAGTACCGGCCGGGGTCGTCCGACCAAACGTAGAAGTCGCCGTAAGGGCCGGTGGGGTCGTGCCGGGACGCCTGGAACCACGGGTGCTTGTCGCTGGTGTGGTTCATCACCAGGTCGGTGATGATCCGCAAGCCACGCTTGTGCGCCTCTTCGATCAACTCGACGAAATCGGCCAGGTCGCCGAACTCCTGGAGGATCTTCATGTAGTCGGCGATGTCGTAGCCGCCGTCGCGCAGCGGCGACTCGTACAGCGGCAGCAGCCACAGGCAGTCGACGCCGAGCCACTGCAGATAGTCGAGCTTCTCGATCAAGCCGCGCAGATCGCCGGTGCCGTCACCGTTGGAGTCACGGAAGCCGCGTACCAGAACCTCGTAGAAGACCGCTCGCTTGTACCACTGGGGGTCGGACGAGACGAAGTCCTCGGAAACGGATTCCGGGCATGGTGAAGCGCTCATAGGTATCGCTCGCAGGAAAGGAGTAGGGCGGTTCAACACAGGGGCTTCGCGCCGTCGGAGCCGTCATCCCTGCGGCTCCCGCCCGACGCCGACACCGAAGGGGTGGCTCGGTGCTCAGCGTGTTTCGGCGCTGTTTCGCGGAAGACTAGCAGGCCATTAGGGTCCCTCGAAGACGATCAGCCGAGGTCGCTCAGCGTGCCGGACGCGTAATCGTCCGCACTCCCTGGAATGCTCGCGTATTACGGCGGCCACGCTCCGTGTCTCCGCTGGTGGGACGCGGGTTTCGCCCGAGTTGGTGAATCGGTTCACAAAGTCGCGGCCCAGGGTGGGGTGAGGTCACCGAGCGTGTCCTCGTAGTCGCTCAGCCAGGAACCGAAAAGCGCCAATCCTCGGAGCCAAAACCTCGAGTTCCACGAGGAGAACGCCGTCAGCGCGTCCGGGCCCTCGGCCACCACCGCCAGCATCGGCTCCGAGAGCAGCCCCGGCACGGTCGAGGCCTTCACCAGCATCCGGTGGTTCCATTCGCGCGCGGCCGGGCCGTTCGAGCGCAGCGGCACCCGCCGGTGCGGCAGCGCGCCGTTGGTGGACGGCAGCGCGGCGACACGCGGGTTGGCCGCCCGCAGGATCTCCCGGTAGAACCGCCCGCCCTCCTTGCGGTCCACCGGCACCGACAGGGCGGCGTCGAAGAACTCCGGGTGCAGGAACGGGAAGACCGGGGTGACCTCCGGGCCGACCAGGTTCACCGGGGAGCGGGCGATGCCGCGCGCGGTGCGGGTGTGCAGCACGCTCAGCGGAAGCTCCGAACGGTGCCCGCGCAGCATGGACGTCGCCTGGTCGAAGGCCGTGCCCACCCGGTCGTCGACGAAGGCCAGCGCCCGCTCCGACAGCAGCGGGACGTGCGGCTCGCCGGTCGCCAGCGCGGCCAGCAGCGCGGTCCGCCGGTCGGCCGAGGTGCCCGCGCCGACGGCGTCGGCCGTGATCAGGAAGTTCTTCATCAGCGGGCCGCCCGCCAGCCCGTCCACGACCGCCCGGCCGGCCTGGTGCACCTCGCGGGCGAAGGGGGAGTACCAGGCGTGATGGCTGGTGAGGTACTCCAGCCTGCGCGCCGCCCACCGCGCCTCGCCGGGGTAGGCCGCGGCGTCCTGCGGGACGATGCGGTGCGGGATGCCCAGTTCGCGGGTGACGTACCGGGCGAAGTCGATGTCGTTGTCCAGGCCGTCGTCCGGGCTCGTCGTCCAGGACACCACGTCCATCTTGCGCGCCACGGCCACCGAGGCGAGCAGCCGCGAGTCGTACCCGCCGCTCACCGGCACCAGCAGCGGCCGGTCGTCGAACGGCTTCAGCGCCTCGTGCAGCAGCGCGACGACGTCCCCTCCGGTGACACCCCGGTCGAACGGCTCCTCGCGCACCCAGCGGGGGGCCCGCCTGTCCACGCCGATCTTGCGCGCGGCGCGGGACCACACCAGGGCGGTCGCGCCGGGCAGCCGCTTGACCTGCCGGTAGGGGGTGTCATCCAGCAGCGGGTAGGTCAGCTTGAATATCGCCGCCCAGGCGTCCCAGTTCACCTCGTAGGGGCGGCGCGCCAGCGCCAGCAGCGGCTCGATGTTGCCGGCGAAGTAGACCGCGTCCCCCTCCGGGCCCGTCTCGGTGAGGTAGTAGAGGTCGATCAGCCCGAAGGCGCCGGTGTGCAGGGTCACGGTGTCCGGCTCGTCGATCAGACCGGGCGTCTCCCACGTCTCGGCGACCGCCCACCATGGCAGGGCCCGCGATGGCCGCGCCTCCGCCCAGGCGAACCGCGCCTCCCAGGACGCCGGCCCCGCCTCACCAGCGGACGGCCGCGCCGCGTCGGCCGGGGGACGGCCGGAGCCGGTAGATGTAGAGGTGAGGGAGGCGCCGGCGTAGGGCGCGAGCGGCGCGGAGCTCAGCAGGGCCGCGCCCGGCGTCCGGTGCGCCTCCCGCACGGCCGGGCCCGCCGCGCGCAGCACCTCCATGCGCGCGGGATCGTAGGCGCCGATGGCGCCGCAGACGTACGGCCGCGCCGCGTACTCCGGCCACTTCCCGTTGCGCACTGTGACGCCTCCCCTCAGCGAATACCTGCCGAGTGTACGGACTTGTGGCGGTTCGAGATGGTCGGGCCGAATCTGCGATTATTCTTGCTCGACGTCTGGGGACACGGTGATGGCATGAGTGAAGAGTTGGACGGCACCCGTCGGGCCCTCGAAGCGGCCGTGGCGGCGGCTTCTGGCGCGGCCGAGCTCACCCGCCTGCTGGCCGACTACCAGGAACGGCTCGCCCGCGCCGCCGTCTCCGAGGCCGAGGCGGTGACCCGGCTGCGCGAGGCCGAGGCCAGGCTGAAGACCGCCGAGAGGCAGGTCGCCCAGCTCGCGAAGGGCCTCGCCGAGCAGCGCTACCAGACCGAGGTCGCCCAGTGGCGCCTTGAGTCGGTGCAGGCCAGCCGGTGGTCCAAGCTCGGCGACGCCATCCACACCAAGAACCCCGGCCAGGTCGCCCGCACCCTGCGCACCCCGGTCAGCAAGCGCCCCGCCCCCAAGCGGTCGGACTTCAAGCCGGCCCCGCCGGCCGTCGAGGCCCCCGCCGTGACGCCCGTCACGCCGCAGACGGCCGGGCCCGAGGTCTCCACCCCCATGGCCGAGGGCTTCGTCGTGCCCAAGGGCCCGCTGACCCGGCCGTACCTGACCGTCGCCGCCATCGTCGACCGGCAGTCCGAGGCCCTGTTCCGGTACGAATGGCGGCAGGTCACCAACTTCGGCCCGGACAACTGGCAGGCCATGCTCGACCAGCACCGGCCGCACCTGCTGTTCGTCGAGTCCGTCCAGGCCGGGCCGCGCCAGGGCAACGGCGGCCGGTGGCTGGAGGAGCTCGACGGGCGTTCCCGCGGACTGCGCGACCTCGTCGAGGAGTGCGCCCGCAGAGGCATCCGCACGATCTTCTGGCACTCCGCGGGCCCCGTCTCGACCGCCGTGCCGATGGCCTCCTACTTCGACCACGTGCTCGCCACCTCCGAGGCCAGGGCGCGCGAATGGCGGGCCGCGCTCCGCCACGACCGCGTCGGCATCCTGCCGCACGCCGTGCAGCCGCGCGTCCACAACCAGATCCCCGCCGTCGAGGGACGGCACGGGGTGGGCCTGCTCGGCACGGCCACCCAGGCCGCCGAAGTGCCCCCGGAGGCCGGGTGGCGGCCGCTGGTCACCCCCAAGGCCACCTACGACGACCTGCTGACGGCCTACCGCTCCGTCTCGATGGTGCTCGCCGGCCCGGACGCCGACGCACGGACCGTCGAGGAGATCTCCGCCTGCGGCACGCCCATCATGCAGCTCACCGCCCCCGTCGACCAGGCGTCCCTGCCGGGGACGCTGGACTCGGTCCGCGACTACCTCGCGGCCGAGGCGGAGTGCGCGACCGAGGCCCACCTGGCCTGGCGGTCCACCGCGCCGGTGACCCCGCTCCTCGACCCGATCCTCGACACCGCGGGCGTGCCGTCGGTGCGCAACTCGGCCACCGTCACCGCCGTCACCGCCGTCTCGGGCCCGGCGGAGCTCGACCACCTGCTCGCCCAGCTGGGACGGCAGTCCCGGCTGCCCGGCCAGCTCGTCATCGTCGCCGACGGCCTGGACCCCGCCGTCGTAGAGAAAGCAGCCCGCGACCGCCTCACCGAAACCCGCGCGAAAGCAGGGGAGGCGGTGTCCCCGTTCGGCTCGTCGGGCTTCGAGGACGTGGTGGTCCGCACCCCCGGCACGCCTCTGACGCGCGGCGCCGCCCTGGACCGGGCGCTGCGCCTGGCCGACGGCGACCTGGTGGCCGTCCTCGACCCCCGCGACCTGTACGGCGAGCACTACCTGGCCGACCTGACCCGGTACCTCGCCGCGGTGGACGCGGAGATCGTCGGCAAGGCCTCGTTCTACGCGCACATCACCGACACCGGCGCCACGCTCCTGCGCCAGCCCGGAGCCGAACACCGCTTCCTGCCCGAGATCGCGGGCGGGACGCTGCTCGCCCGCCGTCCGGCACTGGTGGAGCTGGGCATCGCCGACGTGTCGGAGGAATGGGACGAGGTCCTGATGCGCCAGTGCCGCACCGACGGCGTCCGCGTCTACTCGGCCGACCGCTACTCCTACATCTGCCTGCGCCCCTCCACCGAACCCCGCCTAATGGCCTCCGCCCACTTCGAAGGCTACGTCCAACCCCACCCCCTCGCCCTGATCTAACCCCTCACCGGAACCGGGAACCGGGGAAACGGCCGTCCGCACCCGGGGCATGACGTCCCGGGGCTGCGTCAGCTTCCAGTGTCGTGATCGGCAAGTCCGCGAACACGGTCACCTGAGGTACGACCGAGCTCATCTACGGGGTCCATTCGACATGAATGGAGCGGTCAGGGCATGCCGCCAGATGGCGGTAGATCAACTGACCTTCAGTTGCTCATCACCGAAGTCGGCGACGAGCTTCAGGACGCCGCCGAGAGCAGCGACATAACGGTCCAGAACCTCGCGAGTGGACACGTCACCCTTCTCGATTTGAGAGACACGTGCCACCGAGATGCCCATGCGTTCAGCGACCTGGATTTGGGTGAGGCCGCGGCGCTTCCGCATCTCGGCAAGCCGCCATCCTTGTGACTCTTCACGCAACTGCCGAACTTCATCCTCGAACCGTTCGGTTCCCCCGGCGGTCTGGATCGCGCGCTCCAGGTGGCCGCTGTCACGCCACTTGCGGTAGCTGCTCACTGGTTCATCTCCTTGTGCCGCTCCGCCAGGTAGATCTCGTACAGGTGCTCGGCTCGCGGGATCGCTTTCCGATACCATCGTTCCCAGTTGCCGGCCTTATCTCCCGCAATCAGCAAGATGGCTGCCCGCCACGGATCGAAGACGAACAGGATACGGATCTCGCTACGGCCAGCGGAAGCAGGCCGCAGTTCCTTCATGTTAGGGATCTTGGAACCGGTGATGCCGTCCACCAAGGGCCGACCCTCCGCAGGGCCATTGCGCTCCAGCACCAGGATCGCCTGGTTGACCAGCTTGTGTGATTCGCGATCGGCCTCGTAGAGAGCCTCGAGGAACTCCCCCACCTCGTCGGTGAAGAGGATCTCCCATTGCCCCACTGCGACCTCCCTGTCGCCAGCCTAACCGGATTCAACAAAATCCTAAAGTTCGGGAGATCTGGAGGTGGGACGGACGTGATCCTGTAACCCCAGATCGCCGCTCGACCGTCGGCCGGAAAATCGTCCTCGCCTCCGCGCCCCGGGGGCGCTCCGGCTCGGGTCGTGCTTGCCCAGGGGGCTCCGCCCCCTTCGACCCCCGATCGAAGGGCTCCGCCCCTCGAGCTCCCCGCACACCGGAACCGGCGAATCAGGGAAGGCTGTCCGCACGGGGGCATGGCGTCCCAGGCCGCGTCAGCTTCCAGCGTCGTAATCAGGGAACTCGGCGCGCTGACCAGCCACCGCGCCCGCGCCACCATCGCCACTCAGCTTCTCAACGCCCGTGACCCACTTTCCTGGCCGACCTGCAGCAATGGCTCGGACACAAGCATGCCGCCAGCACCTGCCACCATCCTCCAGCGCACCCTGTCCGCCGCTTACAAGAAGGCCGACTACTTCGCCCGCAACGTCCGCACCATCCAAGTCCTCATCGACCGCGACGCCATCCTCATCGGCGCCGACGCCGGCGACGGGCAGCCGTGGAACAACTACGACCTGGGCGAGGGCTACTGCAGCTACGACTTCTTCGCCAAGTGCCCACATCGTCTGGCCTGCGCCCGCTGTCCGTTCTAACTGCCGAAGGATAGTCACCGCGGCCAGCTCCTGGCGGTCAAGAACGGCATCGACCAGATGCTCGAACAGCTCGACCTCACCGACGAGGAGCGCCAAGCACTGGAAGGTGACCGGGACGCTGTCACCGCGCTCGCCGAACGCCTTGCCGGCGTTCCTACCCCGGCAGGTCCAACGCCCTAGGAACTCGGTGCTCAGCCCGTGTTCATCCCGCTCACGGCCTTGCGAGACAGCCTGCCAGGAGGTTCGTCATGGGCGATCAGACGACCCCTTCCTCAGGCAGGAACCTCGGCCACCACCAAGAACATCAGGGCTGTGGCCAGGAACGGACCTGCCGCGAGATCCTCGATCCATTGCTCGGCGTCGGTGCCGAGATAGCCCGCGTCGACGGCTCGGGCCACGTTGCGGCGCAGCCCGAAGAGCCGATCGGCCATGACGAAGTCACGAAACACCGGCGCCACCGTCTCTACGGACCGCACAGTGAGGCCCGCTTCCAAACACAACCGCGCGAGGCTACGACCGATGGTCGCGTTGCGCACAATTTCCGTCGTGAGGAACCGGGTCAGCTCCCTGCCCGTTGCCGGCTGCTTGGAGTCGATCAGCAGTCCCTCCCAGTCAGGTTCGGCCATGACGAGGCGCCCGCCCGGACGAGCCACCCGACGGAACTCGGCCAGCACGCAGGACGGGTCGGCCACATGCTGGAGCACGCGGTCGGTCCGGGCCCGATCGACAATCCCGCCATCCAGCGGCAACGCGTGGACGTCACCCGCGCGAATTTCGGTCAACGGCTGCCCGGCCAGGCGGGCCCCGGCTTCGGCGACCATCGCCGGATCACGGTCGACACCGATGACCCTGCCGCTAGGAGCAACGGCGGAGGCCATCGTCGCGAGGTCAGTCCCGGGCCCGCAGCCGATGTCGAGCACAGTCTGCCCAGGCTGGAGGTCAAGCAGGCTCATCACCTGCTGCTTATAGGCTCGGCCAGCCCCGCTTGCGGCCACCTGCCCGAGATAGGTGATCGGATCAGGACGGGACAGGCTACTGGTTTCGATCATTGCCACACCCCACCAGACGCTCATGCAATCCTCGCGCAGCAGATGTCAAGACCTCGTGCAGCACACAACCGCACCTCGCGGTCCAGTCCCCCTGCACCCGGCGATCGTTACCTCATATTCGCAATAACGTGCCGCTTCCTCCGGATCAGAGTTGCAGTTCCGACCAGTCGACCACCATGGGGATCGGATCGGTGACGCGTGGAGCTTCGCCGAACTCCTTCTTCATGAAAATGCCGATGTGCTTGTAGCGCATTGCCGCCGGGTCCAGGCGGTACCGCTCGACGATCGGCACGCCTGTGCGGTCGAGCCGGACGATCCAGTAGTGCGGGCCCCCCAATCGAAGGGCTCCGCCCTTCGAGCTCCCCGCGCGCGCACCGGAACCAGGGAACGGCTGTCCGCGCCGGGGGCATGACGTCCCGGGGCCGCGTCGGCTTCCGGCATCGTGATCAAGGAAGTCCTCGAACGCGGTCACCTGAGGATGCGACCAGATCCCTCCATGAAGTCCGACACGACGTAAGAATGGAGCGGCCACGGCATGCCAGCCAGGTGGCGGTAGATCAGCTGACCTTCAGTTGCTCATCACCAAAATCGGCGACGAGCTTCAGGACGCCATCTCGGCGAGCCCCCATCCTTGTGACTCTTCACGCAACTGCCGAACCTCCTCCTCGAACCGTTCGGGTCCCCCGGCGGTCTGGATCGCGCGCTCCAGGTGGTCGCTGTCACGCCACTTGCGGTAGACGCGCGTCAGCCCATCGTCCAGGGCCGGAGTTTCTCGGGGTTGCGTACCGCCCAGACCCGCTTGATCCTGTCGCGCGTGACGTCGAACGCGAACACCGTCATGGTGACGCCGTCTTGCTGAGCGACCAGGCCGGGGCGGCCGTTGACCGTCCGTTCCAGGAACGTCATGCCGCTGGGCGTCCGGTGGGCGATCTCGATCCAGGCGCGCGCGATCTGCTCGCCCCCTTCTATAGGACGAAGGAAAGCGATGGCCAGGCCGCCGCCGTCGGCGGTCGCCGTGGCATCGGGGTCGAGGAGGCCGATGAGGGCGTCGATGTCCTTGGCTTCCCATGCCGCCTTGAAAGCCCTGACGATGGCGGCCTGCCGGGCTACCGAGGTCGCGGCAGTCGGGGAGGCGCGGATGCGGCGGCGGGCCGAGGAGGCCAGCTGGCGGCATGCCGCCGGGGTCCGGCCGACGATCTCCGCGATTTCGGCGAAGGAATATCGGAAGACGTCGTGGAGGATGAACGCGACGCGCTCGGCGGGGGTCATCGATTCGAGGACGACGAGGAAGGCCATGTTGACCGACTCGTCGAGGGTGACCCTGTCGGCGGGGTCGGCGGTGGTGCCGCCCGGCCGTCCGCTGATCCACTCCGTGGGTTCGGGAAGCGGTTCGGGAATCCATTCGCCCACGTAGCTCTCCCGTCTGGCTCGTGCCGAGCCGAGCAGGTTGAGGCAGACGCGGCCGGTGACCGTCGTCAGCCAGGCGCCGGGTGACTCGATGGCCTCCTGCTGCTGCCGGGACATGGCGTACCAGCGGGCATATGTCTCCTGCACGGCATCTTCGGCTTCGGCCAGGGAGCCCAGCAGCCGGTAGGCGAGATTGATCAGCTGACGTCGCTCGCTCATGATCGCGTCCAGGCTCGGGTCGAGCCGGCCGCGCCCCGGCTCGGATTGGGTGGTCATGGTGTCGCCGGCCCCTCTCGGTCGCATCTGCCCTCATCGGTCCGACCAGTCAGCACACCGGAATGTGAGGTCGGCGCGTCACCTCACATTCCTGAGGGTCGCGTTGTCGTACTGGTGAGACGAACGCATCAGCGAGCGAGCAGGAATCCCGGTGACATCGCGACCCGCTACTCCCGCCGCCGCGATCGCACCTCGCGCCGGCACCTGACCACCCCCAGGTGTAGCCGGCCGCACCGCCGGCGCGCGGACGCTGCCCGCAGCACCACGTAACGGCAGCCCGATGCCACCCGCACCGGGTTCGACGTGACAAGGAAGAGGAAAACGATGAGTGACTTCGAGGCCATCGCCGACCGCGTCGAGATCGAGGCGCTGCGCGGTGAATTCACCGACGCGGCGATGATGCGCGACGGCGCTCGCCTCGCGTCGCTGTTCACGGTGGACGGCGCGCTGCGGATACCCGACATCCCCGCCGAGCTGGTCGGCCGGGAGGAGATCCGCGCCGGAGGTGAGCGGCTGCAGGCTCAGTGGGAGTTCTTCGTGCAGACCACGCACCCGGGCACGATCCAGCTCGACGGCGAGACCGCGACCGGCCGCGCCTACATCCAAGAAATCGCGCGGACCCGCGACGGCCACCAGGGACAGAACTACTCCATCTACCACGACCGCTACCAGCGCACCGGCGACGGCTGGAAGTTCGCCGAGAGGGTCTACGAGGTCAGGTACCTCGACACCAGCCCGCTGGCAGGCTCGGCGCCCCGCGCGGCCGGGACGCCCGCTGACCCGCCGGCCGGGGACACGCCTGCGGGATGAGGACCGTGGCCCGCGACCCGAAGCCACCGTCCCCGCGGACCGGGCTACGCCGATCCGACCACACCTGCGCCCTATGACCCGCACCGCCACGACCAGACCAGACCAGGAGACACCTATGACCACCTCGATGCCGGCACCACCGTTCACCGCCCCGGCGCCCGCGGAGCGCCTGGAGCGGGTGGCCGCCGCGCTGAGGGCGAACAATTTCGCCGTGGAGATCCTCGATGACGCCGCCGCCGCACGTACCCGCGTCAAAGATCTGATCCCCGAGGGCGCCAGCGTGTTCACCGGGGCCAGCGAGACCCTCCGCCTGTCCGGCATCGATGAGGACATCAACACCAGCGGACGCTACGACGCCGTCAAATCACGCACTCTGGGCATGGACCGCGTCACCGCCGTCCGCGACATCTGGCGGCTGATCGCCAGCCCCGACGTCATCGTGGGCAGCGTCGCAGCGGTCACCGAGACAGGTTCCCTTGTGGTCGCCTCGGCCAGCGGAAGCCAGCTGCCCGGGTACGCCGGCGGCGCCGCCCGCGCGATCTGGGTCGTCGGGGCGCAGAAGGTGGTCCCCGACCTGGGCGCCGCGCTGCGCCGCGTCGAAGAACACTGCCTGCCGCTGGAAAACGTTCGCGCCGAGGAGGCGTACGGGCGGCCCAGTGCCGTCAACCGCCTCCTCATCCTCAACGCGGAACTCCATCCCGGGCGCGGCACCGTCTTGTTGCTCCGCGAAGCCATCGGATTCTGAGACCTCACCTCGAACCGCTCGAGTCCTCCGGCCGTCTGGCTCGCATGCTCCAGACGGCCGCTCTCGTGCCACCCGCCAACTCTGTACGGGCATGGATCGCGCTCGATTCGGCGTCATCGAGGTCGATTCGCGGACGAACCCAGCGGCTGTACCCAGCCATCACATCTCTCTTTCCGCCGTGGATTCGATGATCGTCGGGCGGACGATCGTGGGACTCCCGCTCTCGAATCTCAGCGGCCTTTGTGCTCGTGTTCTGCCGGCATGGCGTCGTCCTGGGGGGACCTGGGGCGGGGAGTCGCGGCTTCGGTTCCGATGAGCGGCACCTCCGAAGATGGAGGAGTCAGCGGCTGCCACCCGGCAGGGTCTACGCTGTGGCCCACGGCCATCGCACGATCTTCGGATGTCATCACAAACACTGATGATCACGCGGTGGCCGTACCCATGCCACCACAACCAGCCAGATCCCGAACTCTCACTGGAGTACTAGTCCCAGTTGTGCAGCAGAAGTGCCGTTCATCTTCTCCGACCACTTCAACAGGTGATAGATGAGAAGACATGGTGAAACTGGGCAGGCTTGCATCCGTGCCATTACGCTCAATTTGGCCGAACGAAGCCAAGGATTTCACTCCTTGGCTCGCCGACAATCTCGACGTTCTTGGGCAAGCCGTCGGGCTCGCGCTCGATCTCCGGCATAGGGAGTACGCGGTCGGCAGATACGCCCTGGATCTTCTGCTAGAGGATGCCCAGGGACGGGTTGTCGTGGTCGAGAATCAGCTCGAGTCAACTGATCACGGACATCTGGGGCAACTTCTCACCTACTGCGCCGGCACGCAGGCCAAGGTCGTGATCTGGGTCGCCCAGACCCTGACCGAAGAGCATGCCGCCGTGCTCGAGTGGCTCAACGACAACACCGTCAGCGAGATCGGGTTCTTCGGGGTGGAGGTCGAGGTGCTCCGTATAGGCGATTCCGCTCCCGCGCCGAACTTCAAGGTCGTGGTCAAGCCCAACGACTTCACCAAGGACACTCAGCGTAACCGTGCACAGGCCACCTTGTGGACCTGGGAGTCATATGTCGAGGAGCTGCGCATTCCGCAGGAAAGGGTCGCGACTGGCAGGCGCCTTCTCGAGGCGATCAGCGACGAGATCGAAAAACGCGAACTCGCCTGGCAGGCGGTCATGAGGAAGGGGTATGCCGCTATCCAGCGCTCTGGCGGATACAACGTGTTCGTAATCGATGTCTACTGGAATCGGGTGCCGCGCTTGGCGGTGAAGTTGCCTGCGCCTCCGGCCGAACTCGGTCTCACCAACCCTTATCCGCACTTACAAGATGTGTGGACTCCCGCCGAGCGTGAGTGGGGGTGGACAGTGCCGCCAGGCGCAGAGATTCCTGATCTTGATCCGCTGTTCGACCTCGTATTGCCTCTCCATCCCGCTGCCGGTCCGATGCAAGCTCCGTTGTTGGCGCAGCCGCCTGCCGCGCACTCCTGAGAGTCGTACTGCCGATGGCGGGCGTTGAGGCTCGCCTTGGGATCCGGGGTTGTCGCGGATGGCCTGGACGCCGCCGTCGATGCGCTTAACTCTCAGAACTGGAGCTCAGTCCAATCGATGACCATGGGGATCGGGTTGGTGACCCTGGGGGCCTCGCCGAACTCGGACTCGTCCTTCATGAAGGTGCCGATGTGCTTGTAAAGCATCGCCGCACGATCCAGGCGGTAGCGTTCGATGATCGAGACGCCCGTCCGGTCCAGGCGGACGATCCAATAGTGCGGAATGCCCGCTTTGGCGTACTCGCCCAGTTTGTCGGTCGTGTCCTGTGTCTCGGATCCGGGCGACACGATCTCCACGACCAGCAGGGCATGTTCCGCGCATAGCCGTTCGCCCCGTTCCCTGTCAAGGCATCTGTAGAGCGCGATGTCAGGCCGCCGATTGAGCAGCGGCAGATCGCGCAGGCGTAGGTCCACGTCGTTGTTCACGGTCAGGCACTCGTAGCCTGCGTCCATCGCGGCTCTGGCGTGACGTTCCAGCAGGTTGGCCAATCGCCTGCCGGCGGTCTGGTGGTCAGGTGTCGGCGCCGCGCAGTAGACCACGTAGCCGTCGACGATCTCGATGGCTCGGGCGATCTCCTCGGGGAGCGCGTCGTACTCTTCAGCGGTGACTCGCGCTGGTTGCGGGCGGATGTTGAGAAGCCAGCTGTCGTCCGGCAGGGCTGTCATCCGACGTCTCCTCGTCACTGTCCGCATCTGACGATGCAAGCCTACGGGTACGTGCCGACACCGCCCCTCCGCGACGATCCGGACTCGCTTCAGGAAGGGCCTCGCCTCCGATCGCAGGCGCTTCGCCTCTCGGACTCCTTAGTCGGGAGTTCCAGAGGCGGAGTCAGATGCCGTTGCTCTCGTTCTCCACTCGCGCGGAGTCATCCTGCGGCGTCCTTGGCCTAGGGATCGAAATCGTGGTCTCTGCGCAGTTCGACTGTGACGCTGCCACTGTGAGAGGCCGGCGAGCCCAAATCGTCTTGCCAGGCCCTGACGGAAGGGGAACCACGCCGAACTCGTAGGCGAGGGCGGAGACGATTGCCAGTCCACGCCCGTGAACCGCTTCCACCCCCAGGTCCAGTTGACGGGGCCGCCCCTCGCCGTGGTCGGTGACCCGCACGCAGAGGTCTTCAGTCGCGGCCCCAGAGGGACAGTCGAATATAAAGCAATTGGGCAGTCCAACGGTTCGCAGACGTCGCCTGGCGTCGGAACTTCGGCAGTTACGGTAACGCGCTCAGCTCACTTTGGAACAGGTGACGTCGCGTACCTGGAGAACCTCACCGGCAGTCTTTACGTGGAGGATGAGAGGGACGTATATCGGTATACGTTGGCGTTTGACCACCTTCGCGCTAAGGCGTTGGACATGGAGGAGTCTGGCGAGCTGATTTCGAAGATCCTGGCCGGAGCAGGGTGAACATCCTAGGAAGGAGGGCCGGTGTATCTGTCGGATCTTTCGCGTCTGGTGTGGCATAGGAGCTCTCATAGCGGCAACGGCCAAAACTGCGTCGAAGTGGCCGCGCTGTCACGCGACGTAAGAGGCGTCAGGGACAGTAAGCGACAAAATGGGCCAATGTTGAGATGTGCTCTCCCGGAATGGGAGGCGTTCATCGCTGGAGTGAAGGACGGCGATCTGTCGCGTTGAGGGAACCGGGCATCAGTTCTCCACGCGACGCCGTGAACGGCGCCGGGATTGCGGCCATCGCAAGATCCGGCGCGGCTCTGGTCGGTACGGAGCTTGGCGTGGGGTCGATGCGGGTTACTGGGTCTCCGCTCGGGTGTGGGCGGAGACCGGTGGGGTGAACTGCTGGTCGCTGCCGCGTGGGTCGGGTGAGAGGGGCTTGGCCGGTGCTGGCTTTGGTTCAGTTCGCGGTGCGCCAGTAGGCGAGTTGTTCGCTCGTGCTCTTGACGACGCGCGGGTCGGACTCGGGCTGAGGCCAGATCTGCAGCAGGTAGCGATCGATGATCTTCCTGGAGGTGTCCGCCTCCGCCGCTTTGTCCATGTTCACGGCGTGGTAGCGCAGCCGGTACCACGCCGGCCCTGCGGGCAGCGCGGGAAGGTCGTGGGTATTCCCGCCCCACTCGTGCAGGGAGAAGTGCCCGGCCATGGACTCAAAGCTGATCTCGACGACGTCCTCGTACCCGTCGGTGTCCGCTCCCGGGTCGCCGTCGGCCACCGTCACCGAGAAGCCGACCGTTCCCGTGTGCAGGCCCGTGATCAGGAAGGCGCCATCGTCCTCCACCCGTATGATCCCGACAGGATGCGCAGGGTGGTCGTCCGGCAGGTCCTCGAAGCCCATGGCGTCGTCGGTGTCGTCGATGAGGTACGCCTGCCGGTAGTGGACGTCGAGGTCGAACGACACGGTATGAAGATCGGTCATGGGTGGCGAGCGTACGATCATGGACTGACATTTCCGGCCGGTCCCAGCCGGGTCACGTCGGCGCCGCGACCGCCGTGGTGGAGCCGAGTACGCCCTTCGCCGGCCCGGCCCGGCCGGCCTCGTTCCCGCAGGAATAACGGGCTGGTGGCCGGCGAAGATGGACGAGATGCGATTCCATGCGCGATTCTGCTATCAGCGGCTTACCCA
The DNA here is from genome assembly GCF_055586705.1 of Sphaerisporangium sp. NPDC049457. Lineage (NCBI taxonomy): Bacteria > Bacillati > Actinomycetota > Actinomycetes > Streptosporangiales > Streptosporangiaceae > Sphaerisporangium > Sphaerisporangium sp. NPDC049457. The sequence continues at coordinate 260,277 of NZ_JBVJHR010000009.1, read as the reverse complement.
CCGGGTGCGCAGCGCCCAGTCATGAGATCGAGCAGCGGCATCTCGGTGGGCTGATCGGTCGGCTCCGGCGGAAGTGGCCGGTCCGAATCTGCCTCGATCGTCTCGCCCCCTCGTCCCGGGAGCAGCAATGATGGGCCATCTGACACTGCTCGTCTTCATCGTCGCCGTCATCGTGGGGGGCGTGGTCGCGGGTTGGGCGCCGGCCAACGGCTCGCGCATCCTGCGCTGGGCCGCGCTGGCGCTGACCGTGATCACGGCCGCCGCGCTGACGCCCTTCACGGTCGGCGACTCCGGCTCCGCCGCGGCCTACCTGCTGGGAGTGCCCGTGGTGGCCGCGGTGATCCCGGTCGCCGCCGACCTTATGGCGCGTGGCACGACCGTGGCCGACGCGATCGGGGCGATCGCCATGACGGTGTGGGCCATCATGCTCGCCCTCGGGCTGGGCATGGCCTTCCTCCCTGCGGCGTTCCTGCTCATCGCGGTCTTCGTCAGGGATCTCACGATCCGCCGATCCCACGCCGCCTGACCGCGCCGACCCTGGCCGGGCGACGCGCAATGCGTGCCCCCCGCTGGCCGACCGGGTCGAAACCGGTGGCGATCAAGGCGGGCTTCGCCGGAGAGTTCGAAGGCCGGATCGTCGTAGCAGGTCCGTACGATCGCGGCATGGCTCTCGACTTGTTCGCCGGAATCGCCGTCACCGACTACGCCGCGGCCCTGCGGTGGTACGAGCTGTTGCTGGGGTCTGCGCCGACCTTCCTGCCCAATGACACCGAGGCCGTGTGGGAACTGGCGGAACACCGCTACCTGTACGTCGAGCATCTGCCGGAGCGTGCGGGCCACGCCATGCACACCATTTTCGTCGACGACCTGGACGAACGCGTCGCCCAGATCGCCGGCCGGGGGCTCGAACCCGTGAACCGGGAGACCTACTCCAACGGCGTCCGCAAGATCACCTACCGTGACCCGGACGGCAACGAGATCGGCCTCGGCGGCGCTCCGCTCTGACCGGCGGCGCGGCCAAGGGCGCCTTCAGTGGGGGGGAGACGGCGGGACTTCGGTGGTGAGGGCCCATAGGACGACGCCGGGGATGGGCTCTCTGTCGCGCTCGGGGGCCCGGGTGAAGCCCATGCGGGCGTAGAGCCGGTGGGCGGACAGCATGTTGTGCTGGGTGAGGATGGCGACGCTTCGCAGGCCGAGCCGCGCGGCCCGGTCGAGGCACGCCTGGACGAGGGCCTCGCCGATCCCGCGTCGCTGCGCTGTCCGGGCCACCGCGAGCAGGCGGAACTCGCCCTCGCCCGGCCTCGCCGTGTTGGAGAACGCGTCGCCGTGCTGGACGAAGGAGACTCCGCCGAGGATCTCGCCGGTGCCGAGGTCCGCCGCGACCAGCAGTTCGCTCTCCTTGGCGCGGGTCTCGACGTCCCGCATCCGCTCCAGGTACACCTGCGCCTTGGGCTCGGCGGAGATCAGATCTCTGTAGACCTCGACGGTCAGCTCCGCGAGAGCCTCGTAGTCCTCCGGCCGAGCGTGGCGCACCAAGAAGTCCATGGGCGCAGAGCCTACGAGCCGGGCGCCGCTCGCGGTCCGGAGGGGGCCGGGGCGGGGCCGTCCGTCGGTGATCGATCCCACTCTGGATAGCGAAGCTATCCAGAGATTGGATAGGGTGACTATCCAAGGAGGGTGAGTCCAATGACCGTGATCGTTCTCGTTGTGGCCGCGCTGTGCTTCCGCCTGCTGGGCGCGGTGTTCGGGGTGGCCCGCTTCACCACCTGGCGGGTCAGCGCAGGGCACGGCTTGGCCGTCATGCTGGTGATGACGGCCGGCGCGCACTTCGTCCCGTCGGATGTGACCGTCATGCCGAACCACGCCGACATGGTGGCCATGGTTCCGCCGTTCGTCCCGTTCCCCGCCCTCGTGGTCTATCTGACCGGCGTCCTGGAACTGGCCGGGGCGGTGGGCCTGGTGCTCCCCGCCACCCGCCGGGCGGCCGGAGTCTGCCTGGCGCTGCTGTTCGTGCTCATGCTCCCGGCCAACGTCCACGCCGCGCTGGACGGGGTGACCCTGGCAGGGGAGGCGGCGTCGCCGTTGTGGCAGCGCATCCCCGAGCAGGTCCTCTACGTCGGCGTGGCCCTCTGGGCGGCGGGCTTGCCCGCAGGACGTCCGGGTCGTGCGGCCGCCCCTCGTCCGCTCCCGGCTTCCGGGAGCGCGGACTGACGGACCGGTCGGCCGGCGGCCCGGCGGGTCAGCGGCACCTCGCCCGGCGCCGGGGCCGGCGCCGGGCGAGGTGGGTCAACGCAGGCCGACGGCTCTGATCACCGTCTGGGTGACGGCGTTGCCGGTCGAGTCCGTCGCGGTCGCCCGCAGGGACACATACGAGGCCTTCTTCGGGGCGGCCAGCCGGTACCGTCCGTCGTGGCCGTGGTCGGAACGCTGCCAGGTCTTCCCGTCGTCGTAGGACAGCTCAAGGGTGATCGGGCCGATCCGCCCGGCCCCGGCCGCGCCCGGCAGGGACGCTGCGGAGACGGTCAGGTAGTCCTTCCTCGCCACCTTGCCGGCCTCGTCGGCCGAGACCCGGTAGTCGAGCTGGATCAGCGGCAGGACCTCCTGGGCGTCCTGCTGCTCCGGGGCCTTGGAGGTGAAGGTCCATTCCGTACTGGTGGTCGAGGAGTAGGGGCTGACCGAGGCGTCCCGGCTGTTCTCCACGACCAGCCGGTAGGGCAGCCGGTCCTCGCCGGGCGCGGCCGCGCCCACGACGGTGCCCGTCCCCTGCGCGAGCCGCGTCTCGCCCTGGTACAGGGTGAGGGTCTGGTGGGTGCGCTCGTAGTCCATCGACATGCCGACGTGGTCGGCGCCGCCGTAGCCGGGGACGTCGAAGCTCAGCCAGCTTCCGCTGCGGCTGGGCAGCTTGTAGTTGTCGTTGAGGTGGGGGCGCTCGATCGGCTTGAACCACTCCTGCGCCTGGGTGCTGCCGGGCCGGTAGGAGATGCGCGGCTCGATCTCGTAGATCAGCCCGTCGACGTAGGCCTCCTGGCCCCAGGTGTTCTCGCCACCGGTGGACACCCAGTCGACGCGCTTGCCGTTCACCGGCTCCCGCATCGTGAGGCCGATGCCCCAGTTTGAGTACGAGGGCCAGTCGAACCGGTACTCGCCGCCGCCGCGCGTCGGGTCCGGGCTGTCGAAGGTGACGTCCACCCGTGCCAGGTTCTTCGGACCGCCCTGCACGACCATGTCGCGCGGGATCTCGTTGTGCCAGGTCCGCATGAGGTCGTAGACGTACGGGCTGACCGGCCGGGACTCGACCGTGAGCGTGGCCTTGCCGCCGCGGACCTGCTCGATGAGCTTCTCGCCCTCGTCGGTGCTGAGCAGCGCGACGTCGATCGGGGCGGGCGTGAACGGGTCGAGGCTGTAGGGGCGGAACCGCCGTCCCGGCTCGTCGTTCCCGACCAGCAGGAGCTTCGCGCCCGCCCGCGCGGCGGCCGTCGCCTGGTCGGCGTCGCCGACCGCGCTGTTGCGGCGCACCACCACGGCCTTACCGCGCGCGTCGAGCCCGGCGTAGTCCGCGCTCGCGCCGTTCCCGGCGAAGACGGCGGGCAGCTTGTGGCGGCCCTCCGGCAGCGGGGTGATGGCGTCCTGCCGCAGCACGTCGGTGAAGTCGGTCGTGCGGGAGGAGACGCTCAGCGCGGGCAGTTCCTTGCGCCACCGGGCGGAGAGATAGAAGTCGCCGTGGGTGACCTTGTCGGTCGTGGGCTGGGCCCAGAGGCTGTCGAAGCTGGTCTGGGTCTCCATGTAGTCGCGCCAGGCCCAGCCGCCCATCGAACGGTTGTACTCCAGGCGCTGGTAGGTCACCTCGGTCTTCTGCGGGGCGGTCATCTCGACCCGGCGGATCTTCCCGGCGTCGAGGGTGACGGTGGTGTCCCGGTCCATGGTGACCTCGGGGTCGCCGAGCAGCGCCATGCCCTGCGAGTTCGGCCCGTGCACGCCCTGCACGGTCTTGAAGGACAGCACCGAGTACACGTCGCGGGGCAGGTACGTCTCGGCCGTGCCGGACTGGTCGATGATCCAGAACTCGGGGAAGTCCTGGCCCGACCTGAGAAGCTGGACGACGCCCGACATGGGCTCGCCCTGCGCGTTCTTGAGCACCATGGTCAGCTTGTGCGCCACGTCGCCCAGGGACACGGCGGTGTGCGCCGCCGGGTTCCCGGCCGAGTCGGTCGCGAGGATCTGGCCGCTGTAGCGGCCGTCGCCGGTCGCCTTGGAGCCGTCGATCGTGACGGTGACCCCGGCGGTGCCGTGCGCGGGCACGACGACCCGGTCGGCGGACAGCCGGAACATGCCCTCGGGCGCGTTCGGCGCCTCGACGGCGAGGTCGAGGGTGACCGGGGAGCCGGTGGTGTTGGTGTAGGTCACCGGGCGCTCGGCCGCTCCGGCGGCGTCCGCCCGCACCTGCCCGGCGAAGGCGGTCGCCGTGGCGAAGACGCCCGCGCGCACGGCCGCCGCGACGTCCAACCGGCCGCTGCCGGCCTGGAACGCGTCGTAGTCGGGGGTCCGCCGGGAACTGCTGGTCAGCAGATCCTTCAGCTGGCCGCCGGTCAGTTCGGGGCGGGCCGCGGCGAGCAGGGCCGCGGCGCCCGCCACGTGCGGGCTGGCCATGGACGTGCCGCTCATCGTCTGGTACGCGCCTTCACCGGCCGCGTACTGCGAGCGGGCGGCGAGGACGTCGACGCCCGGAGCGGTGATCTCGGGCTTCAGTGCGCCGTCACCGACCCGGGGACCCTGGCTGGAGAAGAACGCCACCGCGTCCGTGGCGTCGACGGCGCCCACGGTCAGCGCCGCGTCCGCCGCTCCCGGGCCGCTCAGGCTGTAGGGGGTGCCGGTGTTGCCCGCGGCGACCACGAACAGCGCGCCGGTCTGCGCGCTGAGACGGTTGACCGCCTCGCTCTGCGGGTCGGTGCCGTCGGAGGGGGTGTCCGAGCCGAGGCTCATGTTGATGACCTTGGCGTGCTGCTCGACCGCGGCCCATTCCATGCCGGCCAGCACCCAGGACTCCTGCCCGGTGCCGTTGTCGGCGAGCACCTTGCCGACGTGGAGCTCGGCGCCGGGCGCGACGCCCTTCTCCTTGCCGTCGGAGGCCGCGCCGGTGCCGGCGATGGTGGACGCGACGTGCGTGCCGTGACCGTGGTGGTCTTCCACGGTCTCGTCCGGGACGAAGCTCCGCGTGGCGGCGAGGCGGCCGGCGAGGTCCGGATGCCCGGTGTCCACGCCGGTGTCGAGGACGGCGACGTCCACGCCCTGCCCGGTGTCACCGCCCGCCCACACCTCGGGGGCGCCGATCTGTGCCGTGGTGTCGGCGAGGTCGGCCTTCACGGTGGCGTCCAGCCAGATCCGTGCGATGCCGCCGGCGAAGGCCGGCTTCGCGGGGTCGGCCGTCCGGGAGCCGGGGGCGGGCGGCGCGGTGACCGCGCCCCAGAAGTCGGCGGCCCGGGCGCGGTCCTGGGTGAGCGCGGCGCCCTTGATCGTGGTGAAGTCGCGTACCCGCGTGGCGCCCGGAGGCGGACCGCTCGGGCGCAGGGTGGCGGCGCTCTGGGCGTAGGCGACGATAAGCGGCAGCCGGTCGCGGCGCGCGTCGTCGTACCCGTCGGCGACGAGATCGCTGATGTCGAACAGCCGGCGGTCCAGGATGCCCTGGGCCACGTACGGGAGGACGGACTCGGGGTAGACGTAGAGATCGCCCGAGGACTCCATGACGTGGGCCTGGGCCGGCGACCCGCCGGGGCCGCGGACGGTCACCGTGCCTCCGGGCCGTCCCGGGGACTGGCGGGTGGTGACGACGTCCCCGGTGATCAGCGTGACCGAGTGGGTGCCCGGCGGCACGCCGTCCGAGGCGGTCTGGGCCGCGCCCGAGGAAGCGGGGGGAAGGGGGGTGTCCGCGGAAGCGGTGACCGGACTCGCGAGCGCGAGAACGGAAGCGCCGGCGATCGCCAGCACGCTCCAGCGTTTGTGCGGTTGTCTCAAGGGGTTTCCCTGTGATTGATCAGCAGTGTGGGGCTGATTGTTGCTGATCATCCCGGGGGAGGGTATTTGGGGTTAATGTCGGTTTTATTACGACTGGAACTATCTCTGTGACCTCAGCCCTCCGTCCGAAGCCGCCCGGCGCCGTTCAGGAGACCTTGAGCGAGCCGTCGTCGTTGAAGGGGAAGGCGCCCCAGGCGACCTCCCAGAGGTAGCCGTCGGGGTCGGTGAAGTAACCGGAGTAGCCGCCCCAGAAGGTGTCCCCGGCCGGTTTGACGATGTCGGCGCCGGCGGCCGCCGCCTGGTCGAGGACCTCGTCGACCTGGTGACGCTCGCGGACGTTGTGCGCCAGGGTGATGCCCGGGAACCTGGATCGAGGCGCGTCCCAGCCGGGGCCGACGTCCTTGGCCAGTTCGGCGTACGGATAGAGGGCGAGTGCGGCCCCCGAGGTCTGGAAGAAGACGATGCCCTCCTCGGGTGCGCGGGTGGTCGGCAGGCCGAGGCCGTGCTTGTAGAAGTGGTGGGACCGCGCGAGATCGGCGACGCCGAGGGTGATGAGAGAGATCCGTGCCTCCATGCCCGGCAGTATGCCCGCGGCCACCGACAGATTCGCCGGCCGATTCGCCGGCCGATCGCACGCCGCCGGGCACGCCGGCCGGCGCCGCGGGGAACGCACGAGGCGCTGCCGGTCGCGAGTCGGTTGTGCCCGGGGGCGGGATGTCGCGTGGTGGTCACTCGGAGGGGAGGAGGTATCTCCACGAGAGGGCGTAGGTGTGGTTGTGGTGGTCGCGGTAGAGGGGCCAGGTGCCCCTTCTGGGGTCGCGGTGGACGAGGCGGACCACGGCGCGGGCCTTGGCGCCGGACAGGTGCCTGATGGCGACCGACTCGTTGGTGGCGGAGGGCTGGGGGACCGGGCCCGGCCAAGGCCTGCCGTTCTCGCCCGGACGGGGCTGGGCGATCAGCAGCACGCGGCCGGCGGTGTAGGGGGAGGACTTGCGGGCGGCCCGGGCGGCCAGCCCGTTCATCGTGTCGAGCGCGTGGTACAGACCGGGCGGATAGGCGTGTTCGGAGCGGGTCTCCTGCAGGCCGTAGGCGGTGACCGACCGCATGGTGCCGCCGCTGCGCACTGCCAGCACCGTCGTCATTGCGTCGAAGACGCGCGCGCCCGCGGTGGGGGACGGGGTCGGGACCTGGCCGGCGAGATCGCGGCGCAGGGCGCGGACCAGGGCGGTCACCTCGGCCGGTTTCAGGGTGATCCGCCGCTCGGCGTCCGCGACCACCAGGCCGTCGCCGTAGACGGCGACCTTGGGCGGACTCAGCTCTCTGCGGGTGGCGGCGAACCCGCCGAAGGACTCCCATTGCGCGACCAGCCGGCGAGGCTCGCTCTCGGACTCGACGGGGACGGAGCCCCGGCTCGCGGTGGCGGCGCTCGCGGAGGCGGCGCTTGTAAGGGGGGTGCCGGTCGCGGGGACGGTGCTCGCGGAGGCGGTGCCGGTCGTGGTGGCGCCGCATCCGGCGAGGGCCGCGGCCAAGAGGGCGATCGGCACGACCTTCGCCGTTCTCGTGAGCGGGCATCTCATCGCGACTCCTTGTCCCCGGCTCCAGGCACGAGGTTATCGCGGCCTCGCCGACGGGCTCCCTGTCTCCTTGGCCATGGTGGACACCCATACCCGCAAGGTCTCCACAACCTCACACCGAGGTCATCCCTGGGGGTGGCGGGCGTCTGATGCGGGAGTGGGGTGACGGGATGGGGTGGCGCGAGGATCGGGGGATGGTGGCGGGCGAGGGGCGAGGATGGATTGACGTGTGACTTATTGGTCACGTAATTTGGCGGGGTGACGGACGACGATCGCGTGTTCAAGGCCCTCGCGGACCCGACGCGCCGGTTCCTCCTCGACCTGCTCTTCGAGCGCGACGGCCGTACGCTCACCGAGCTCGAGTCCGGACTGGAGATGACCCGCTTCGGCGTGATGAAGCACCTGAAGGTGCTCGAAGAGGCAGGGCTGGTCGTCTCGCGCCGGTCGGGCCGCGAGAAGCTCCACTTCCTCAACCCGGTGCCGATCCGGCTGATCCACGACAGGTGGATCGACAAGTACACCGAGCGCCAGGTCACGGCGCTGGCCGATCTGAAGGCAGAACTGGAGAACGAGGCATGATGACCGCCGCGCCGTCCCCGGCCACCACAACACAGGTCTACCGCGTCTACATCAGGGCCACCCCCGAGCGCATCTGGGACGCAATCACCAAGCCCGAGTGGACGGCCCGATACGGCTACACCGGCCTGGCGGACTATGACCTGCGCCCCGGCGGCGCGTGGCGGATGCGCGCCACCGAGCCGTTCAAGGCCGCGGGCGCGGCCAACGGGCGCCCGGTCCCCGACGTGGTCATCGAGGGCGAGGTCGTCGAGGCCGACCCGCCGCGCAAGCTCGTCACCACCTACCGCATGCTCATGGACCCGGAGATCGCCGCCGAGCGTCTCACCGTGATCACGCACGAGATCAAGGAACTGCCGGACGGTGTCTGCTCCCTGACCCTCACCCACGAGCTGGAAGGCGCGCCGAAGCTCGCGGCGCTCGTCGGCGGCCAGTGGGAGGACCATGGCGCGGGCGGCGGCCACGCCTGGGTCCTCAGCGACCTCAAGACGCTGCTGGAGACGGGCAAGACCTTCGCGGAATGACCCCCGGCGACCCGGCCCGCGCCGTCGCGCCGGGGGCCGGCGGCCGAGGGCTGAGGCGCTGCGGCTCACCGCGGGGACGGGCGGGTGATGGTCGCGAGGTGGCGGTCGAGGATCTCCAATGCCCGCCGGGGGGTGTGGTGGCCGAGCAGCAGGTCGGAGGCGAGCCCGTCGACCAGCGCCAGCAGCGTCTCGGCGACCGTTTCGACGTCGCTGTCCGCGGCGGTCTGTGCGGACATCGCCCGCAGCCGGTCGGCCACCGCGGCGGTGAGCAGGGCGCGGCCTCGCCGGTAGCGGGCGGCCAGCGCCGGGTCGCTGAGCGCCCGGTTGAAGAACGCGATGCCGACCAGCGTCTCGGTGCGGCTCTCGGCGTCCATCGGCAGCAACGCGATCAATGTGGCGCGCAGCGCCGCCGAGTGCGTGACGGGCTCGGGCAGGCCGGCGACGCCGCGCCGGACGCGCTCTTCGAGCCGTTCGCGCAGGTGGGCCGCCGCGAACGCGAGCATGTCCGCCTTGCCGCCGAAGTAGTGCTGGACCAGGCCGATGGACGTGCCCGCCTCGGCGGCGACCTGCCGCAGGCTCACCGATTCGAGCCCCCCGCCTGCGGCGATGCGCCACAGCGCCCGCGCTATGCGCCGGCGTCGTTCGTCGTGGTCCACCTGTTTGGGCATCGCGCGCCGCCGTCCCGCTCTTTTACAATACGATCATATTGTAAAAGAGAGGATGTGCCGTCATGCCGCGACCGCGGATCGGCGGGTTCGCGTCACCCGCGGCCCGGGCGGAGTTCGAGCGGGTCTACCAGCGAGGTCTGGCGGCGCTGCCCTCGCCGGAGCTGACGGAGGACGTCCCCACCGGCTTCGGCCGGGTGCGCGTCTACGGGTTCGGCGCGGCCTCGGGGACGCCGCTGGTCCTGCTGCACGGCAGAGCCGCGACCAGCGTCATGTGGCTGCCGAACATCGCCGCCCTCGCCGGCCGTCACCGGGTGTACGTCCTGGACCTGCTCGGGGAGGGCGGCCTCAGCGTGCAGACCGCCCCCATCGCCGGCGGCGCCGACCAGGCGGCCTGGTTCACCGCCGTGCTGGAACGCCTCGGCATCGCGTCCGCGCACCTGGTCGGGGTGTCGATCGGCGGGTGGCTCGCCTGCAACCAGGCCGTACGCGCGCCGGAGCGGGTGGCGTCGATCACCATGCTCGACCCCGCCAACACCTTGGCGCGCATACCGCTCGGCATGATCCTGCGAACCATCCCGGTCGCGCTGCCGTTCACCGCGGCGCGGGCCATGCCGGGGTTCCTGCGATACGTGAACGGCGGCGACCCGGTTCCGCAGGACGACCCGGTGGCGCGCGTGATCGCCGCGAACATGGCGCACTATCGCATCGCCCTGCCGCCGCCCGAGTACTTCTCCGACGACCGGCTTCGCTCCATCGCCGTCCCCGCCCTGGTCGTGGTGGCCGGACGCAGCGTCGTCCACGACCCGGCCAAGGCGTTCGAGCGGGCTCGCGCCCTCATCCCAGGGGTGCGGGCCGAGCTGTGGCCGCGCGCCACCCACTCGATCGCGGGGCAGTGCGCCGCCGAGGTCAACGCCCGGGTCCTCCGCTTCGTCGAGTCCCTCGGCTCCCGTTGATCCCCTGAGCGGCCTCGCGCCCCGCGACCTGTGGTGGGCCGCGCCGAACGCGAACGCCCGCCGTCGCCGCGCCGTCGCCGCGCCGGCGGCCATGGAGGCGAGCGCGGGAGCGAGCCCCGTAGCCTGAGCCCTGCGCGCGGCTGACGCGGGCAGGGGAGTCGGTCTGGTCGTTGGGGGTGGTCGTGGAGGCACTGCGCGCCGTCCTCGGCTCCGCTCCCGTGCCCGAGGGGTCCTGGGATCGGGACGCCGTGTACGTCTCGACGGCCGCGCTGCGGCGGGCGGGCGGGCCCGCGCGCGAGGTGGCCGAGGAGCTGGCCGGACGACTGCGCGCCGTGCCGGGGGTGCGGGCGGTCGAGGTGCGGCCGAACGGCTTCCTGGTGATCGAGGTGGCGGTGCCCGGTGAGATCGTCCCCGAGATCCTGGCCGAGCCGCCGAGGCCGGCGCCGCCGTCGGCGCCGCATGGACGGCAGGCGCCGCCGTGGCCCGACCGGCCGCGCACCTGGAGCAATCCCGGCTTCGTGGTGCGATACGCCTACGTGCGGGCCGGCGCCGTCCAGCGCTGGGCCCGCGACCTCGGCCTGGCAGGTCTGGGGACGGCCGGGGAGATGTGGGGTTTCCAGGGGGAGCTGCTCGATGATCCGTGTGACCGGGCCGTGCTGCGGGTGCTGGCCGAGCTGCCGAGCAGGCGGGCGGGCCGCGACTCCGGGCGGCCGGCGTACCTGGAGCGGCTGGCCGAGGCCTACCACGACGCGTTCGAGCACGCCCCGGCGATCCCCAAGGGTGACCGGGCGCCGACCGGCACCCATGTGGCGCGCCTGTGGATGGCGCGGGCCGTGCGCAAGGTGCTCGGGGAGGGGCTGACCGAACTCGGGCAGACCCCGCCCGGGAAAATATGACTAAAAGCGGCAAACGGCAGGAAGTGGTGCGCCATCCGGCCTGCCGTTCGGAAGATCTTCCTTATCGCCGTCTCGCCAGGTGGGCATAGGGCGCGGCGGGATCACAGGGTCGGATAGCCTCGTTCGGGTGAGTCGATTCGCCCATCCCGCCGGTGACCGGCACGCCGAGGTGCTGCCCGATGAGCGCCCTCCTCAGGCCCCGGCCGACCTCAACACGCTCGTCCCCACCATCTGGCCGCGAACGTCCGGCAGGGTGGACGGCGCCGTCACGATCGCCGGCGTGGACGTCCGTGACCTGGCCCGCGAGTACGGCACGCCTCTCTACGTCGTGGACGAGGACGACTTCCGCTCCCGGTGTCGAGACTACAAGGCCGCCTTCCAGGGCGACGACGTCTACTACGCCGGCAAGGCCTTCCTGTGCAAGGAGGTCGCCCGCTGGGTCGACCAAGAGGGCCTGGGCCTGGACGTCTGCAGCGGCGGCGAGCTGGCCGTGGCCCTGAGCGTCGGGTTCCCGCCCGAGCGCATGGCCCTGCACGGCAACAACAAGTCCTACGCCGAGCTCGAACGGGCCCTTGCGGCCGGCGTCGGCCACATCGTGGTCGACTCCTTCCAGGAGATCGCCCGCGTGGGCTACCTCGCCGACAAGCTGGGCGTGCGACCCAAGATCCAGATCCGGGTCACCACGGGCGTCGAGGCGCACACGCACGAGTTCATCGCCACGGCCCACGACGACCAGAAGTTCGGCCTGTCGCTCAACAGCGGCGCGGCGGCCGAGGCCGTCCGGCGCATCCTCGCGCTGCCGCAGCTCGAACTGGTCGGCCTGCACTCCCACATCGGCTCGCAGATCTTCGACACGGCGGGCTTCGAGGTGGCGGCCCGGCGCCTGGCCATCCTGCTGACGCAGATCAAGGAGGAACACGGCGTCGTCCTCCCCGAGCTCGACCTCGGCGGCGGGTACGGCATCGCCTACGTCGACGGCGACGACCCGCCCGACATCAAGGAGATCGCCGACAGCCTGCGCATGATCATCGGCAGGGTCTGCGAGGACGCCGGCCTGCCCGTCCCCCGGCTCACCGTCGAGCCCGGCCGCGCCATCGCCGGTCCCGGCGGCGTGACGGTCTACGAGGTCGGCACGGTCAAGGACGTCGAGGGGCTGCGGTCCTACGTCAGCGTCGACGGCGGCATGAGCGACAACCTGCGCACCGCCCTGTACGGCGCCGAGTACACCTGCGTGCTCGGCTCGCGGGTCAGCGAAGCCAGGCCCACGCTGTCGCGCGTGGTGGGCAAGCACTGCGAGAGCGGCGACATCGTGGTGCGCGACGTGTGGCTGCCGGGCGACATCACCCCCGGCGACCTGCTCGTCGTGCCGTCCACCGGCGCGTACTGCCGGTCGCTCGCGCACAACTACAACTACCTTCTCAAGCCCGCCGTGGTGGCGGTCAAGGACGGCAAGTCACGCGTCATCGTGCACAGGGAGACCGAGGACGACCTGCTGAGGGGGCAAGTATGAAACCGGTCCTGCCCGAGGGGCCGCAGGCGCCCGCGCCCGGCGACGGCGAGCAGGCGGCGTCCGCCGCGCCCGCCGCGCAGCCGCGGGGCAGGCACGAGAGGGCGGGCGACCCCGAGCGGCCGAAGCCGCTGAAGGTCGCGCTGCTCGGCTGCGGCGTCGTCGGCTCGCAGGTGGTGCGGCTGATGCGCGAGCAGGCCGACGACCTCGCCGCCCGCGTCGGGGCCCCGCTCGAACTGGCGGGCGTCGCGGTCCGCCGTCTCGCCCGCAAGCGCGACGGCGACGTCGACCCCGCCCTGCTGACCACCGACGCCGAGGCCCTGGTCACCAGGGACGACATCGACATCGTCATCGAGGTGATCGGCGGCATCGAGCCGGCGCGCTCGCTCATGCTCGCCGCCATGGCCGGCGGCAAGTCGATCGTCACCGCCAACAAGGCCCTGCTGGCCGAGGACGGCGCCACGGTCCACGGCACCGCCAAGCGGCACGGCGTCGACCTGTACTACGAGGCCAGCGTGGCCGGGGCGATCCCGCTGCTCCGCCCGCTGCGCGAGTCGATGGCCGGCGACCATGTCCACCGCGTGCTCGGCATCGTCAACGGCACCACCAACTACATCCTCGACAAGATGGACTCCACGGGCGCCTCGTTCACCGACGCGCTCGACGAGGCGCAGTCGCTCGGGTACGCCGAGGCCGACCCGACCGCCGACGTCGAGGGCTTCGACGCCGCCGCCAAGGCCGCCATCCTCGCCGAGCTGGCCTTCCACAGCCGGGTGACCGCCGCCGACGTGCACCGCGAGGGCATCACCGAGATCACCGCGACCGACGTGGCCAGCGCCAAGGCCATGGGGTACGTCATCAAGCTGCTGGCGATCTGCGCCCGGTCCGACGACGGCCGCTCGGTCGGCGTGCGGGTCCATCCCGCGATGATCCCGAGGAGCCACCCGCTGGCCGGGGTCCGCGAGGCGTACAACGCGGTGTTCGTGGAGGCCCAGTCCGCCGGGCAGCTCATGTTCTACGGCAAGGGCGCGGGCGGCGCCCCCACCGCCTCGGCGGTGCTCGGCGATCTCGTGGCCGTGGCCCGCAACCGTATCGCGGGCACCCACGGCCCGCAGGCGTCCACCTACGCCGACCTGCCCGTGCACCCGATGGGCGAGACGGTCACCCGCTACCACGTGTCGCTGGACGTCGCCGACAAGCCGGGCGTGCTCGCCACGGTCGCCGACATGTTCGCCAAGCACGACGTGTCGATCCAGACCGTGCGCCAGGAGGGCCACGGCGACGACGCCCAGCTCGTCCTGGTCTCCCACCGGGCCAGCGACGCCGCGCTTTCGGCCACAATAGACGGGCTGCGCGAGCTCGACATCGTCAGAGGCGTGACGAGCGTGATGCGCGTCGAGGGCGACGACACGCCCTGACCCGGGCACGCCCGGAGCGTCGCCCCCGCGCGATCTCGCAGGTCCCGGGCTTGCGGCGCCCCGGCCCGGCGTGCCCTGGGGCGTCTTCCCCCGCCGCCCCCGGCGGGCCGGTAGTGAAAGGTGAGGCGTTGGCAGAGGGCGACCCGACACCGCTCGGCTACACGCGGACGCCGACGGCCGGCCCGGCCGAGTTGTCCTTCCAGGGCGACCGGCCGCTGCTCGCCGGCCAGGCCGCGAGCCTGCCGCTGACCGCCGCCGACATCGTGCCGCTGCGTCCCCTGGAGGGCCTGCGCGTGCGCTGGCCCGAGTCCGGCGGCACCGGCGCCGCGCCCGCCGCGGGGGTGCTGGAGGCCGTCCACGCCCTGGCCGCGGCCGGGGTCCCCGTCCACGCGGACGACGCGCCCGCCTGGGTGAAGGAGGCCGACCCCGACCTCGCCGGGCTGCTCGCGTCCTGGGCGCCCGGCCCGCGCGAGCAGTCGGTCCGTTCGGTGAGCGACCTGCGCAGGGAGGAGCACAGCCTGCGGCTCCGCCGCCACGTCCTGCGCGTCCGGCCCTCCCCGCGCAGCGCCGGCGCCCCGGCGACGCCCAAGATCAGCGTCGTGATGTCCAGCAAGCGGCCCGGCCTGCTCGGGTCGGCGCTCGCGCAGATCGCGCGGCAGCGCCATGTCGACGTCGAGGTCGTCCTCGGCCTGCACGGCGTCCCGGCCGACCACCCGGACGTGCGCCGCGCCGTCGCCGGCTTCCCGCTGCCGCTGACCGTGGTCGAGGCCGACGAGGCCACGCCGTTCGGCCAGGTGCTCCACGAGGCGGCGGCCAGGGCGGGCGGCGACGACATCGCCAAATGGGACGACGACGACTGGTACTCCCCTGAACACCTGGCCGACCTGGTCATGGCGCGCGCGTACAGCGGGGCCGACATCGTGGGCACCGCCGCCGAGTTCTTCTACCTTGAGCCGCTGAACGTCACGGTGCGCCGCACCGACTACACCAGCGAGATCTGGTCCGATCACGTGGCCGGCGGTACCATCTTCCTCGCTCGTGAGAAATACCAGGAAATAGGCGGGTTCGAGGGGGTGTCGCGGGGAGTGGACGCCCAGCTCCTCAAGACGGCCCACGCCGCCGGAGCCCGCATCTACCGCACCCAGGGGCTCGGGTACGTCCTGCGCCGCTCGCTCGCGGCCGGCCACACCTGGCAGCTGCCTCTCGCGCACTTCCTGCGCGTCGCGACCAACCAGTGGCGCGGCTTCCGGCCGAGCCTCATCCTGGAGACGGTGTGACCCGCCGCCCCGCAAGACCCGTGCCCCCGCCAGGCCGGGGAGATCCCCTGACCTGCCTTTCCGGCCTCGCGCCTCGCCCCGGCGGACCCGTGCCCGCGCCAGGCCGGGGAGATCCCATGACCTGCTCCTCCGGCCTCGTGCCCCGCCGAATCCCGGGAACCCCATGAGCGGCCAGATCCTGCGACCCGACGACACGGCGCCCGCGCCGGGCGGCCCCCGGGTCCGGCCGATCCGCGGCAACGACTACACCGTGCTCGACCCGCCCGCGCTCGGCGCCTGGACGCCCAGCCTGCGGGTGAGCGTCGTCGTCCCCGCCTACAACGGCCAGGACAAGCTCGACCTCGTCCTCGCCGGCCTGGCCGCGCAGACCTACCCCGCCGATCTCATCGAGGTCGTCGTCGTGGACAACGGCAGCAGCCCGCCGCTGCGGCTGCCCGCCATCCGTCCCGCCGCCACCCGGCTGATCGTCTGCGACGTCCCCGGCCGCGCGAACGCCCGCAACGCCGGGCTGGCGGCCGTCACCGGCGACGTCGTCCACTGGCTCGACTCCGACGTGGTCGCCGACCGGCACGAGGTCGAGGCGCACATGCGCTGGCACCACCTCGCCCCCTACCTGGTCGTGACCAGCTACCTGCGGTTCACCGCGGCCCCGCTGCCGGATCCCGAGGTTGTCAGGGCCACCGCCGACCTGGGCGGCCTGTTCGAGCCGGCCGAGCCGCACGAGTGGCTGGTCGACCTGGTGCGGCGCACCGACGGGCTCACCGCCAACCCCGGCAGGGCCTTCAGCCTGCACGTCGGCGGGGCGACCTCCGTCGGCCGCCGGCTCATCGAGGCGGCCGGCCCCATGGACGACGAGCTGATCCTCGGCCAGGACACCGAGATGGGCTACCGCCTGGCGCAGGCCGGAGCCGTGTTCGTCCCTGAGCCGCTCGCCCGCGGCTTCCACCTGGGCCCGTCCATGCGCATGCGCGACAAGCAGCCCATCGACCGGGTCAGCCACGCCCTGATCGGCGACCGCATCCCGCAGTACCGCTGGCTCCGCGCGCACCCGTCCCGCCAGTGGAAGGTGCCGTACCTGGAGGTCGTGGTCGAGGCCGCCGGGTACGAGGACACCCGCGCCACCGTGGACGCCGTGCTGGCCGGCACGGTGCCCGACGTGTCGGTGCTGCTCACCGGCCCGTGGGACACGCTCGTGCCCGAGCGCCGAGCGCCGCTCACCGACCCCCTTCTCGACCTGACGCTGATCCGGGGACACTACGCGCACGAGGGCCGGGTGCGGTTCTCGCCGGCCGCCGCCGAGCGGGTGGCGCCGTTCCGGCTGCGCCTGCCCGCCGGGTGGGTGCCCGAGGAGGACACCCTGGCCAAGCTGCTGGACCTGGCGGTGGACGACGGGCACGGGCTGGTCGGCGTCCTGCTCGCCGAGTCCCCCGAGGGGCTGGCCGCCGCCCGGCTGGAACGCCGCGCCGCGTTCGCCCGTGCCGCCCTCATCCTCGCCTCGTCGGCGTCCCCCGGGACGGCCGGCGCCGCGAGCGGTGTCGTCGGTGGTGTCGTCGGCGGTGTCGCGGGCGACGACGCGATCGACGACGTGGTGGACGAGGTCTACGGCGTGCTGTGGATCGACGGCGAGACGCTCGGCTTCGTGCCCGCCGCGCGCGCGATGCCCGTCAAAGGGCGCCGGATGGCCTATCGCGCCCGGCTGGAGTCCGAGGCCGAGGTGGCCAAGCTCACCAAGGAGGTCGAGCGGCTGCGCGGCCAGGTCGGCAAGTGGCGGGACGAGGCGGGACGCTGGCGCAAGAGCGCCGTCGACCTGCGCCGCGAGGTCGGCGGGCTGCGCCGGGAGGTGGGCCGGCTCAAGGCGAGCCGGCTGCGCACCATGATCAAGCGGATCTCCGTGCGGCGCGGCGGCCCGGCCCCCAGCGAGCCGGTCAACGGCCCGGCGTCCGGCGGCCCCCCGGCCGACGCGGACCCGGCGAGCGGCGCCTGACGGCGGGCGAGCGGCGTCCGGCGGCGGGGATCGCGGCCCGGGCGGATGTGCATGATCGGTGTGAGCGGGGCAGGTCAGAGGGCGGCGGCGTCCCGGGCCTCTCATGAAGCTCCCAGCTTCCTTGTATAGGGTCGGCCCGGCGGCGAACGGAACCCGACTAAGGAGCGATCATCGTGACCGCCTCTCCACGGAGGAGCCCGGCGCGACCCATGCCGGCGGGCGGCAGGCACCCGGCGGCGAAGGCCCCGCGCGCATGACCGGCGCGGGCGACCGGCCGAGGATCCGGCACAACGACTACTCCCCCCTCACGCCACCGCCGCTCGGCACGTGGACCCCGTCCCTGCCCGTGAGCGTGGTCATCCCCGCGTACGGGGGCCAGCACCGGCTCGACCTGACACTCGCCGCCCTGGCCGCGCAGTCCTACCCGTCCGGCCTGATGGAGGCCGTCGTCGTGGACGACGGCAGCGAGCCGCCGCTGCGCCTGCCCGACATCCGGCCGGAGAACACCCGCCTGGTACGCGGCGCGCCCGGGGGATGGGGCATCGCGCACGCGCTCAACACCGGCGCGCGCCTGGCCGAGGGCGAGGTTCTCCAGCGCCTCGACTCCGACATGGTGATCTGCCGCGAGCACATCGAGGCGCTCATGCGCTGGCACCACCTCACCGACTATGTGGTCACCATCGGCGCCAAGGTCTTCCTCGACGAGCCGGCGCTCACCGCCGCGCAGGTGCGCGCCGCCGTGCGCGACGGGGCGTTCGACACGCTCTTCGACCTCGCGAACGCCGTCCCGAGCTCCACGGAGGCGACGATCAGGCGGCTGGACGGCCTGCGCGCCAGCAAGAACCCCTACCACGTCTGCACGGGCCCCACCGTGTCCTTCCGGCGCGAGCTGTTCGAGCGGGTCGGCGGCTTCGACGCGCGGGTGCTCAGGGGCGAGGACACCGAGTTCGCCTACCGGCTCG
This sequence comes from Sphaerisporangium sp. NPDC049457, assembly GCF_055586705.1. Taxonomy (NCBI): domain Bacteria; kingdom Bacillati; phylum Actinomycetota; class Actinomycetes; order Streptosporangiales; family Streptosporangiaceae; genus Sphaerisporangium; species Sphaerisporangium sp. NPDC049457. The sequence goes on along the minus strand of NZ_JBVJHR010000009.1, from coordinate 241,929 downwards.
CCATGAGCGGCGCCGTGTTCGTGCCCGACGCGCAGGCGCGCGCCGTCCACCTGGGGTTGCCCGCCCAGCGCGTCGACACCGACGCGACCGTCCGCGTCGTGGCCCCCTACCTCGCGCAGCGCGTCCCGCTGCGCCGCGACCTGCGCAAGGAGCCCGGCAGGCGCTGGCTCGTGCCCTACGTCGAGGTCGTCCTGGAGGTGGACGGCCGCCCTGAGCCGCAGGTGCGGGCCGTCGTGGCCGCCGCGCTCGGCGGGAGCCTGCCGGACGTGCGGGTGACGCTGGTCGCGCCGTGGGACCTGCTGACCGACGGCCGCCACGGCGTGCTCGACGACCCGCGTCTCGAACTGCGGCTGATCCGCGAGCAGTTCCGGTACGACGAGGGCGTGCTCCTCGCCCCGGCGGCATCACCCGACCTCGCGCCCGTCCCGTTCCGCTACACCGGGCCGGTGGACGTGCCGCTGCACCGCCGCTCGCTGGAAGTCATGATCAGGATGATGAACGAGGAACGCTCGGGGCTGCTCGTCGTGGAGTTCCCCGACGGCCGCACGGCGCGCATGGAGCGCACCGACGCCGTCAACCGCGCCCGCCTGCTCGCCGTTCCCGGCGAGGACCTCGCCGAGGTGATCGAGCGGACCCACGGCGTTAGCCGGGCTCCCGCCGCCAAGTTCTGGCCCCCGGACCGCAAGGCCGAACGCGCGCCCGCAGAGACCGCACCCCCGCCCGCCGGGACCGGCCACGAGGCCGCCGGTGCCGGACGCGCGCCCAGGACCGAACGCGAGCCCGTCGAGGGCGAACGCGCGCCCGCGGGCGAGCCGGCCGGGGCCGTGCCGGCGGGGAAGCTGGTCAAGCGGCTGCGCACGGCGCTGCGGGGCCGCTAGTTCCGCCGGCTCTCCTGGCTCTCCGCGGTCGGCGCGCCGCCGCGTGACGGGCCGGACGAAGGCGAGCCGGTGACGGCGGCCGAGGCGACCGCGTGGCACGCGCCGCGGCCGTCGGCCCTGGCGCGGACGCGGCCGGACGCGACGCGGACCGCCACCTCGGTCTCGTCGCTGACCGCGGGCACGCCGGCCGCCGCGGCCAGGACGCCCGACTCGTCGTGCACCACCCGCAGGCGGGGCCACGCCGGCGGCGGGAAGGCGCGGCGCAGGCAGGCGCGCAGCTCGGCGACGGTCAGCCGGGCCAGCGGGGCCAGCTCGCCGGGGTCGGCGGTGACCAGGACGGCGGTGACCGCGGAGCCGGGCGGCGCCGCCCGGACGGCCTCCTCGGCGGCTTCGAGCCGGTGCAGCCCGAGGATCGCCACCACGCCGTCGGCCGTGAGGTCCGCCGGTTCGTCCCGGACGGCGTCCATGGCGGGCGGCGGCGACCACGGCTCGTCGGCGGGGCGCGCCTGCGGGATGAACGGGATGTGCGGAGGCCGCCACACATCGCCCAGGTCGAGGCCCGCCAGGTGCTCGCAGACACCGACGACGTCGAAGGGCTCGACGAAGCCGGGCGCGGCGGCGTCGAGCTGCGTCGCGCCGTGCAAGGCGGTGAGGACGGACTCGGCCACGCGCACCAGGCGCTCGGCGGACGCCGCGGGCGGGCGCAGCCGTTCGAGGGCGAGCCCGAGCAGCAACGCGTCGAGCTTCATCAACTGCGCGAACGGGCGTCGGGTGCGCTCGTCGACCATGATCTCGGACATGAGGTCCATGCCGAGCCGGGCCGAGCCGGGCCGCTCGTCCGTGGTGAGCGGCAGCCGGGTGAGCCAGGCGCGGGCGAACGCGCTGAGCGCCTCGCGGGCGGTGCGGCCGTCCTCGGCGTGCGGGGAGGCGGGCACGCGTTCCGCCAGGTCGGCGAGGACGGCGAAGTACAGGGCCCTCTTACCGGGGAAGTTGGAGTAGACCGCGCCGCGAGTGAGGCCGGCCCGTTCGGCGATGGCGTCGATCTTGGCGTCGCGGAAGCCTCGCTCGGTGAACTCGTCTCTGGCGGCGGCCAGCACCTTGGCCCGGTTGCGCTCCTGAGTCTGCGCTCTGGTGAGCCGGCCCATCGTCCTCCTCACTGCGGCGCCGCCCGTCTGTGCGGAGCAAAGATACCTCGGCGTGCCGCCGGGCCGGGGTCATGGTTCTGAGCGGCCTGGGAGGGCGGTGCGCGAGGCCGGGGGAGAGGCGGGGCCGGTGATCACCACCGAGTGCTGGGGCACGGGCGGGGTCTCGCGGAGCGAGGAGTACCGGAAACGGCGGTAGGCCGTGATCAGGCGCCACGCGCGGGAGCGGCGCAGGCGGGCGATCAGTTCGCGGTACTCGCCCAGGCGGTGCTCAAGCCGGCGCACCCGATGCGCCAGACGGGTCGTCTCCGCGCGCAGCGCGGCGTTGCGGCCGAGCAGATCCTGCCCGGCGCGGGTCAGGACGGCCTCGCGGTCGGCCAGCTCCGCGCACAGGGCGCGCAGTTCGGCGATCTCGCCGTGCAGGTGCCGCTCGCGCTGGAGGAACGCGGTCTCGGCCCGGCTGAGCGCGAAACCGGGAGTGCCGCGCGGCTCGTCCCTGCGCACGGCGACGCCCGCGAGATGGTGGCGCAGCACGGTCAGCTCGCGGATCTCGAACAGCGGTTCCACCAGGTGGCGCAGGCTGCCGTGGTAGAAGACCCGCCGCCGCTCGGCGTCGTCCCCGCCGGGTTCGTCCCGCCGGTGGGCATCGTCCGGCTCCGCCGATCGGTCCTCCGGCTCCGCCGGCAACTCGTCCCGTCCGCCGGATTCGTCGGCGGAGACGTCACTGGAGACGTCACTGGAGACGTTGCCGGAGGCGCGGGCGAGGCGCAGGACGGCCTCGTTCACCCCGTAGGGGACGGTGAAGACGAGCGTCGCGGCCGGGCGCAGCGTCCTGTGGAGGGCTTCGAGCACCTGGACGGGGTCGCCGACGCGGTCGAGGATCTCTCCGGCCACGGCCGCGTCGAACGTCTCGTCGGGAACGCCGTCCAGCCCGTGCCCGTCCGCGACCGTGAACGCGACGCGCGCGGCGATGTCCGCGGGCAGCCGCTCGGCCCGCAGGCGCGCCCGGGCGACGAGCGGGGCCGCGAGGTCGACCCCGGTCACCTGGTCGCCTCGCTCGGCGAGCAGCAGCGACAGCTCGCCTTCCGCGCAGCCCAGGTCGAGTACGGAGATCGGGCGTCCAGGACGGCTGGCGGGCAGGTGGTCGAGGACCCAGTGCAGGCGGTCGTGGTCGTCCCCGGCCCGGACTAAGCTCGCGGCGGTCACGGCGGCGTTTTCCTTCCGGGCATGGTGGCGTCCCCCCAATTGTGGGGCAAAAGTGGTTAAAGAGACAGTGAGCTTTCCTGGTTCTTCAAGGATGCCTTCTTGCCGGCTTTCCGCCGTCACCTCGGCGCGCATGGCCGGGTATCTACGGTGGTGGCCGCGAGAGGCGGTCCAGCCTGTGGACACAAGACGCGGCGGGGGCTCGCGCCCCCGTAGACTCGTTGCCTGACACCGCTGGTAGCGGACTCATGGTTACGCGCTGTGGCGCCCGCTCGCCCCGGGCCGGGCGCGGGAGGAGTGACGATGGCTTGGCGTGGCCTGATCGAGGAATACCGTGACCGGCTCCCCGTCACCACGACGACGCCCGTGGTCACCCTGCTCGAAGGCGGCACGCCGCTGATCCCGGCCGGTCGCGTCTCGGCGCTCACCGGCTGCGAGGTCCACCTCAAGGTCGAGGGGCTCAACCCCACCGGCAGCTTCAAAGACCGCGGCATGACCGTGGCCATCAGCAAGGCCGTCGAAGACGGCGCCAAGGCCGTCATCTGCGCCTCCACCGGCAACACCAGCGCCTCCGCCGCCGCCTACGCCGTCCGCGCCGGGCTGACCTGCGCGGTGCTCGTGCCGCGCGGCAAGATCGCCATGGGCAAGCTGGCGCAGGCCCTCGTGCACGGCGCGAGGCTGCTGCAGGTCGACGGCTCGTTCGACGACTGCCTTGAGATGACCTGCAAGCTCGCGGAGAACTACCCCATCGCCCTGGTCAACTCGGTCAACCCCCACCGCCTCCAGGGGCAGAAGACCGCGGCGTTCGAGATCGTCGACGCTCTCGGCGACGCGCCCGACGTGCACTGCATCCCGGTCGGCAACGCCGGCAACATCTCCGCCTACTGGATGGGCTACCGCGAGTACGCCGCGGACGCCGTGGCCACGCGCACTCCGCGCATGCTCGGCTTCCAGGCCAGCGGGGCCGCGCCCATCGTCGACGGCGCCCCGGTCACCCACCCGCACACGATCGCCACGGCGATCCGCATCGGCAACCCCGCCTCCTGGCGCCTGGCCGAGGTCGCGCGCGACGAGTCCGGCGGCGCCATCCAGGCCGTCACCGACCGCCAGATCGCCGCGGCGTACAAACTCCTCGCCCAGGAAGAGGGCGTGTTCGTCGAGCTCGCCTCGGCGGCGAGCGTCGCGGGGCTGTTGCAGGCCCGCGAGCAGGGGCTCGTCCGCCCCGGCGAGCGCGTCGTCTGCACCGTCACCGGCAACGGGCTCAAAGATCCCGACTGGGCGATCTCCGGCGCGCCCACCCCGCTGACCATCCCCGTCGACGCCTTCGCGGCGGCCACCGCGCTCGAACTCGCATAGAGGGGCCGGCGGCCCGCGACATCACCGGGCGGCCCCGCGGCGCGAGTCGCGGGGCGCGACCGTATGATCGGCCGAGATCGACCGCATCCTTTCTGAGGAACCGCATGTCACCGAGCAGCACCGTCGTGGTCCGCGTGCCCGCCACCAGCGCGAATCTCGGGCCGGGCTTCGACTCGCTGGGCCTCGCCCTCACCCTGTACGACGAGGTCGAGGTCTCCCTTCCCGGCGACGCGCCGGCCGTCGCGCACGACCTGCCGGGCGTCGAGGTGCACGTCGAAGGCGAAGGGGCCGGCGAGCTGGACACCGGCGAGGGCCACCTGATCGTCCGGGCCTTCCGCGCCGCGCTCGACCGCGCGGGCGTGCCGCAGCCGCGCCGCCTGCGGCTGCGATGTCACAACCGCATCCCGCACGCCCGCGGCCTCGGCTCGTCCTCGGCGGCCATCTGCGCGGGCATTCTCGCCGCGCGGGCGCTCGCCGCCCCCTCGCTGTCCGATGACGACGTCTTCGAGCTGGCCACCCGCATGGAGGGGCATCCCGACAACGTCGCCCCGTGCCTGTCCGGCGGCCTGACCATCGCATGGAGCGACGGGTCCGGAACACCGCATAAGCTGGAACTGAGCCCGCATGGGGGCGTCCGACCTGTGGTGTGCGTGCCGAGAACCCGGCTCTCCACCGAGGCGGCGCGCGGGCTCCTGCCGAAGGACGTGCCGCATGCCGACGCTGCGGCGAACGCCGGACGCGCGGCCCTGCTCATCGCGGCGCTGACCCAGCGGCCCGAGAGCGGGCTGTTGCTCGCCGCCACCGAAGACCGCCTGCACCAGGCGTACCGCGCGCCTGCGATGCCTGGCACGGCCGATCTGGTAAAACGTCTCCGCGTGGCAGGGGTACCCGCCGTCGTCTCGGGCGCCGGTCCAACGGTTCTGGCGTTCGGAACGGCGGATACCCATGATTTGATCGCGTCGGAAGTGGGTAGTGACTGGCACATCCAGCCATTGGACGTCGATCCGTCCGGCGCGAGCGTTGAATCTCCCGAGACACGCTGATGCATCTTCGACCTTCAGGGAATAGCAGTGTGCGCTGGTGATGTTAGGCTGATAGCCGCACCAGGTGCCCCCATTGCGGGTGCGTGCTTGTCAGCCATACATCGCTGGATCGCGCCTTGCGTCGCAAGACACAGGCCGCACAGCGGGCTTCCCGAATTCATCGCCTCCGGTTGGTCCACATCCGGTTGGCGTGTCGAGAAGCGGCGTAATCGGGGACATGCGCGTTCGATCGGCATCGACATCTGGTCGGCGGTAACCAGCCGGGGGGCGACCCCCGGGCCCCCAACGGCTCACGAATCTCGACGGTGACGGCCACGCGCCGGTTAGACGCACCGGTTTACCGGCACATCGAGACTTCGTCCAGCCCGACCCGGTCTGTCCCGCCGGGTCGCACCACCGGGACGCCTGGCTGATCGTGGCCGACGCCCGACCCCTGGGAAGGACCTTTTAGTTGAGCGACACCACCGAACTCCTCTCCGACGCCACCGGCACAGCGCCGTCGGCCGCCGGCGACACCCCCACCCGCGCCGCGGCCAGGCCGCGCCGTCGCTCCGGCACCGGCCTCGCGGCCATGGTGCTGCCCGAGCTGCAGGCTCTCGCGTCGAGCCTCGGCATCAGCGGGACCGGACGGATGCGCAAGAGCCAGCTCATCGCGGCCATCCAGGAGAAGCAGGGCGTATCTGCTGACGGTGCCTCCACCTCCGCCCCCGCCGAGCCTGTCGCCGCTCCGGCTCCCACGGCCACGGCCGAGCCGGTGGCCGAGCGCCCCGCCCGTACCCGTCGGGAACGTTCCCGCCCGGCGCCGGTCGAGACCGTCGCCGAGACCCGCGAAGAGCGCGCCGCCGTCGCCGAGACGCCGGCCCCTGAGCAGGCTCCCGTCGCCGCGGCCCCGGCCGTCTCCGCGCCGGTCGAGGCCCCGCAGTCCGAGGGCCGCGCCGAGCGCGGCGAGTCCCGTCGTGAGCGCGGCGAGCGCCGCGGCCGTGGCGACCGTCGCGAGCGCGGCGACAACCGCCCCGACAACCGCAACGACAACGCCCGTCCCGAGCAGCGCGCCGCCGACGCGGGCGAGGGTTCGAGCCGCCGTGACCAGGGCCGCGACCAGTCCCGTGACCAGGGCAGAGATCGCGACCAGGGCCGCGAGCAGCGCGGCGACCGCGACCAGGGCCGCGAGCAGACGCGTGACCAGGGCCGTGACCAGGGCAGAGATCGCGACCAGGGCCGCGACCTGCAGGGCGACGACGACCGCCGCGGCCGCCGCGGCAGGTTCAGGGAGCGCAACCGCCGCGGGCGCGACCGTTTCGACAGCAACGAGCCCGTGATCGGCGACGACGACGTCCTCATCCCGATCGCCGGCATCCTCGACATCCTGGACAACTACGCGTTCGTCCGCACCAGCGGCTACCTGCCGGGTTCCAACGACGTGTACGTCTCGCTCGCGCAGATCCGCCGCAACGGCCTGCGCAAGGGCGACGTCATCACCGGAGCGGTGCGCCAGCCCCGCGAGGGCGAGCGCCGCGAGAAGTTCAACGCCCTCGTGCGGCTCGACACCGTCAACGGCATGGACCCCGAGCAGGGACGCAACCGTCCCGACTTCTCCAAGCTCACCCCGCTCTACCCGCAGGAGCGGCTGCGCCTGGAGACCGACCCCAACATCCTGACGACGCGCATCATCGACCTGGTGGCGCCGATCGGCAAGGGGCAGCGTGGTCTCATCGTCTCCCCGCCCAAGGCCGGCAAGACGATGGTGCTCCAGGCGATCGCCAACGCGATCACCAGGAACAACCCCGAGTGCCACCTGATGGTCGTCCTGGTGGACGAGCGTCCCGAAGAGGTCACCGACATGCAGCGGTCGGTGAAGGGCGAGGTCATCCACTCGACCTTCGACCGTCCCGCCGAGGACCACACCACCGTCGCCGAGCTCGCCATCGAGCGCGCCAAGCGGCTGGTCGAGCTGGGCCACGACGTGGTCGTGCTCCTCGACTCCATCACCCGCCTCGGCCGCGCCTACAACCTGGCGGCCCCGGCGTCGGGGCGCATCCTGTCCGGTGGTGTCGACTCCACGGCGCTCTACCCGCCGAAGCGGTTCTTCGGCGCCGCCCGCAACATCGAGAACGGCGGCTCGCTGACGATCCTCGCCACGGCGCTGGTCGAGACCGGCTCCAAGATGGACGAGGTCATCTTCGAGGAGTTCAAGGGCACCGGCAACGCCGAGCTCAAGCTCAACCGCTCCCTGGCCGACAAGCGCATCTTCCCCGCGGTGGACGTCGACGCGTCCGGCACCCGCAAGGAAGAGATCCTGATGTCCAGGGACGAGTTGCAGATCGTCTGGAAGCTCCGCCGCGTCCTGCACGCCCTCGACATGCAGCAGGCGCTCGAACTCCTGCTGGAGAAGATGCGCGAGACGCAGTCCAACGCCGAGTTCCTGCTCCAGGTCCAGAAGACCACGGTCAGCTCCGACCGCGACTGAGCTCGGTCCGCCCCGTCCGGGGCGAACGCGACGCACCAGCCCGGCCCGGCGCCGGAGCCGCCCGCTCCGCGCCCGGCCGGGCTTTCGCGTCCATCCGGGTCCATCCGGGCCGGTCTTCGTGTTCGCCGGTCGGCGCCGGCCCGGTGGTGGGGCTGGCCGCATCCTGCCGCGGGGGCTGACTCCATGGCGCGGAGCGTCCGGGCTTGGCAGGCTCTTGCCGTACGGGCCGGCAGGCCGGGACGCGCGCGGCTCGACAGGAAGGGTTCGGCATGGCTGGGGAGGCGGCGGCGAGGCGTCCGCCCTTGCGGATGAGGGTGCCGCTCGGCCCGCGTGGTCCGCTGGGGCTGCTCGTCGACCCCATGACCTGGCGGGCCGTCCCTTATCTGCTGCTCAGCATGTTCTGGGGCATCACCTGGTTCGTCATCCTGGTGACGGGTCTGACGGTCTCCTTCGCCCTGCTGGTGATCTGGGTGGGGCTGCCCCTTCTGGTGCTGACCATGCTGATCTGGCGGGGCGGCGCCATGCTCGAGCGGCGGCTGCTCCGCCTGGCGTTCGGCCTCACCATCCCCGACCCCTACCAGCCGAGGCCGGACGGTGGCGTGATGAGCGGCCTGCGCCGGCTGGTCTCCGATCCGGCGACCTACAAGGACCTCGGCTACCTGTTCCTGCTGCTCCCGCTCGGCCTGGTCGAATCCTTCGCGTCGTTCGTGCTGGGAAGCGCCTCCGTCGAGCTGATCGCGCAGCCGGTCGTGATGCTGTACGGCGTGCGCACGCAGATCAGCCACCGGCTCCTGGTCGACAGCGTGCCCGAGGCGCTGCCGTGGGCGCTCGGCGGCATGGTGCTTTTGTGCGTCACGCTGTACGTGGTGCGCGGCATGGCGTTGATCCACGGCATGCTGGCCGGGGCGCTGCTCGGCCCCGGCGACGAGGCGCGGGTCAAGCACCTGAGGGCCAGCCGGGCCAGGGGCGTGGACGCCGCCGAGGCCGAACGCCGCAGGATCGAGCGCGACCTGCACGACGGCGCGCAGCAGCGCCTGCTGGCCGTGGCCCTCGACCTCGGCAGAGCCCAGTCGAAGTTCGACACGGCGCCCGACGAGGCGCGCGCGCTGCTCGCGCAGGCCCACGCGGGCACCAAGGCCGCCATCACCGAGCTGCGCGACCTGGCGCGCGGCATCTACCCCGCGATCCTCACCGACAGGGGCCTGGACGCCGCCCTGTCGGCGCTGGCCGCCCGCGCGCCGGTGCGGGTGCAGGTCTCGGTGGACATCGCCGACCGCCCGCCGCCGGCCGTGGAGAGCATCGCGTACTTCATCGTCGCCGAGTCGCTCACGAACATCGCCAAGCACGCGGCGGCGACGGAGGCGTCGGTCTGGGTGGGCCGTCAGGAGCAGCGCGTGGTGGTGGAGGTCCGCGACAACGGCGTCGGCGGCGCTCACGCCCGTCCGGGGAGCGGCCTGGCGGGGCTCGCCGACCGCGCGGCCACCATCGACGGCACGCTGGCGGTCGAAAGCCCGCTCGGCGGCCCCACCGTCATCCGGGCGGCGCTACCGTGCGAGTGGTGAGTCCATCGGCGTTGTGGCCGGTGGCGACGCGGCGAGCGTGTGACGGCGTGAGGGTGGGGGTGCCCGGGTGCGGGTGGTGATCGCGGAGGACTCCGTCCTGTTGCGGGAGGGCCTGGTCAGGCTGCTCGGCGACGGCGGCATCGAGACGGTCGCCGCGGTGGGCGACGGGCCCGCCCTGGTCGAGTCCGTGCGCACGCACCGGCCCGACCTCGCGGTCGTCGACGTGCGGATGCCGCCGAGCCACACCGACGAAGGGCTCCGCGCGGCGCTGGAGGCGCGGGCGCTGCTGCCCAGCCTGCCGGTGCTGGTGCTGTCGCAGTACGTCGAGGAACGGTACGCCACCGAGCTCATCGGCCGGGGCGCCGCCGCGGTGGGCTACCTGCTCAAAGAGCGCGTCGCCGACGTGACGGAGTTCCTCGACGCCGTCCGGCGGGTGGCGGCGGGCGGGACGGTCATCGACCCCGAGGTGGTGGTGCAGCTGCTGAGCCGCCGGGGGAGCCACGACCCCCTCGACCTCCTGACCGCCAGGGAGTCCGAGGTGCTGGCGCTGATGGCCGAAGGGCGGTCGAACAACGCGATCGCCGCGCGTCTCGGCATCAGCGAGGGCGCCGTCGAGAAACACATATCTGGCATCTTCGGCAAGCTCGGCCTCGGCCCGGCTCCCGACGACCACCGCCGCGTCCTCGCCGTGCTGGCCTACCTGCGCAGGACATGAACCCGCGCGCTCTGTGCCCATCGCATGCCCCGTGCTGCCCACCCGATGACCACCGCGCACGCACCGCTCGTCCCTCCGCGGCGATATGACCCTCGGTGTACCAGACGGCTGCGCTGAGCACTGTTACCGAACTTTTGCGTGGTGCCGAGGGAGATTTGGCGGAACGGCGGTGTGCGGGGCCCTAAGCTCGGCGGGTCACCCGGACGACCGGGACAGGCGCCGGATCCGGCCCTCGCCGGGGAATGCGCGATGGCCTGGCGGGGTTACAGGATCTGGCACACTGGTAGCCGACCCAACGGCGGTTCCGGTTCCCGCCCGTCCGCGCGTCATAAGACCGCGAGAGACGAAGGCGACCCGGCGGCCGCGCCAGAGAGGATTGAGATGAAGCCCGACATTCACCCGACCTACGCCACCACGCAGGTCACGTGCAGCTGTGGCAACAGCTTCACCACCCGCAGCACCGCCAAGAACGGCGTCATCCACGCCGACGTGTGCTCCGCCTGCCACCCCTTCTACACGGGCAAGCAGAAGATCCTCGACACCGGTGGCCGGGTGGCCCGCTTCGAGAAGCGTTTCGGCAAGAAGCCCGCGAGCAAGTAGCTCCGCGCCCGACGCCGGCTCGGCATCGCTCCCGCGTGCGGGAGCGTGCCCGGGTCGGCGTTCTTGGTGATGGGCCAGGTTCTCGCCGGTGGTGAAGGAAAGAAGGACGCACGGTGAATCTCGACGAGTTGCTCAACGAGTACGCGGAGCTTGAGCAGCGGCTCGCCGATCCCGCTGTGCACGCCGACCAGAACCAGGCGCGCACCCTGGGCAAGCGCTACGCGCAGCTGACCCCGATCGTGTCGGCCTACCGCGAGCTGGAGGGCGTCCGCGACGACCTCCAGGCGGCCAAGGAGCTCGCCACGGAGGACCCGTCGTTCGCCGAGGAGGCCGCGCAGCTGGAGGGGCGGGTGGGCCCGCTGGAGGACCGGCTCAAGCAGCTGCTCATCCCGCGCGACCCCAACGACGACAAAGACATCATCATGGAGATCAAGGCGGGGGAGGGCGGCGAGGAGTCCGCGCTGTTCGCCGGCGACCTGCTCCGCATGTACCTCCGCTACGCCGAGCGCGTCGGCTGGAAGACCGAGATCATCGACGCCCAGCACTCCGATCTCGGTGGCTACAAGGATGTCACCGTCGCGGTGAAGGGCAAGGGCGCCGACGGCGTCTGGTCGCGCCTGAAGTACGAGGGCGGCGTCCACCGGGTCCAGCGCGTGCCGGTCACCGAGTCGCAGGGACGCATCCACACCTCCGCGGCCGGCGTGCTCGTGTATCCGGAGGCGGAGGACGTCGACGTCCAGATCGACCCCAACGACCTGCGCATCGACGTGTTCCGCAGCTCCGGCCCCGGCGGCCAGAGCGTCAACACCACCGACTCGGCGGTGCGCATCACCCACGTGCCGACCGGCGTGGTCGTCTCCTGCCAGAACGAGAAGAGCCAGCTCCAGAACAAGGAGTCGGCGCTGCGCATCCTGCGCGCCCGGCTGCTGGCCATCGCGCAGGAGGAGGCCGACGCCGCCGCCTCGGCCGAGCGCAAGTCGCAGGTCCGCACGGTCGACCGCTCCGAGCGCGTCCGCACGTACAACTATCCGGAGAACCGCATCTCCGACCACCGCGTGGGTTTCAAGGCCTACAACCTCGACCAGGTGCTGGACGGCGACCTCTCCGCGGTCATCCAGGCCCTCACCGACGCCGAGACGGCCGACAAGCTCGCCGCGCACTCCTGAGCCACGTGAACCCGCCGCCCCGAGAAGACCAGAAGCATCCCACGACCCCGCCGACGTACCTCACGAAAAGTCCCATGACGCTGCTGATGGACGAGATAGCCCTCGCCACCGCCCGGCTCGCCGAGGCGGGGGTGCCGTCGCCGCGCACCGACGCCGAGGAGATCGCGGCGTTCGTCCACGGTGTGCGGCGCGGCCAGCTCCACACGGTGCCCGATTCCGAGTTCGACGCCCTGTTCTGGGAGGGCATCGCACGGCGCGAGGCGCGCGAGCCGCTTCAGCACATCACCGGGCGTGCCTACTTCCGCTACCTGTCGCTCGAGGTGGGCCCCGGCGTGTTCGTGCCGCGGCCTGAGACCGAGGTGGTGGCCGGCTGGGCCATCGACCGGCTCCGCGAGATGGACGTCGCGTCCCCGCTGGTCGTCGATCTCGGCACCGGCTCGGGCGCCATCGCCCTGTCTATCGCCCAGGAGGTCGCGCTCGCGCAGGTGCACGCCGTCGAGGTCGACCCTGTGGCCTACGGCTGGGCCAAGCGCAACATCGTCGAGCACGGTCAGGGACGCGTCTCGCTGCACCCCGAGGACCTCGCCGACTGCCTTCCCGAGCTGAGCGGCCAGGTGGACCTGGTGATCTCCAACCCGCCCTACATCCCGCCGGGCGCCGTGCCGCGTGACCCCGAGGTCCGCGACTACGATCCGTCCCGCGCCCTGTACGGGTCGGGGAAGGACGGGCTGGACGAGGTGCGCGCCGTCGAGCGCACGGCCCGGCGCCTGCTGCGGCCGGGCGGCCTGGTCGCGGTGGAGCACGCCGACCAGCAGGGTTCGGAGGTCTACCTGGAGTTCTCCGAAGACCGAGGCTGGCGTGACGCGCGCAACCACGCCGATCTGGCGGGCCGCGACCGCTTCGTCACGGCGCGCTACGGCCAGGAGTGAGCGCCAGGGTGGGGGTTCCCGGCTCTGACCGGTCCGCCCACGTGGGAGGATGACAAGTCGTGAGCCGACGTTATGACTGTTCCAACACCGAGCAGCGTGCTGCCGGGATCGCCGACGCCGCGTCCGCCGTCCGGGCCGGCGAACTGGTGGTCATCCCGACGGACACCGTGTACGGCATCGGGGCCGACGCCTTCACGCCCTCGGCCGTCAGCGCCCTCCTCGACGCCAAGGGCCGGGGCAGGGACATGCCCGTCCCCGTGCTGGTGGGCACCGTACGGGCCGCCACCGCCCTCATCGAGGATCTCGGCACCTACGGGCAGGACCTGATCGACAACTTCTGGCCGGGGCCGCTGACGATCATCTGCCGGGCGAGCCGCTCGCTCAACTGGGACCTGGGAGAGACCAAGGGCACCGTCGCGGTCCGCATGCCGCTGCACGCGGTCGCGCTGCAGTTGCTCAAGGAGACCGGGCCGATGGCGGTGAGCAGCGCCAACAGGTCCGGCGAGCCGCCCGCGACGACCGCCGGCGAGGCCGAGGAGCAGCTCGGGGAGTCCGTCGCGGTCTACCTCGACGGCGGCGCCTGCGCCGACACCACGCCCTCCACCATCATCGACCTCACGACGCCCGTGCCCCGCGTGCTGCGCCAGGGCGCCATCCCGGTGGAGAAGCTGCGCGGCGTCATCGGGTACGTCGCCACGGACGCGGGCCCGGACACCGACGTCTCCGGCCTGGCGGGCGCGAGGGAAGCCCTCGACGAGGCCGCCCAGCCAGCCGAAGCAGAGACCCCGGCCAAGCCCGCCGACAAGGTGGAGTCTCTCGGCCGGCCTGCCGACACGGTGGAGCCTGCGGACGCCCACGAACCGCGCATCGACCGGTCTTCCGACAAGGCGGAGTCCGACGCCCGGCCTGCTGACAAGGCGGAGCCCGATGACCGGCCCGCCGACAAGGCGGAGTCCGACGATCCGATCAAGCCCGCCGGCAAGCCGGACGACGCCGAAGGGGTCGCCGGAGCGAGGCAGGTCGCCCCCGATGACAAGCAGGGGCAGGCCGACAAGCGGCCGTGACGGCCGCGTTCGTGGGTGGCCGCCGTGACTCATGCCGTATGGCTATCGTCCGTGGTCGTGGCCGCAGCGCCTCAGTAGCGTGAGGTGCGTCTGTGCTCTTGAGCGATCGTCTGTTGCGAGAGAGCATGGCTGCGAGCGGGCGCGAGCCCTTCGGCGGCGCATCAGCGGGTCAGAGGGAGCGGCGGTCACGACCACGGGAGACGCCCATGGGCAAGCTGGACGGAATGGACCCGAAGCTGGTCCGTGAGCTGTTGGCCGAGGTGGGACGTGCCGGGAAGCAGATGCGCGGCGCTGAGGCGCGCATCACCCAGTTGACCGGCGCCGCCGGCCTTTCGGTGCCCGTCACGTACCGGCCCGCCCAGATCGCCGACGCCGGCGAGACGCTCGTTCGTGATGTGAGCGCCCGGCTCGTCCTTCTTGAGAAGAAGGAGAAGCAGAACGACCCGGTGACCGGTCCCAAGAAGATGAACGGCGCCGGTCCCGACAAGCACGACGCCAAGTCTGACGACAAGACGGACAAGCCGGATAAGCCGCACGCGGCCGACAAGGACGGGCATCCGAAGTCCGACAAGGGCGGCAAGGACGCCCCTCCGACGGCCGACAAGCACGACTCGCCCAAGAGCGACAAGAACGACTCTCCGCAGGCTGACCGGAACCAGCAGAACGACGCTCCGAAGGCCGACAAGCCCGACAAGCCCGACAAGGACGACTCGCCCAAGAGCGATAAGAACGACCACCCCGACAAGAAGCACGCCCCCAAGGCGGACAAATCCGATCCTCCGTCCAGGCCGGACAAGCACGATGCGCCCACGTCGACCCCGCACGACAACAGTCACAAGGTCGACTCGCATCCCGATCAGCACGACAAGCCGGATAAGCACGAGCCGAAGGCTGACAAGCCGGATAAGAACGACGCCCCGAAGGCCGACAAGCCCGATAAGCACGACAAGCCCGAGGCCCCCCACGCCAACAAGCCGCACGAGAACGAGACGCCGCAGTACGTGGCTCCCCTTGAGGCAAATCCGCAGACCGGCCCGGACGCACAACAGCCGACCACGCCAGATCGGCAGCCGGATGTGGTCGATCAGCAGCCGACCGCGCCCGATCAGGTGCCTGATGTGGTCGATCAGCGGCCGGAGGCTCCGGTGGGGCAGCCGGACGGGACCGAGCAACAGCCACCCACCCCTGACCGGCAGCCCGATGTGATCGATCAGCAGCCGACCGGGCCCGATCAGCGGCCGGAGGCTCCGGTGGGGCACCCTGATATGCCTGATGAGCAGCTTGTCACGCCCGAGCGGCAGCCCGACGCCGTGGACCAGCGGCCCGACGCCATGGATCAGCGGTCCGGCGCTCCTCATGCGCAGAATGCGCCGCCCGATCAGCGGCTGGACACGCCCAACGCCGACAATCTCCATGACATCGACACCACGCGCGAGCGGACGAGGGTGATCGAGGTCGAAGGAGTGCGCGTCGTCGAGGTCACCATGAGGCCTCCCGGCGAAGAGCACCTTCGCTGGCTGATGCAGAACATGGACAAGATCCCGCCGATGGAGCAGCCGGTGGTCGTCCCGCCGGATGGTGCGCAACCTGGGCATCCGGCGCCGGACGGGCCGGTCGGGTACATCCAGCCCGATGATCCGTCCGGCTCGGCGAAGCCGTCGGCCCCGCTTCCGCCGGACTCGCCCGACTCTGCCGCCGATGCCAGTTCCGCCGATGCCAGTTCCGCCGATCCGAGTTCCGGTTCAGGTTCCGCCGGTTCGGGTTCTGTGGGGCTTGGGGGGCCTGAGCGGGGCGTACATGCGGGGGAGCAGCTTCGGACCGGTGTCCATGCCCCGTCGGCGGAAGAGGCCCGACACGGCCATCTGAGGGCTCACGGCGGCCTTCCCGTGGCATTCGACTCCGATGCGCCCTACGAGGGCTCGCCGCCCGGTTCGCCGCCGGACGGAGACGCCGGCCCGCCGCCCGGCGGCCACGGACGGTTGACCGATCCGTCGCCGGACGCCGATCCTGAGCGCATGTTCGGCGCGTCGCCGCGAGGCGGGTCCGCTTCGTCGTCCGGTTCGTGAAGGAGGGCCGCCAGAGATGTACGCCGATCCCCCGGCTCCGCAGCCGCTCCAGCCCGGAGAAGGACCGCCGACCTCGTCCGCCGACCCGTTCAACCCGGACGGGCAGGCGACGAGCTGGCGGTTCAACCCCGAGTACCAGAAGCTCGTCGATCTGTGGCAGCAGGTGCTCCCGCTGCTCGAAGGCCTCACCAGCTCGCTGGACAAGGCGCAGCAGATGGCCCGCAGCAGGGACGTGTGGGACGCGCCGGTCGCCGAGCGCTACGTCCAGGACATGAGCGAGTGGCGCAACCGCCTGGGCATGTACCGGCAGTCGGTGCTGACCGCCATCAGCGACCAGGCCGCGGACACCCCGCGCTGGGTCCCGGTCGCGGCCGGCGCCCCGCACGCCTACAGCTGACTCCGAGAGGCACTCCCCGGCCGGGTGCCGGAGCCCCGCGGAGGGCTGGGCTTACAGTGGGGAGACCGGTGTCCTTACCGCGTACGGTCCTGTGCGCGGGGAAGGAGTGGTGAGCCAGCCATGCCTGCGAGACGGCGCGACCACGGACCTGCCCGCCAGGCCGACGGCCCCGAGCACGACCACGACCCTGCGGACCACATGGACGATTCCGGCCGGGAGCCCGCCCACCACATGGACGGTTCCGAACGGTCACTCGGCCGCCAGAGGGATGACGTACCGGCCGGTGAAGGCTTCGGCGACGCCGGCGACGGGGCCGGTGACGGGGACGACGCGGAGTTCTACGGGCCCGACTTCGCGCGGCTGCGGCGGCAGGATCCTGAGATCGCCCAAGTGCTGCTCGACGAGGTGGCGCGCGTTCGCGGCGGCCTGCAGCTCATCGCCAGCGAGAACCTCGCCTCGCCGGCCGTGATCGCGGCCCTGGGCTCCACGCTGACCAACAAGTACGCCGAGGGTTACCCGGGCAGGCGCTACTACGGCGGCTGCGAGGTGGTGGACCGGGCGGAGCGGCTCGCCGTCGAGCGGGCGACGGCGCTGTTCGGCGCCGACCACGTCAACGTCCAGCCGCATTCGGGCGCGTCGGCGAACCTGGCCGCGTACGCCGCCCTGCTGCGGCCGGGAGACACGGTGCTGGCGATGGCGCTGCCGCACGGCGGCCACCTGACCCACGGATCCAAGGTCAACTTTTCCGGCCGCTGGTTCGACGTGGTGGCGTACGGGGTGCGGCGCGACACCGAGACCATCGACTACGACGAGGTGCGCGACCTCGCGGTGCGGCACCAGCCCAAGATGATCATCTGTGGCGCCACGGCCTATCCGCGGCTCATCGACCACGCGGTGTTCCGGTGCATCGCCGACGAGGTCGGCGCGTGGCTGCTGGTGGACGCCGCGCACACGATCGGCCTGGTGGCGGGCCGTGCGGTCCCCTCGCCGGTGCCGCACGCCGACGTGGTGACGTTCACCACGCACAAGGCGATGCGCGGGCCGAGGGGCGGCGGCATCCTGTGCACCTCCGAGCTGGCCTCGCGCATCGACCGGGCGGTCTTCCCCTTCACCCAGGGCGGCCCGATGATGCACTGCATCGCGGCCAAGGCGGTGGCCTTCGGAGAGGCGCTGCGGCCGGAGTTCCGGGAGTACGCGGCACAGGTGATCGTCAACTCCCGTGCGCTGAGTGACGCGCTGGCGGCCGAGGACATGCGCCCGGTGTCCGGCGGAACGGACACCCATCTGGCGCTCGTCGACCTGCGCGATGTCGGCGTGAGCGGGGCGGCGGCCGAGCAGAGCTGCGCGCGGGCCGGGATCATCCTCAACCGCAACGCCATCCCCTACGATCCCGAACCGCCGACGGTGACCTCGGGCATCCGGGTCGGCACCCCGTGCGTGACGACGCAGGGCATGGGAGTGAGCGAGATGAAGGAGATCGGGTCGATGGTGGCGCAGGCCGTGCGTCATCCGGGTGCGATAACGTCGGTGGCCGAGAGGGTGGCACGGCTCACACGGGGTCATCCGGCGTATCCACGTGGTTAATGTGCAGTACTGTGCAATTTTTCGGTCACATTTGACCGAACAATCCGGGAAACTGGGGTCGTGCGCGAATACCTCCTCATGGCGTCGGTGGCCGCGGTGGTCACCTACCTGCTCGTACCGCTGGTCAGGGTCTTCGCCCTGCGCATCGGCGCCGCGCCCGAGATCCGCGAGAGAGACGTGCACACCGTCCGCACGCCGCGCCTTGGCGGCCTGGCCATGTACGCCGGCATGCTGGCCGGGCTGTTCGTGGCGAGCAGGCTCGACCACATCGGCGAGAAGCTCGCCGACTCGCGCATGGGCGACGGCCACACGGTCATCGCCCTCGCCCTGGCGGGCGGGGTCATCGTGGTCATCGGCTTCCTTGACGACTGGTGGGGCATGGACGCCTTCGTCAAGCTGGGCGGCCAGATCGCCGCGGCGGGGCTGCTGGTCGCGTTCAAGCTGACCCTGCTGTGGATCCCGCTGCCGAACGGCGGAACGGTAAGCCTGGACAACACGCTGACCACGATCATCACCATCCTGGTGGTGGTGGTCGCCATCAACGCGGTGAACTTCGTGGACGGCCTGGACGGCCTGGCCGCCGGCATCGTCTGCATCGCGGCCATGGCGACGTTCGCCTGGACCGTCGCGCTCACCGACAGCCTCGACCAGGGGCGTCTCAGCGTCACGGCGGCCATCACGGCGATCCTCATCGGGATGTGCCTGGGCTTCCTGCCGCACAACTTCCACCCCGCCAAGATCTTCATGGGCGACACCGGGGCGATGCTGATCGGCCTGGTGCTGGCCACCTCGGTCGTCACCGTGACCGGCACGGTCGACTACAACGGCGCAGGCGACATCAACCGCTTTCCGGTCGTCCTGCCCATCCTGCTGCCGCTCGCGGTCATGGTGCTCCCGCTGGCCGACCTGATCATGGCGGTGGTGCGGCGCACGTCGTACGGCAAGTCGCCGTTCGCGCCCGATCGCGGCCATCTGCACCACCGACTGCTGCAGATCGGCCACTCGCACCGCCGCACGGTGCTCATCATGTACGCGTGGACGTTCCTGTTCGCCGCGACCGTCGTAGGGCTTTCGGTCGGCGGCGTCCCGCTGATCGTCTTCCCGGTGGTCGTGCTGCTGGCACTGGCGGTGCTGGTGATGATGGGCCTGCCGCTGTGGCGGTCGGGCAGGGGCGGGCGCGGTGGCGGCGGCGTCCATGCCATGCGCCAGGGGCCAAGGCCCGGCGAAGGTCCGGCCGCCAAGGACCCCCCGCTGCCGGGCACGGCCGCGGCGTCCTCCTCGGCGTCCCCCACCACGGCCACCACCAGCGGGTGACCCGTCTGACCTGATCACGGACCGTTTCGCCGACCGGTTCTCCGGACCTGTGCCCGCCCCTTCCCGGACCCGGTCCAGGACCCGTCCGGAGCTCGTCCCGAAGCCGCCCGCAGGTCCCGCGCCGAGATCGTCCGGCGTGGCTCGCGGAGATCATCTGCTGCCTTCGGCCGCCCGATAATCGACCCGAAATCGCAGGTAAAGGCAGTACTCCCTGAGCTTGTGATATCTTTCACTAGCAGTGGGCCCGGCAAGGCCCGGGTCACGTCAGCCCTGTAAGGTAGCAATCGCTCGCTTGACAACTGATGCCCTGGAGCACCGATGCAGGACAACGATCTCCGAATACTCAGAGCAGCCGTGATCCCGACGGCTCTGGTCGGCCTGATCGCCGTCGCCGTCGCAGCGCTCCTCGTGGGCTCCAAGGGCGCGCTCGGCGCGGGCATCGGCGTCATCGTCGTCGCGGCCTTCTTCACCATCAGCCTGATCGCCGTCGCCTACGCCGCGCGCGTCTCTCCCGCGATCATGATGGCCGCCGCCATGGGCACCTACCTGGTGAAGATCCTGGTACTGGCCGTGCTGCTCGAACGTTTCGCGGACGCCACCATCTGGGACCCTCAGTCGTTCAGCCTGACGGTCGTCGCCTGCACGATCTGCTGGACCATCGGCGAGGCCCGCGGCTTCCTGCGCCTTCGCATGCTCTACGTCGATCCTGAGGTCAAGGTTCCCGGCCACCTCGAGGAGAAGAGGTGAGCCGTAATGCTCCGCGCCGCCGCTTCCAATACACTCTCATCGGCAGACGGGGCGCGACGAGTCACCGTCGAGGGCCTGAGAGGCACATCTCTCCAGGCTGGCTCGATATGACTAGTCATGGCCGCGCCTGCTATTGTCGCGTGCGCGGTAAACAGGGTCGGGGAACATCTGTCCGAGCCATCGAGCCCTGGTCTCCTCGCCCTCTTTCTACTTCTCATCCGGCCAGCCCGTCCGCGGCGTGGTCACTGGATGGCCACTTGACCGATCAACACGACGAAGGGAATGACGAGTGAGCGCCACGCTGACGCCTCTCGCCTCCGATGAGTTCACGGCTCCGGGGCTCGGCATTTTCGACTGGCCGCCGCTCGTCGAGGGTCAGGCCTGGTTCAACAAGCCGGCTCTGCTCGCGCTGACCGGCACCCTGCTCGTCATGGTGCTCGTCTTCGCCGCCTTCTCCCGGCCGAAGCTCGTGCCGCGGGGCTTCCAGAACATCGGTGAGCTCGCCTACCAGTTCGTCCGCGAGCAGATCGCCCGGCCGAACCTCGGCAAGGACAGCGACCGCTGGATGCCGCTGCTGTTCACGCTGTTCCTCTTCGTGCTGGTCCTGAACCTGTTCGGCTCGGTCATCTTCATCCAGTTCCCGGTGATGTCGCGCATCGGCTACCCGGCGATTCTGTCGATCTTCGTGTGGCTGCTGGTCATGTACCTGGGCATCAAGCACCAGGGGCCGATCGGCTTCTTCAAGAACGTGATGTTCCCTCCCGGCCTGCCCGGCTGGATCTACGTGCTGGTCGCGCCGATCGAGCTCATCTCGACCTTCTTCCTGCGCCACATCACCCACGCGGTCCGGCTGTTCGCCACCATGATGGCCGGCCACCTGATCATCGCGCTGTTCTCCGAGGTCGGCTGGCACTTCCTGGTCACCAACCTGACTCCGCTCGGCGCGCCTCTGGGCATTCTCGGCGTCGTGATGACCATCCTGCTGACCGCCTTCGAGCTGTTCATCCAGGCGCTGCAGGCCTACGTCTTCGCGCTGCTCGCGGCGATGTACATCAACGACGCGCTGCACCCCGCCCACTGAGTCCCGCCCCGGCGGCACCCCCGATACGTTCCGCCCCGCCCGACAACTCCAGTGGGGACGTCCACTGGTCGATAGAAAAGGAAACCTAAGCATGTCTGGTGTTCTCGCCGAAGTGACCGGCAACCTCGGTTCCATCGGTTACGGCCTGGCCGCCATCGGCCCCGGCATCGGCATCGGCATCATCTTCGGCCAGGGCGTGCAGGCCATCGCCCGCCAGCCCGAGGCCTACGGTCTCATCCGTCAGAACATGATCCTGGGCTTCGTTTTCGCCGAGGCGCTCGCGCTGATCGGTATCGCGCTCGCGTTCGCCTTCCGGGCGTGACAGACGATCTGCTCTGAAGGAAGGCGGCATTCATGATTGCGATAGCGGCAGAGGAAGCGACCAACCCACTTCTTCCGCACCCGGCCGAGATGGTCATCGGCGGAGTGTCGTTCCTGGTCGTTCTGTTCTTCGTCGGCCGCCTCCTTGTGCCCCGCATCCAGAAGACGCTGGAAATGCGGACCGAGGCCATCGAGGGCGGTCTCAAGAAGGCCGAGGAGGCCCAGGCCGAAGCCCAGCAGACGCTGGAGGAGTACCGGGCCAAGCTGGCCGAGGCCCGTCACGAGGCCGCCCGCATGCGCGAGGAGGCACGTGAGCAGGCCGCGCAGATCAAGGCCGAGCTCCGCGAGGAGGCCCAGGCCGAGGCGCGGCGCCTGATCGAGGCGGCGCACGCCCAGATCGAGGCCGACCGCCAGCAGGCGTTCACCCAGCTGCGCGCCGAGCTCGGCCGCCTGTCCATCGAGCTGGCCGGCCGCATCGTCGGCGAGTCGCTGGAGGACCAGGCACGGCAGAGCGGCGTCGTTGACCGCTTCCTCGACGAGCTGGAGTCCGCCGGCGAGGCGGCGGTGCGCTGATGAGGGGCCTGAGCCGTAGCTCGTTCGCCGAGGTCGAAGAGCGCTTCAACGCGGTGGCGGCCTCGGCCGACCTCGGCCGGCTGGCCGAGGACCTCAGCGCGGTCGCCGTCCTGCTCGACGCCGAGCACGGGCTGCGCCGCAACCTCGCCGACCCCGCCCGCCCGGCGGAGCAGAAGGCCGAGGTCGTGCGCGCCCTGCTGGGCGACAAGATCAGCGAGGCGGCCGTGCACACGGTCGTCGCGGCCGTCTCGGTCAGGTGGTCCAAGTCGGCCGACCTGTCGGACGCGCTGGAGCGGCTCAGCGTCGTGGCCTCGGCCGCCGAGGCCGAGTCCGCCGGCAGGCTCGACGACGTGGAGGACGAGCTCTTCCGCTTCGGCCGCATCGTCGAGGCCAACCCCGAGCTGCGCATGGCGGTCATGGATTCCGCCGTTCCCGCCGACGCCAGGCGGGGGCTGGTCGCCGACCTGCTGCGCGACAAGGTGGCGCCGAGCTCGCTGCGCCTGATCACGCAGCTCGTGCTGTACCCGCGAGGGCGTAGTTTGGAACGTGGGCTGGAGGAGTACGGCCAGCTCGTGGCGGAGCAGCGACAGCAACTTGTCGCCGTGGTGCGCAGCGCGGTTCCGCTGACCGACGGGCAGAGGCAGCGCCTCACCGCCTGGTTGCGCACCACGTATGGACGCAACGTCCACCTCAACACCGAGGTGGACCCACGGGTGCTCGGTGGGTTCTCGGTCCGGCTCGGCGACGAGCTGATCGACACCACGATCGCAGGACGTATTGAAGAAGTCCGCCGCCGGTTGGCCGGCTAGGAGTGTCAGGGCGGCCGATGATTAGGGAGACTGAAGAGAGATGTCGGAGCTGACGATCCGGCCGGACGAGATCCGGGACGCGCTTGAGCGCTTCGTTCAGGCGTACGAGCCCGAAGGCGCGGCGCGCGAGGAGATCGGGACCGTCGCCGACGCCGGCGATGGCATCGCCCACATCTCCGGCCTTCCCTCGGCGATGGCGAACGAGCTGCTCGAGTTCGAGGACGGCACGCGCGGCCTGGCGCTGAACCTGGACGTGCGAGAGATCGGCGCGGTCGTCCTGGGCCAGTTCAGCGGCATCGAGGAGGGCCAGCCGGTCCGCCGCACGGGCGAGGTCCTGTCCGTGCCGGTCGGCGACGGCTTCCTCGGCCGCGTGGTCGACCCGCTGGGCAACCCGCTCGACGGCAAGGGCGCGATCGAGGCCGAAGGGCGCCGGCCGCTGGAGCTGCAGGCGCCGTCCGTCGTCCAGCGTCAGCCGGTGAAGGAGCCGCTGCAGACCGGCCTCAAGGCGATCGACGCCATGACGCCGATCGGCCGCGGCCAGCGCCAGCTGATCATCGGCGACCGCGGCACGGGCAAGACCGCGATCGCCGTGGACACCATCCTCAACCAGCGCGAGAACTGGGCCACCGGCGACCCGACGAAGCAGGTCCGCTGCGTCTACGTCGCGGTCGGCCAGAAGGGCTCGACGATCGCGCA
The DNA here is from genome assembly GCF_055586705.1 of Sphaerisporangium sp. NPDC049457. NCBI lineage: Bacteria > Bacillati > Actinomycetota > Actinomycetes > Streptosporangiales > Streptosporangiaceae > Sphaerisporangium > Sphaerisporangium sp. NPDC049457. The sequence continues at coordinate 218,216 of NZ_JBVJHR010000009.1, read as the reverse complement.
GGTCCGGGCCCGCCTGGAGGAGGCGGGCGCGATGGAGTACACCACCATCGTCGCCGCCCCCGCCTCCGACCCGGCCGGATACAAGTACCTGGCGCCCTACACCGGTTCGGCCATCGGCCAGCACTGGATGTACCAGGGCAAGCACGTGCTCATCGTGTTCGACGACCTCACCAAGCAGGCCGACGCCTACCGCGCCGTGTCCCTGCTGCTCCGCCGCCCGCCGGGCCGCGAGGCGTTCCCCGGTGACGTCTTCTACTTGCACTCCCGTCTGCTGGAGCGCTGCGCCAAGCTCTCCGACGACCTGGGCGGCGGCTCGATGACCGGCCTGCCGATCATCGAGACCAAGGGCAACGACGTCTCGGCGTTCATCCCGACCAACGTGATCTCCATCACCGACGGTCAGTGCTTCCTGGAGACCGACCTGTTCAACTCGGGCGTCCGCCCGGCGATCAACGTCGGTGTCTCGGTGTCCCGAGTCGGCGGCTCGGCGCAGATCAAGGCGATGCGCAAGGTCGCCGGCACGCTGCGCCTGTCCCTGTCGCAGTACCGCGACCTGGAGGCCTTCGCGGCCTTCGCCTCCGACCTGGACGCGGCCTCCCGCGCCCAGCTGGAGCGCGGCGCGCGCCTGGTCGAACTGCTCAAGCAGCCGCAGTACACCCCCTTCCCGGTGGAGCGCGAGGTCGTCTCGGTCTGGGCCGGCACCAGCGGCGAGCTGGACGACGTCCCCCTTGAGGACATCCGGCGCTTCGAGTCGGAGTTCCTCGAGACGCTCTCCACCTCCTACAAGGGCGTCCTGGACGCGATCCGGGAGACCAAGGAGCTCGGCGACGACACGGTGACGACCCTCAAGGACGCGATCACCGAGTTCAAGAAGGGCTTCCAGACCTCCTCCGGCGAGATGCTCGTGCAGGACGAGCCGGTCGAGGCCCTGAGCGCGGACGAGGTCGGCCAGGAGAAGATCGTGAAGCACGTCCGCTCGGCCGAGAAGAAGTAGTCCATGGGTGCCCAGCTAAGACTGCTGCGGCGGCGGATCCGGTCGGTCAGGTCCACGGCGAAGATCACGCGCGCCCAGGAGCTCATCGCCTCCTCCCGCATCATCAAGGCGCAGCAGCGCATGGAGGCGGCCGTCCCCTACGAGCGCGAGATCACGCGCGCGGTGTCGGCCGTCCTGAGCAACAGCGCCGATGTGGACCACCCGCTGACCGTCGCCAAAGAGCGGCCGGCCTCGGCGGGCGTCCTGATCGTCACCAGCGACCGCGGCTTCGCCGGAGGCTTCAACGCCAACATCCTGCGCGAGGCCGAGGCGCTGGCCGGTCACCTTCGCGGTCGCGGCGTCCAGGTCAAGCCGTTCGTCGTCGGACGCAAGGGCATCACCTGGCACCGCTTCCGCAGCCGGGAGATGAGCGGGGAATGGTCGGGCTTCTCCGACAGCCCCACCTACGCCCATGCCAAGGAGATCGCCGGCGCGCTGGTCTCGGCCTTCGAGGACGAGAACGGCATCGACGAGATCCACGTCGTCTACACCGGGTTCGTCTCGATGCTGACGCAAGACGTGCAGGCCAGGCGCATCCTGCCGCTCGAGGTCGAAGAGACGACCGAAGAGCCGGCCGACGGTCCGCTGCCCTACTACGAGTTCGAGCCGACCGCGGGCGAGGTGCTGAACCAGCTCCTTCCCCGCTACATCGAGTCGCGCATCTTCAACGCGCTGCTGCAGTCGGCCGCCTCTGAGCACGCCTCACGTCGGCGGGCGATGAAGTCGGCGACCGACAACGCCAACGAGCTGATCCGCGTGTTCACCCAGCAGATGAACCAGGCTCGCCAGGCCGAGATCACCCAGGAAATCAGCGAGATCGTCGGTGGTGCGAACGCGCTCGCCGACGCCTCTGCGGGGAAAGAGTGAGAAACCACAATGACTGTTGAGACCGTCGCGACCGCCGTAGGTCGTGTGGCCCGCGTCACGGGTCCCGTCGTCGACGTGGAGTTCCCCGTCGAGGCGATGCCTGACATCTACAACGCCCTGAACGTCGACGTCGCCCTCGGCGGCGAGACCAGGACGCTGACCATGGAGGTCGCCCAGCACCTGGGCGACAACCTGGTCCGCGCCATCTCCATGCAGCCCACCGACGGCCTGGTGCGCGGCGCCGCCGTCAGCGACAGCGGCGGCCCCATCACGGTGCCGGTCGGCGACATCGTCAAGGGCCACGTGTGGAACGCCCTCGGTGAGCCGCTGGACACCGACAAGGCGTCCCTGCAGGTCAGCGAGCGCTGGGGCATCCACCGCCCGTCGCCCGCCTTCGACCAGCTCGAGTCGCGCACCGAGATGCTGCCCACCGGCATCAAGGTCATCGACCTGCTCACCCCGTACGTCAAGGGTGGCAAGATCGGCCTGTTCGGCGGCGCCGGCGTCGGCAAGACCGTCCTCATCCAGGAGATGATCCGCCGCGTCGCGCTGAAGTTCTCCGGCACGTCGGTGTTCGCCGGCGTCGGCGAGCGCACCCGCGAGGGCAACGACCTGTGGCTGGAGATGGACGAGGCCGACGTCCTCAAGGACACCGCCCTGGTCTTCGGCCAGATGGACGAGCCGCCGGGCACCCGCCTGCGCGTCGCGCTGTCGGCGCTCACCATGGCCGAGTACTTCCGCGACGTCCAGAAGCAGGACGTGCTGCTGTTCATCGACAACATCTTCCGGTTCACCCAGGCCGGTTCCGAGGTGTCGACGCTGCTCGGCCGCATGCCCTCCGCCGTGGGTTACCAGCCCACGCTGGCCGACGAGATGGGCGTCCTCCAGGAGCGCATCACCTCGACCCGCGGTCACTCGATCACCTCCATGCAGGCGATCTACGTCCCCGCGGACGACATCACCGACCCGGCCCCGCACAACGCGTTCGCGCACCTCGACGCGCAGACCGTTCTGTCCCGGCCGATCTCGGAGAAGGGCATCTACCCCGCGGTGGACCCGCTCGACTCCACCTCCCGCATCCTGGACCCGCAGGTCGTCGGCGAGGAGCACTACCGGGTCGCCCAGGAGACCAAGCGCATCCTGCAGAAGTACAAGGAACTGCAGGACATCATCGCCATCCTGGGCATCGACGAGCTCTCGGAAGAGGACAAGGTCACCGTCCAGCGGGCCCGTCGCATCGAGCGCTTCCTGTCCCACCCGATGTACGCCGCCGAGGCGTTCACCGGCCAGCCGGGAGAGTTCGTGCCGGTCGACGAGACCATCCACTCCTTCAAGGGTCTGTGCGAGGGCGAGTACGACCACCTGCCCGAGCAGGCGTTCTTCATGGTCGGCGGCATCGACCAGGCCATCGCCAAGGCCAAGGAACTGGCCCGCTGACGACTGAGTGCCGGTACGGCCCCGCCGTACCGGCATTCGAGGAAGGTGTGTGATGGCAAAACTCCGCATCGGAGTGGTGTCGCCGGAACGTGAGATCTGGTCCGGCGAGGCCGACATGGTGATTGCCAAGACCGTGGACGGCGAGATCGGTATTATGCCGAACCACGCGCCCGTGCTCGGCGTCCTTGTCGAGGGCGGCGTCCTGCGCATCCGCCGCGGTGACGGCGACGACATCGTCGCCGCCGTCCACGGCGGGTTCATCTCGGTGGCCAACAACGACGTGTCGGTGCTGGCCGAGACGGCCGAGCTCGGCTCCGAGGTGGACGTCGCGGCGGCGCGCGACGCGCTCCAGCGCGCGCTCGCGTCCGTCGAGGCCGACAACGAGGACGCCGACGCCCAGATCGAGGCCAAGCGTGCTCGGGCCCGGCTGCGTGCGGCCGGCGAAGAGGTCTGATAGATACACCGACATGAACGTGGGGGCGGCAATGGCGGCGCTTGACATACTGGTGAGCGTTGTGGTCATCGCCGCCCTGATCGTTCTGCGCGGCATCGTGCTCGCACGATCCCGGGGCAATGTCGTATGCAGCCTGAGGACCAAAGACAGCGCCTGGAGGAGTGGAGTCGCCCGCTACGCGGGCGGGGAGCTCCATTGGATCCCCTTCCTGGGAGTGCGACTGAGGCCGCGCCACGCGATCGCGAGGCGCGGCCTCACGGTTTCCACCCGCCGTCCCCTCGCCGGCGACGAGGGCCCGGCCGGCTACTGGACCGTCGACTGCGCCGGCGTCTCGCTCGCCATGAGCGAAGACGCCCTCACCGGCTTCCTCGCCTGGGTCGAGTCGGCCCCGCCCAGCGCCCACCTCGACGCTGCGTAGTCTGGCCTCGCTCCGCTCGGCGGGGGCGCCTTTGAGGCGGCGCCCTTCGTCGTCGCTCACGAGCGCTCGTTCCTCGCACTCGCTCCCTCCTCCTCAGGACACCGCCGCGCCCCGAGCCGTGTTCGCTTTGCCTCGCTCCGCTCGGCGGGGGCGCCTTTGAGGCGGCGGGTCAGCGGGTGGCGCCGGGTTTCCAGAGGAGTTCCCGGCCTTCTGCGACGGTGCGGCAGAGGATGAACATCAGGTCGCTGAGGCGGTTCAGGTAGGCGGCGGTCAGCGGGTTGACGTCGTCGTGGGCCTCCACGGCCGCCCAGGCCGTCCGCTCGGCCCGGCGGACGACGGTGCGCGCCATGTGCATGAGGGCCGTGCCGGGGGAGCCGCCGGGCAGGATGAAGCTGCGAAGGGGCTTCAGCGCGTCGTTGAAGCGGTCGCACTGCGTCTCCAGCCATTCGACGTACGAAGGCTCGACGCGCAGCGGAGGGTACTCCGGGTCGGGCGTCACCGGGGTGCACAGGTCGGCTCCGACGTCGAACAGCTCGTTCTGGATGCGGGCCAGCACCTCGGCGACCTCGGCGGGCAGCTCTCCCATGGCCATCGCGACGCCGATCGCGGCGTTGGCCTCCTCCACGTCGGCGTAGGCGGCGAGCCGCGGGTCGTTCTTGGACGTGCGGCTCATGTCCCCGAGGTTGGTGGTGCCGTCGTCGCCCGTGCGGGTGTAGATCTTCGACAGGACGACAGGCTTGTCGTGGTCAGCTCGCGTCATGCCGCCAGCGTAATGGCCGCCGCTGATTCGCCTCGCTTCCCCGTCGCCCACGGGCGTCCCTCCCTTCGCGGAGGGGCGCGCTCCGGGCCCCGTCCTCGGGGTTGACCAGGTGAGAGGCATGGCTTCGGCCGGAACGGGCAGGGAGACCATGCGGCCTGGACAGGGCCGCCGGACATGAGGAGGCGGCATGCGAAGCCGGAGGAGTCCGGGATGCCAGGAGGTCCATGTCGGGTCCCGGCTCGACGTGGGCACCGTCGCGATGCTGCGGCCGCGCCTGCACGAGGCGGTCGAGAGCGGCGACGGTGACATGATCGTCGATCTCTCCGGCCTGGAGATGATCGACTCTGCCGGCCTGGGAGTTCTCGTCGGCACGCATCGCCGCGCGCTACGCGCGGGTCGCCGCCTTGTTCTACGGGGGGTGCCACCGCGCGTCATGCGGGTGCTCGCCATCACCCGGCTGCACCGGGTGCTCCGGGTCGAGCTTCCTGTGGCGGCTGTGGCCTGATCGCGCGTCCGGCGGGCGCCCAGGGGTGCCGCCGGCGTCGTGAATATGGGGGAGGCGCCCTGTGGCGCCGTCTCGGGTCCGGGGGGCGGGGGTCTCGGCGCCCGCCCTCCGGTCGTCCAGGCAGGCCGGGCGGCCCGGCAGGGGCGGCGGCAGCGGTGGCGCTCAGGCGGCGAAGCAGCGGCGGAAGATGTGGACGGCCGTGTCGACGAGGTGGTCCAGGGGCGGCCGTTCCGCGGCGAGCACCCATTCGATCAGCAGTTCCTGCAGCGCGCCGACCACTCCGAGCGCGAGCAGGTGGGTCTTGTCCGGGAGGCCGCCGGGCATCTCTCCCAGGGTCTCCTCGATTATCTCGGTGAAGCCCTTCACCGCGCGTTGCCGATGGGCGGTGAGGATGTCGCCGGCCCGCCGCACTTCCAGGTGCATGATGCGGGCGCGGCGCAGGTCCCGGGTGACGAAGGTGATGTACTCCTTGATGCCCGCGCAGATGCGGCTGTCAGGATCGGCCGGCGCCTCCCCGATGGCCTTGGAGACCGAGAGGATGGTCTCCTCGACGCAGCGGTCGTACACCGCCCGCATAAGATCTTCGCGTCCTGTGAAACATTCATAGAACGCGCGGTTGGAGATGCGTGCCGAGGCGCACAGCCGCTCGATGGTGGTGGCGGTGAACCCCACGTTGGCGAACAGCGTGTACGCGGCGGTCAGCAACCGCTCCCTGCGGTCGGCTAATCGCTGCTCCGCTGTCATACCGCGGTAGTCGCGTCCGGTCGCCACTGCTCACCTCGCGTCCTGCTGGCCCCGTAGGAACCCATCATTATGGACGCAAGATCGTTTTTCTGGAAGTATCAGGACAACTACCTCTTGCGTCGGCCGTGCAGGAAAGTGATCAGTTTCACAAGCCGCTCCATCTCGGCGGGCCCGCGGCCGAAAGAGGTGATCTTCATTCCCGGGAGGGAGAACCGCTGCCGGGCGATCGACTTCGGCCGCGCGAACTCGCGCAGCCCGTCCGCGCCGTGGATGCGCCCGAACCCCGAATCGCCCACGCCGCCGAAGGGCAGCGCGGGAACGCCCGCGAAGGAGATCACCGAGTTGATCGCCGTCATCCCGCTCAGCATCGCCCGTGCCAGTTCCATGGCGCGCCTGGCGTCGCGGGAGAAGACGGTGCCGCCCAGGCCGTAGGACACGGCGTTGGCCTTCTCCAGCGCCTCCTCCACGCCGGCGACCTTGCGCACGGTGATCGTGGGCCCGAAGGTCTCCTCGCGCACCGCGCTGGAGTCCTCGGGGACGTCGGTGAGCACCACCGGGTCGACGTACGGAGGCCGTACGGACTCGGCGCCGCCCACGACCGCGGTGGCCCCCTGGGAGAGGGCGTCGTCGACGTGCCTGCGGATCACCTCGGTCTGCGCGGGCATGGTGATCGGCCCGTAGTGCTCCCCGCCGCGCACGGCCCGCGCCCGCTCGGTGAGCTCGCTCATGAAGGCGTCGTAGACGCGTTCGACCACGTACACGCGCTCGACGCCCACGCAGGTCTGCCCGGCGTTGGACATCGCCCCCCAGAGCGCGGCGTCCGCCGCGGCGGCGACGTCGGCGTCCCCGTCGACGATGAGCGCGTCCTTGCCGCCGCACTCGGCCACCATGGGCGTGAGGTTGGCCGCGCAGGCGGCCATCACCCGCTTGGCGGTGGCCGTCGAGCCGGTGAAGGCGATCTTGCCGATGCCGGGCTCGCCCGCGAGCGCCGCCCCGGTGTCGCCGAACCCGGTGACCACCTGGAACACCTCGCGCTCGGGGACGCTCTGCCGGAACAGCTCGGCCAGCAGCACCCCGACGCCGGGGGTGAGCTCGCTGGGTTTGAACACCACGGCGTTCCCGGCCGCGAGCGCGTAGGAGATGGAGCCCATGGGGGTGAAGACGGGGTAGTTCCACGGCCCGATGACCCCGACCACGCCCAGGGGCAGGTACTCCAGGGTGGCGGCGAGGTTCGCGCCGAGCAGCCCCGGCGAGACCCGGCGCGGGCCGAGCACCTTGCGGGCGCTCCGCGCCGCCCAGTCGAGGTGCGTGATCGTCAGCACCACCTCGAGTGTGGCGTCGCCGAGCGGCTTGCCGGTCTCCTCGTGCACCAGGGCGGCGATGCGGCCGAGGTTGGCGACGAGCACCGCCTTGTAGTCGAGCAGCCGCCGCTTGCGCGTCTCGAAGCCCAGCCCGGCCCACCAGCGGGCGGCCTCGCCGGCGCGCTCGACGGCCGCGTGGACGGCCTCGGCGTCGTGACGGGGGTGGGTTCCGACGACGGCGCCCGTCGCGGGGTTCAGGGAGTCGAAGGCGGCCTGCTCGGTGGCGGTGGTCATGGCGTCTCCTCCTCGGGCCTCACGGCCACGCTCGCGCCCCGGATGCGCCCTCCGGGACCGCGACGCCGGGGACCTGTGGTCACCTTAGCCGCGCTGCCACACCGGAAACCATCTCCGTGGAATATTGTTCCGTCACAGGCTAGAGCAGGCCGCGGGCGAGCGCGGTGGTGACGGCGGCGGTGCGGTCCGAGACGCCCAGCTTGCCGAAGATCCGCAGCAGGTAGGTCTTGACCGTCGCCTCGCTGATGAACAGCTGCCGGCCCACCTCGGCGTTGGTCAGGCCCCGCGCCACCAGGGCCAGCACCTCCGTCTCCCTCGGGGACAACGACTCGGCGGCCGGCGCCCGCATGCGCGAGACCAGCTTGGTGGCGATCGCCGGGGACAGGACGGTCTCGCCCCGCGCCGCGCCGAACACTGCGGAGACCAGGTCGGCGCGCGAGGTGTCCTTCAGCAGGTAGCCGGCGGCGCCCGCCTCGACCGCCCGCACGATGTCCTGGTCGGTCTCGTAGGTGGTCAGGACGATCACCCGGGTCTCCGGGCGGGCGGCGAGGATCGGCGGGATGGCGCCCACGCCGTCGCCGCCGGGCATGCGCAGGTCCATGAGGATCACGTCCGGGCTCAGCTCGCGGGCGCGCGCCACCGCCTCGCCGCCCGAGCCGGCCTCGCCGGCCACGGTGATGCCGGGGGCGGCCTCCAGCATGCCGCGCAGCCCTTCACGTACCACGGGATGGTCATCGACGATGAGCACGCTTATCACGCGATGTCGTCCTTCTGGGGAAGCCGGACGGTCAGCGTGGTGCCGTGCCCGGGAGCGGTGTCCAATTCCACGGTGCCTCCGGCCTGCTCGACCCGGCCGCGCATGGCGCGCAGGCCGAATCCGGCGGACGGGGAGAGGGCGCCGAATCCCGCGCCGTCGTCGCTCACGCGCAGGGCCACCTCCTGCCCGCGGTAGGTGAGGCCGACGGCGGCGGACGCGGCCTTCGCGTGTTTGCGCACGTTGGCCAGGCCCTCCTGCGCCGCGCGGATCAGCACGACCTCGGCGGCGGGCGGCAGGACGCGCGAGCCGCCCTCGACCGTGAAGGCCACCGGGATGCCGAGCTCCTCGCCGGTCCGCGAGGCGATTCTGCCCAGCGCGTTCTCCAGGCTCGAGCCGTCCAGTTGCGCGGGGCTGAGAGCGGCGATCAGGCCGCGCGCCTCGTCCAGGTTCTCCCTGGCGGTGCGCAGGGCCAGCGCCAGATGCCTGGACGGGTCGGACTGCGCCTCGGCCGCCTGCAACAGCATGATGATGCTGGTGAACCCCTGGGCGAGCGTGTCGTGGATGTCGCCGGCCAGCCGCTCGCGCTCGGCGAGGGCGCCTCGCTCGCGCGAGAGCCGCTCCACCTCGGCCCGGCTGGCCGAGAGCTGCTCGATCAGCTCGGCCCGCTCGGCGCTCTGGTTGACGATGCGGGTGATCCAGCGGCCGCTGACCATGGAGAACGTCGCTCCCACCACGCCGGTGACGGTGAAGACGGCGATGTCCCCGAGCCGGACGCCGGGCGTCACCAGGAAGCGGACCGCCGGGACGGTGTTGAGCATCACCACGACGGCGATCGCCCACCGCACCGGCAGCGCCATGAACATCTGCGGGCACAGGGCGAACAGGACGAACATGGCGGAGGGCGCGACGATCGCGGCGGGGACGAACGTCACCACCGCGAAACCCGCATAAATGATCCCGAACCTGATGTCGTCGCGTCGTGCCTCCAGCGCGGGCCGCCCGACCACCAGGTAGGCGCCGGCGCACACGCTCAGGGAGCCGATGGCCACGGCTTTGGCGATGCCCGAGGAGCGCCCGTCGACGGCCACCAGGGCGGTGGTCACCACGAAGGTGACCGCGTACAGCGTCTCCCAGCCGCGCAGGAGCTGCCAGGCGTTGGCGACCGGCCCGTCCGGCCCGCGCGCGCCCGTGCTCGCGGGGACGTCCGTACCCGCGGGGACGTCCGTGCTGGACCGGGCCCCGCGCCACCGGAACACGCGCGGCCCGCCGGCCGGCGACGCGGCGTCCGGGCCGTCCATGGGCACGCGAGCCCGGCCGCCCGGGGGGTCGTGACTCGGGCGGCCGGGGAGAAGGCCGGTGAAGGTGCGCCGCGTCATCCGTCGCGGCGGCCCTTCCAGCGGAACGTCGTCAGGCACAGGATGAGACCTCCGGCGGTCCACGCTGCCAGCACCAGGGCCACCCGGTCCAGTTCGTATGACCCGGCCGGTTCCAGGGCGGCCCCCGCGTCGCCCAGGAAGACGGATCTGAATCCCTGACACATCCACTTCAGCGGGAAGAACGAGGCCAGCCTGATGAGCCAGTCGGGCAGCTCGCTGATCGGGATGAACACCCCCGAGACGAACTGCAGCACCACGAACGGCAGGCTGATCACCGCCGAGGCGCTGCGAGCCGAGCGCGGCAGGGCGCTGACCGCGATGCCCAGCAGTGACGAGGCCGTGATGCCGAGCACGAAGACCCAGGCGAAGGTCGCCCAGCGGGACGGCTCGGCGGGCAGCGCGACGTCGTAGGCCGCCACGCCGATGGCCAGCAGGATCGCCACCTCCAGGAAGGCCACCAGCAGGACCTGCAGGATCTTGCCGATGAAGTAGGCGCTGGGCGGCATGGGCGTGCCGTACAGGCGCTTGAGGGTGCCGTCGTCGCGGTCGACGGCGATGCCGATGCCGAGGTTCTGGAAGCTGGCGCTCATGACCCCCGCACCGATGAGCCCCGCGGTGTACAGCTGGGAGGCGGTGATGGCGGTGCCGCCGAGCCGTCCGGTGAAGATCGACCCGAAGATCGCGAGCAGGACGATCGGGAACGCGAACGTGAAGACCACCGCGTCCCTCTCACGGAAGAACATCTTGGTCTCCACCCTCGCCCTCGACCAGCCGAGCGCGAGCGCCGAGGGCAGGCGCGGCGACAGGGCCGGGGGCGCGGCGGACGTGGAGGCGGTGACGGCGCCGCTCACCGCGGCACCTCCGCGATGAGGTTCATGTAGACGTCCTCCAGAGAGGGCCGGGTCACGGTCAGTTCGGGGATCTCGCCGCCCATGCGGCCGCTCAACTCCTTGAGCGTCTCGGTCGGAGTGCCGGTCTCGACGCGCCGCCGCTCGCCGCCCTCCAGCCAGCTCACCGTGGCCTTGGCGCTCGCCCGGCCGCCCAGGGTGGCCGGGCGGCCCTCGGCCACGATGCGGCCCTTGGCGATCACCGCCACCCGGTCCGCCAGCGCCTCGGCCTCGTCCAGATAGTGCGTGGTCAGCACGATCGTGGTGCCGTCGCGGGCCAGGTCCGCGATCAGCACCCAGAACAGGCGCCGCGCCTCGGGGTCGAAGCCGGTGGTCGGTTCGTCGAGGAACAGCAGCTCCGGACGGCCGATGATGCCGAGGGCCACGTCGACGCGCCGCCGCTGGCCGCCGGAGAGCTGCCTGACGCGCTTGCCGGCCTGCTCGGTCAGCCCGACTCTGGCGATCACCTCGTCCGGGTCCCCTGGCGCCGGGTAGTAGCCCGCGAAATGGCGGACGGTCTCGCGCACCGTCAGCTCGGCCGTGTCGTTCGCGGTCTGGAGCACGATGCCCACCCGGCCGCGCCACTGCCGGGACGGGTGTGCGGGGTCGGCGCCGAGCACGGCCACCTCGCCCGCGTCCCGCTTGCGGTACCCCTCCAGGATCTCCACCGTGGTGGACTTGCCGGCGCCGTTCGGGCCGAGGATGGCGAACACCTCGCCCTCGGCGATCGTCAGGTCGATGCCGTCCACCGCCCGCACCTCGCGGTAGTGCTTGGTGAGGCCGCGAACCTGCACCGCTGTCTGCGTCATGTCCCCGAGAATCGCGGACGCGCGGCGGGCGCGGCACCACCGGTGGACCGACCCGGCTGTCGTCCGTTCGATGGACACGCCCCGGCGGTGGCCGGAGGATCAGACGAGCGTGCCGAGCGAGCAGTCGGGGAGCGGCCGGCGCTCGTCCAGGTCCGTGAGCAGGGCCTCCCACTGCGCGCCGATCGTCTCCATGCCGTAGGCCGACGAGGTGCGTAACGCGTTGGCGCCCAGCCTGCGGCGCAGCTCCTCGTCCTCGATGAGACGGCAGATGCCCGCGGCGAGCGCGGCGGCCTTCTTCGACCGGACGAGCAGCCCGTCGTGCTCGTGGGTGATGATCTCCTTGGGGCCGTGCGGACAGTCGAAGCTCACCACGGGCACGCCCTTGCTCATCGCCTCCAGGATGGTCATGCCGAAGCCCTCGTAGCGGGAGCCGACCGCATAGATCGACGCCTTCGACAGCTCGACGCCGATCTCCGGCGTGCTGCCCATCAGGACGACCTTGTCCGACAGCCCGGCCTCGTCGATGCGGTTCCGCAGCCGCTCCTCGCGTTCGGGGGTGCCGCCGCCGTAGATGCGCAGCACCCAGTCGGGGTGCGTCGCCGCGACCGTCTTCCACGCGTTGACCAGGCGGTCGAAGCCCTTGGCCCACACGATGCGGCCGATGCCGACCACGACCTTCTCCTCCAGCGGCGACACCTCGCCGGCGAGGTCGGGAATGGCGTTGGGGATGCGCAGCAGGCGTCTGGGCGGGTTGCCCTTCAGCGCCTTGGTGTACTCCTTCAGATCGGCCCTGGTGAGCGTCGTGAAGGCGTCCAGCCTGCCGTACCGCCTCCTGATCTGCGCCTGCAGCGCCGGGCCGTGGGACTCCAGGGTGACGTGCTCCTGGCCGACGGCGAGCACCTCCGGCGGCGCGAGCAGGCCCATGGCCAGGTTGAAGGCCGGACGCGTCCCGATGACCACGCCGCCCCTGAGCGAGCGCAGGTAGCGCGCCAGTCGCAGGTCGGTCAGCAGGCTCAGGTTGAGGTAGGCCTTCTCCTCCTCGGGCACCAGCCTGCTCGGGCGGCGGGCGAGGAACTCGGCGAACCATCCGCGGCGGACCGTCCGGTCGTCCAGGAACCGGAGCCGCACGCCGGGCGGCATCTCGAAGAACGGCTCCTCGTTGGTGCGGGTCAGGCTGACGATTTCCACGTCGTGGTCGCGCGCCAGGTAGGCGGCCAGGTTCAGCGTGGTACGGATCGTGCCGCCCATCCCGTACGCGTGCAGCAGCAGGATGCGCACGTTCCGGGTGCTCCGCGGCGGAGCCTTGCGCGCCCGCCGGGCGTTCACCAGATCGAGCAGCGTGACCCCCACGCGTGCGATCGCCTTGCCCATCCTCGTCAACACCCCGAAGACCCCTCGAATCGTGCGGTCGCTGATACGGCTTCGTATCCCCATGTGCCATGCCGGTCCGGGAGCATGCGTGATCCCGGGTGAGAACAATGAGCTGCTTCCCGCGGAAGGTAAGGAATCTGTTAGCGCGTCCTCCGCCTGCCCCCTGTTCGCATGACTAGACGCTCTCGCCCATCCCTTACGTTGCACCGATTTCTCAGAAGATCGCCGAGTAATCGGCTGATTTCGAACAGTGTCGATATAAGTGCGGGTCGAGTTCTGCGGTCACCGGTGAGTGCGGTCGGCGCGGGGTGCGGCGGCCGAGCCGGCCGCGGCCCGTCCGCCGCGTGCCCGAGAGGCCCCGCGCGCCGCAGCGACCTATGCGAAGATTGCGGGTCTGCCGGCGACGCCTCGAAGGAGGCGGTGAGGCGGGTCAGGAGCGAGTCAGAAGAGGGTCAGAAGAGGTCAGAAGAGGGTGTCGGTTCGCTCGATGCCGCGCAGGGCGTCGTAGTCGAGCGTGACGCAGTCGATGCCGCGGTCGGTGGCCAGCACCCTGGCCTGAGGCCTGATCTCCTGGGCCGCGAAGACGCCCTTGACCGGGGCCAGCATGGTGTCGCGGTTGAGCAGCTCAAGATAGCGGGTGAGCTGTTCGACGCCGTCGATTTCGCCGCGCCGTTTGATCTCGATGGCGACGGTGCCGCCCAGATGGTCGCGGCACAGGATGTCCACCGGCCCGATCGCCGTCGGATACTCCCTGCGGATCAGCGTCCAGCCGGCGCCCAGAGTGGAGATGTTGCCGGCCAGCAGCTCCTGCAGGTGGGCCTCGACGCCGTCCTTCTGCAGGCCGGGATCGACGCCGAGCTCGTGCGAGGAGTCGTGCAGGATCTCCTCGATCGTCAAGATGAGCTGCTCGCCGGTCTTGCCGTGGGTGACCGTCCACAGACCTTCCTCCTCACGCAGCTTGCAAGGAGGGTTCATCCAGTTGAGCGGCTTGAACGCCCGATCGTCGGCGTGAATCGACACCGAGCCGTCCGCCTTCAAGAGCACCAGACGAGGCGCCATGGGGAGGTGCGCCGTGAGCCTTCCCACGTAATCCACGCTGCAACGCGCGATGACCAGCCGCATGACGGCCAACCCTACCCTCCGTCCCGTCCGGTGGGGCGCGGTTCGCGGGGGCGTGGGGACGCCGCGCGGGCCTTCTGGGAGACTTGCCGCCAGGATGGGTGGCAGGAGGGCAGCCGGGAGGGCAGCATGGCACGCACGTTCCAGACGGTCGGGGTGGTCGGTCTCGGCACCATGGGCGCCGGCATCGCCGAGGTGTTCGCCCGCGCCGGGCTGCGCGTGATCGGCGTGGAGGTGGACGCCCAGGCGCTCGAACGCGGCAGGGGCAACGTCCACAGGTCCACCGACCGGGCCATGAGCCGTGGCAGGCTCGGCCAGGACGAGCGCGACGCCATCCTCGCCAAGATCGACTTCACCGGCGCGCTGGAGGACCTCCGCGACGCCGACCTGGTGATCGAGGCCATCCCCGAGGTGATGGACTACAAGCGGGCGCTGTTCGCCGACCTCGACCGCATCTGCCGGCCGGACGCCGTCCTCGCGACCAACACCTCGTCGCTGCCGGTCACCGCCATCGCGGCGACCACTGCCCGGCCCGGCCAGGTCGTCGGCATGCACTTCTTCAACCCGGCCCCCGTCATGGGGCTCGTCGAGGTCGTCCGCACGGTGGTCACCGAGGACGGCACGGCCGACGACGTCGCGGCGCTCGCGCGGCGCATCGGCAAGACGCCGGTGACCGTGGGCGACCGGGCCGGGTTCGTGGTCAACCGGCTGCTCCTCGGCTACCTCAACCACGCCGTGACGCTGCTGGAGCACGGGGTGGCGGGCAAGGAGGACATCGACACCGCCATGAAGGCGGGCGCCGGCCTGCCGATGGGTCCGTTCACGCTGCTCGACCTGATCGGACTGGACGTCTCGCACGAGGTGTGCGAGGTGCTGTTCCAGGAGAGCCGCGACCGCGTGCACGCGCCGGCCCCCCTCCTGCGCGAACTGGTGACCGCCGGGCTGCTCGGGCGCAAGAGCGGCCGGGGCTTCCACGACTACGACGGCGCGGCGGCCCGCCCCGCCGCCGCTCAGCCCACTCCGGCCGCCGGCACGGGCGGCGAACCGGGCGTGGCGTCGGTCCACGTGCTCGGCGACGGCGCCGGGGACCTCACCGCCAGGCTCTCGGCCGCCGGGTTCAAGCACGGCGAGGCCGAGGACGCCGACGTGGTGATCGCGCTGTCCGGCACCCCGGTCGTCGAGTACGCCGCGCGGCTGCCGCGTCCGGAGCGCTTGGCCGGGCTTCACCTGGTAGGCGAGCGGGTGGCCGAGGTGGTCTCGACGGTGGTCACCGCCCCCGAGACGGCGCGCGCCGTCGCCGACCTGGTCAAGGTGCTCGGGCTCACCCCGGTGGCCTGCGCCGATCGCGCCGGGTTCGTGGTGGACGCGCTGCTGTTCCCCTACCTCAACGACGCGGTCCGCATGTACGACTCCGGCTACGCCTCCATGGCCGACATCGACACCGCGATGCGGCTCGGCTGCGGCTACCCCGCGGGGCCGTTCGAGACCCTCGACGCCATCGGCCTCCAGGTGGTGCGCGACGGCCTGCGGGCGCTGTACGCCGAGTACCGCGAGCCGTTCTTCGCGCCTGCCCCGCTGCTCGATCGCCTGGTGACCGCAGGCGTGACGAGCATCCGGGACCGGTGACGGAAGAACACCCGCGACGTCGACGTTTGTGCCGATATGAGCCCCCGCCGCGCCCGCCGTTCCGACCCCCGAGACAAGGGGCGCGGACCCGACCCGCTGCGCCCGCTCGACGGCGTTCTGCGCGGTATGGAACGGGTAGAGGAGGGTCCGGACGGCGAGTGGAAGGTCCGCCACGTCTCCGGGGCCGGTACGGACAAGCTGTACCGCTGCCCGGGATGTGACCAGGAGATCCGCCCCGGGCTGCCGCACGTGGTGAGCTGGCCCAACTGGGCCGGCGGAGAGGGGGAGCGCCGCCACTGGCACACCGCCTGCTGGCGCAAGCGGGTGGACCGCGGCCCCGGCCGCTCCCGCTACTGAGCCCCTCCGAGCGCCGCCCGCGCCCGCCCTTCCCGGCCGACCGTCTCAGCCCGCCATCAGCCACTCACAGCCACCCGTCCGCCGCTCGACCGGCCCGCCGCCCCGGCCACTTCCACCACCCGCCCCGCCCGATCTGTCCGCCGCTCCACTCGTTCGTCCGCCCCGGAGCGCCGGGACGGCCCTGTGACCACTACCCGAGGAGTCCGCATTGGAGATCCGCTCGTCGACGGTGCTGCCCGCCGTGCGGCAGGACATCGAGCTGCACACGGCCGACGACCTGACGCTGGTCGGCGAGCTGGCGCTCCCCCCTGAGGGACGGCCGGTGGCCACGCTCATCTGCCTGCACCCGCTCCCCACGGCCGAGGGCATGATGGACAGCCATGTCCTGCGCAAGGCCGCCTACCGGCTGCCCGCGCTGGCCGACGTCGCGGTGCTGCGCTTCAACACCCGGGGGACCGCCTCCGCGCGCGGCAAGTCGGAGGGCGCGTTCGACGACGGCGAGGGCGAGCGGTTCGACGTGGCCGCGGCCCTGGAGTACGCCGAGTTCCATGACCTGCCCAACCCGTGGCTGCTCGGCTGGTCGTTCGGCACCGAGCTGGCGCTCAAGTGGGGGCACGACCCGCTGGTGCACGGCGCGATCCTGCTGTCCCCGCCGCTCAAGCGGGCGGGGGACGCCGACCTCGCGGCGTGGGCGGAGTTCGGGCGGCCCCTGGTGGCGCTGGTGCCCGAGTTCGACGACTACCTGCGGCCTGAGGAGGCGCGGCGGCGCTTCGCGGCCGTCCCGCAGGCCGAGGTGGTCGGCGTGGACGGCGCCAAGCACCTGTGGGTGGGCGAGCCGTACGTGCGCATCGTCCTCAACGAGATCGTCCAACGGGTCAACCCGGCGGCCTGCCCGTTGCCGACCGAGGTGTGACGAGCGGCACGGCAGCCCATAGAATCTTGTTCGGTTCTAGCGAGGAGGCTGCCGTGCAGGCGTTCGATCTATCAGGGCGGAAAGCGTTCGTCACCGGGGCTTCGCGAGGCATCGGCCGGGCGATCGCCCTCGCCTACGCCGAAGCGGGCGCCGACGTGGTGCTGGTGGCGCGCTCGCCCGAGACGCTCGCCGAGGTCGCCAAGGAGGTCGAGGCGCTCGGGCGCATGGCCCACGTCATCCCGTGCGACCTGTCCGACCGCGACGCGGCCGCGGCGGCCGTGCGGCAGGCGCTGGAAGCCTTCGGGCACCTCGACATCGTCGTCAACAACGCCGGCGGGTCCAACTTCATCGTCCCGTTCAAGGACCTGCGGCTGTCCGGCTGGGACAAGATCATGAAGCTGAACCTGGACTCCGCGATGGCGGTGTGCCACGCCGTGGCGCCGCACCTGATCGAGCGCGGCGGCGGCTCGGTGATCAACGTGGCGTCGGTGGCGGCCCAGGGGGCGCCGTTCATGGCCCCCTACGCCGCCGCCAAGGCCGGCCTGGTCGGCCTGACCAAGACCCTGGCGTTGGAGTGGGCCGGCAGCGGCGTGCGCGTCAACGCGCTGTGCCCCGGCTGGACCGCCACCGACCTCAACCGCAGCCTGCGCGAGGACGAGAACGCCGGCCGCGCCATGGTGGCGAACGTCCCGATGGCCCGCTGGGGCACCCCCGAGGAGATGGCCGGGCCGGCCGTCTTCCTCGCCGCGCCCGCCTCCTCCTACATGACCGGGCAGGTGCTCTTCATCGACGGCGGGCTCACCACCGCCTGATCAGTCCTCGGGCGGCCGCTAGAGCCGGGCCTGACGGGGGAGGACGACCTCCCGCACGATCAGCGCGACCGCGGCCGCCACGGGGATCGCCAGCAGCGCGCCGACCGCGCCCAGCAGCGCACCGCCGAACAGCGCCGCGATCACCGACACCGCCGGCGCCACGTCCACCGACCGGCTCATCACGCGCGGGTAGATGACGTAGTTCTCGACCTGCTGGTAGACCACGAAGAAGATCACGCAGGCGATGCCGAGCGGCGTGGACTGCAGGAACCCGACCGCGGACACCAGCACCGCGCCGACCGTCGCGCCCACCAGCGGGATCAGGTCCATCACGGCGACGACCAGCGCGAGCGCCAGGGCGTACTTCGCTCCGGCGACCGTGAGGAACAGCCACGACAGCCCGCCCGCGATCACCGAGATGAGCACGTTGCCCGCCACGTACCCGCCGATGCCGTCCAGGATCTCGTCGCCGATGGCGCGCGTGCGCGGGCGGCGGCTCGCGGGCACCAGCAGCAGCAGGTACTCCTTGATCGTCGGCAGCGACCCGAGGAAGTAGAGCGTCAGCACCAGCAGGGTGAACCCGGAGAAGAACGCGTCGAGCACCACCGCGCCCGCGCCCAGGATGCCCCCGGCCACGGTCGCGCCCAGCCCTCCGCTGGTGATGTACGTCTGCAGGTTGGCGAGGATCTTGTAGTCCTCGTCGAGCTGCTTGATGGTCGGGTTGGCCAGCAGGTTCTGCACGTACTCCGGCACCGCGCCCACGAAGTCGCTGGCCTCCTGGCTGACCGGCGGGATGATCGCCAGGCCGAACAGCGCGAACAGCATGATCACGCCGAGGAACACCACCGAGATCGCCCAGCGCCGGTTCATGCCGCGCCGCTGCAGGATCTCCACGACCGGGTTGAGGCCCACCGCGAGGAAGGCCGCCACCACGATCAGCACGATCACACTGCGCGAGCTGACCAGGGCCTGCGCCAGGCCCCAGGCGGTCAGCACGCCGAGCGCCGCCGTCAGACCCCACAGGAACGGCCCCCGGGCCAGCGGCTTGCCCGGAACGCCGTACGGCAGCTCGCCCGCCGCGTCCGCACCTGCCGGAGCGCCGGCGGAGGCCGCGGCCGGAACGGACCGGGCCCCGCGGGCAGGAGGGCCGGCGGTCCGCGCGGACCGCCGGACGCGGGCCTCCGGGGGCGTGCCCGTCGCCGCGGGGAGGACGTCGGTCGCCTCCGCCGCTTCGGCACGGGCGCCACGCGCGCCCTGGGCCCTCCTTGGCACAGCGGACGCGGGCATCGCGTCCGGAGGAAGGTCGCGCACGGTCTGCTCCTCGGCATCGGGGGAGGTCGGGCCCCCGCTGAAAGGGGCGGACAACAAAGGAGAGCCTAGCGACCTAGATCGCCAGGCTCTCCCGCGTACCGTCCCGTGCTGTGTAATTCGGCCTCGCTGCGCTCGGCGGGCTCGGGGTGCCTCTCAGACCACCCCGTGCCCCGAGCCGCGCCCCGTGGGCCTCGCTGCGCTCGGCGGATCTCAGGGGGTGAGGCTTACTCCTGCCACCACTCGGAGTCGTCCTCGGCGGGGGCGGCGGCGCGCTGCGGAGCGGGGGCGGGCTTCTCGCTCACGCTGGGCGTCGCGGCCAGTGCCGGCTTCGGCGCGGGCGCGGCGACCGCCGGGGCCTCGTCCATGCCCGGCAGGGCGGCGCCGCCGAGGAGCTGGCGGAGCTGGGCGAGGTGGCTGGTGATGCTGTCGCGCTGGCGGGTCAGCTCGTCGACCTGGCGCTGGGCGAGAGTCCTGTTGCGCTCGGCCTCGGACTTGGCCTCCGACACGATGGAGTCGGCGCTGGCCTTGGCCTCGGCGACCATCTGGTCGGCGTTCTTGCGGGCGTTGGCGAGCAGCTGCTTGGCGTGGGTGTCGGCCTCGCGGCGGGTCTGCTCGGCCTGCTGGGTGGCCTTGCTGGCGCGCTGCTCGGCGGTGGCGGCCCGCTGCTCGGCTTCGGCGACCATCTTCTGGGTGTTGGCCTGGGCGGTGGCGTGGCGCTCGGCCTCCAGGCGCTCGGCCTCCTCGCGGCGGGCGGCGAGCTGGATCTCGAACTCGGCCTCGTCCTGGGCGCGCTTGGCCTCGGACTCCTCAAGGACGCGCTGAGCCTGGGCGCGCATCTCGTCGGCCTGGCGCTTGGCGGTGGTGAGGACCTCGTCACGCTCGCGCTTGGTGGAGGCGCGAAGCTGCGCCACCTCGCGCTCGGTGGTGGTGCGAAGCTTGGCGATCTCGCGCTCGGCGTCGGCGCGCTTCTCGGCGACCTCGTGGTCGGCCGTCGCGCGGAGCTTGGAGACCTCGCGCTCGGTGGTCGAGGTCAGCTCGTCGGCCTCGCGCTTGGCGGTCGAGCGGATCTCCTCGGCCTCCCGCTCGGCCATGGTGCGCATCTCGTCGGTCTCGCGGGTGGCCAGCGCGCGCTTCTCGGCCGCCTCGTGCTCGGCGGCCGCCCGGACGTCCGCCGCGTCGACCTTCGCCGCGGCCTTGATCTCGTTGGCCTCGGCCCTCGCGGCCTGGACGAGCTCGGTGGCCTGCTCCTCCGCGAGACGCAGCAACTGCTCGATGCGGGCGCCGAGACCGGAGTAGGTCGGGCGCTCCTGCTCCTGCAGCTGCCGCTGTGAGTCGGACAGCTCACGCTGCAACGCGGAGAGCTGCTCACGGGTCTGCCGCAGGTCGGTGTCGAGCTGCTTGAGGTGGTCGTGCACCTGGTGCCGGTCGTAGCCACGGAGAACCACGTCGAATTCCCGCGTGGGTGCGTCTTCAAAGAAATTGTTCAGCTGGGCGTCGATGTCGGACTGCATGAGGCTCGATCCTGGGTTGTCGAGACGGCTACACGGGCCGGACGGGGGGCGGACATCCGATGCCGGGGGCCGGTGCCTGCAGGCGTGCGCGCCCGGGCACTCGCTCGCAGGGGCGCGCTGTCGCTCGCGCCCCTAGTGTCCTCGTGCCCCGGCTCGCCCGTCCATGGCGGGTCCACGTACCGGATGGTAGGCCAGCGTACTCCGGTGTTGCCGAATTGGAGGTCCCGTCCGACTTTCTGCGCGACTTGTTACGAATAAGCCATTGTTAAGTTTCGTCAGCTAGGACGGACGAGGAGGGGACTCGACCAGCTCTGTCAAGACTCCTCCCACATCTTTCGGATGAAGAAACGCGATTGAGGTGCCCATTGCGCCGTGCCGCGGGTGCAGATCGATCAAACGCACCCCCGCGCCGCCGATCGCCTCCAGGGCTCTGGTGACATCGCTCACACCGTAGGCGACGTGGTGGACGCCCTCACCCCGCTTGGCCAGGAACTTGCCGACCGGCGTGTCGGCGTGCAGCGGCTCGAGCAGCTGGATGTAGGAGCCGCCGCCCTCGCCGTCCGCCACGTGCAACATGGCCTCTTTCACCCCCTGCTCTTCGTTGACCTCCCGGCTGACGACCGTCACCCCGAAGGTCGACTCGTAGAACGCGATCTTCTCGTCGAGATTCTCGCAGGCTATGCCCACGTGGTCGATTCTCAGCAGCATTGCGTGTCCTCCATCGGTGACCGGCGGCGAGGGCCGGAACGTCCCCGCGAGCCGTCCCCGGGCCGCGCGGGCGCGCTCGGGGCCGGACCTCGTTGGGGTCGTGCGGTGCGTCGTAGGTATGGTGGCAAAGTCGCCGAAGACCCCATCATGGAGGCCCTGGTGTCCAGTTCTTCCGCCACCCCGTCCGGCATGTCGCGATCGGTCATCGTGGCCGGGGCGCGCACGCCCATCGGCCGCCTGCTCGGCGCGCTGTCCGGCCTGTCCGCCGTGGAGCTGGGCGGCCTGGCGATCAAGGCGGCTCTGGAACGCTCCGGGGTGGCGCCTGAGCAGGTCGAGTACGTGATCATGGGTCAGGTGCTGCAGGCCGGCGCCGGCCAGATCCCGTCGCGGCAGGCGGCCGTGAAGGCGGGCATCCCGATGAGCGTGCCCTCGCTGACGATCAACAAGGTGTGCCTGTCCGGCATGGACGCCATCGCGCTGGCCGACCAGCTCATCCGGGCCGGCGAGTTCGACATCGTGGTCGCCGGCGGCATGGAGTCGATGACCAACGCCCCGCACCTGCTTCCCGGGCTGCGCAAGGGCGTCAAGTACGGCGGCGCCGGCATCCTCGACTCGATGGCGTTCGACGGGCTCACGGACGTGTTCGACCAGGTGTCGATGGGGGAGTCCACCGAACGGCACAACACCCGGCTCGGCATCGGGCGGGAGGAGCAGGACGCCTTCTCGGCCCGGTCCCACCAGCTCGCGGCGGCCGCCGCCAAGGACGGCACCTTCGACGACGAGATCGTCCCGGTGAGCCTGCCCCAGCGCAAGGGCGACCCCCTGGTCGTCTCCGCGGACGAGGGCGTGCGGGGCGACACCACCGTGGAGACGCTGGCCCGGCTGCGTCCGGCGTTCACGAAGGACGGCACGATCACGGCCGGTTCGGCGTCCCAGATCTCCGACGGCGCCTGCGCGGTCGTGGTCATGTCCAGGGCCAAGGCCGAGGAGCTCGGCCTGACCTGGCTCGCCGAGATCGGCGCCCACGGCAACGTCGCGGGCCCTGACAACTCCTTGCAGTCGCAGCCGGCCAACGCCATTCGCCACGCGCTCGGCAAGCAAGGGCTGGCCGTGGAGGACCTCGACCTGATCGAGATCAACGAGGCGTTCGCGGCGGTCGTGCTCCAGTCGGCCAAGGAGCTCGGTGTGCCGGAGGAGAAGGTCAACGTCAACGGCGGCGGCATCGCGCTCGGCCACCCGATCGGGGCCTCGGGCGCGCGCATCGTCCTGTCCCTGGCCCATGAGCTGCGGCGCCGGGGCGGCGGTACGGGAGCGGCCGGTCTGTGCGGCGGAGGGGGCCAGGGCGACGCCCTGATCATCACCGTTCCCGCCTCGTGATCGCGGCTGGAGGCTTCACGGGCCTCCGGTGATTCTCCGATCGCCCGGCCGTGATTGTTTGCGGGCAGGCGTCGAAAGTTTCGGCGGTTCTCAATGGTTCCCGGGCCGCCCGGCCGCGATGGTCTTTATGGCGTTCCGCAGGGTTTGTGAATAACGCAGTCAAGTCCGGCGGGCAGGGGCGCGCATTGGCGCGGGCCGGGCGGCCGCGCCTTCCTGGCGGCATCCCGTGGGCCGGCGGACGCGCCTGCTTCGCGGCGCCGGTGGCCGGTGGCTACGCCTTCTTGGCGGCGTACGCGTTCGCGGACGCCGCGACCTCGCGCAGGATGCGCTGAAGGGCGCCGACGGTGGCGCCGTCGATGCCCACGGCCTCCTGGATGGCGCCGGGGATGTGGCGCGCCTCGGCGCGCAGGGCGCGGCCGTCGTCGGTGAGCGCCAGCTCGACCGCGCGCTCGTCGTCGGCCCTGCGCCGCCTGGTCAGCAGGCCGCGGGCCTCCAGGCGCTTGAGCAGCGGCGAGACGGTGTTGTAGTCGAGCTGCAGATGCTCGACCACGTCGCGGATGGTGCTGCCGTCCCGCTGCCACAGCACCACCATGACCAGATATTGCGGGTAGGTGAGGCCGAGGGGGTCGAGCAGCGGGCGGTAGACGGCCGTGAGGCTGCGCGAGGCGGCGTACAGGTCGAAGCACAGCAGTTCAGCCAAGGGGCCGGAGGCGGTGGCCGGCGGGGCGGAGCCCGCTGTGCTCGGTGTGCCTGGTGTCATGAACCGAGCTTACGGCAAGTCCAACGTCCCCGATTGGCTCGTGCGCGATGTAATCGTGTACGGTTCGATCGCAAGCCGGACGAAGCGCCGCTTTCTGGAAGGAAGATCATGTCGTACGTCACCGTGGGCACCGAGAACTCCACCCCGATCGAGCTCTACTACGAGGACCATGGCTCCGGGCAGCCGGTCGTGCTGATCCACGGCTACCCGCTCGACGGACACTCCTGGGAGAAGCAGACCGCCGCGCTGCTCAAGGCCGGCTACCGCGTCATCACCTACGACCGCCGGGGCTTCGGCCGGTCCAGCCAGCCGACCACCGGCTACGACTACGACACCTTCGCCACCGACCTCGACACCCTGCTGCGGGTGCTGGACCTGCGCGATGTGGTGCTCGTCGGGTTCTCGATGGGCACCGGCGAGGTCGGCCGCTACCTGGGCAAGTACGGGTCGTCACGGGTGAGCAAGGCCGCCTTCCTCGCCTCGCTGGAGCCGTTCCTGCTCAAGACCGACGACAACCCGACCGGCGTCGACCAGTCGGTCTTCGACGGCATCCTCGCCGCCGTGACCGCCGACCGGTACGCCTACTTCGACGCCTTCTACGCGGACTTCTACAACACCGACGAGAACCTCGGCTCCCGGCTCAGCGAGGCCGCGCTGAAGGCGAGCTGGAACGTCGCCGCCGGCGCGTCGGCGTACGCCTCGGCAGCCTGCGTGCCCACCTGGCTCACCGACTTCCGCGCCGACATCCCCGCCGTGGACGTGCCGGCCCTGATCCTGCACGGCACCGCCGACCGCATCCTGCCCATCGACGCCACCGCCCGGCCCTTCCACCGGCTGCTCCCGCAGGCCACCTACGTGGAGATCGAGGGCGCCCCGCACGGCCTGCTGTGGACGCACGCCGACGAGGTGACCGAGGCCCTGCTGGCCTTCCTCAAGAGCTGACCGGGCCGCTTCGCACAAGACGGTCCGTCTCGCCCCGCCACGCGTCCGTCTCCCCGGCGCGTCCGTCCGCCCGGTGCGCGAAGCGCCTTTATGTGGCGCGGCTAGCATGAAGACATGCGACGTCGATCTCTGACGTTGTTCCTCTGCGGTGACGTGATGCTCGGCCGGGGCGTCGACCAGATCCTCGACCACCCCGGTGACCCCGAGCTGCGGGAGGCGTGCGTCCGGGACGCGCGCGACTACGTCCGGCTGGCCGAGGCGGTCAACGGCCCGGTGCCCCGCCCCGCGGGCGATCGCTGGCCGTGGGGGGACGCCCTGGCGGTCCTTGAGGAGTCCGCGCCCGACGTCCGCGTCGTGAACCTGGAGACCAGCGTCACGCGCGCCGGCGACTTCTGGCCCGGCAAGGCCGTCCACTACCGGATGAACCCCGCCAACCTGCCGTGCCTCGCCGCCGCCCGCCCCGACGTCTGCGCGCTGGCCAACAACCACGTGATGGACTTCGGCCGCCGGGGCCTGGAAGAGACGCTGGACGTCCTGAGCGGCGCGGGGTTCCGCACCGCCGGGGCCGGGCGGGAGGCGGGCGAGGCCCGGCGGCCCGTGGTCCTCACCCCGGACGGCGGCGGCCGGGTGCTGGTCTTCTCGTGCGGCATGGAGTCCAGCGGCATCCCCGAGGACTGGGGGGCGACCGCCGACCGGCCGGGCGTCGACCTGGTACCCGAGCCGGCGCGCGCCGGCGCGGCCGAGATCGCCGCCCGGGTGCGCCGGGTCAAGGGCCCCGGCGACCTGGTGGTCGTGTCGCTGCATTGGGGCTCCAACTGGGGCTACTACGTTCCTCCCGCGCAGCGGCGCTTCGCGCACGCGCTGGTCGACGCGGGCGTGGACGTCGTGCACGGGCACTCCTCGCACCACCCGCGTCCGGTGGAGGTGTACCGGGACCGGCTCGTGCTGTACGGCTGCGGCGACCTCATCGACGACTACGAGGGCATCAGCGGCTACGAGCGCTACCGGGACGACCTGAGACTGCTGTACCTGGCGTCGCTGGACCCGGCCACCGGAAGCCTGCTCGGCCTCACCATGATCCCCATGCGGGCCCGCCGCATGCGCCTCGGCCGCGCCTGCGACGAGGACGCCGAGTGGCTCAGGGCCGTCCTCGACCAAGAGGGGCACGGCTTCGGCGCCGGCGTGGACCGCGCCCCGGACGGCGCGCTCGTCCTGCGCCGCCGATGACCCCGTCCCGCCCGTCCGCCACGCCGGACAGGACGCGGGGCGCCGCTCAGCGTGGACGGGGAGCGGCGGCCAGGATGACGATGCCGCCGAACGCGGCCAGCACCAGGTTGGCGTACAGCTCGTAGCCGGTCAGGAAGCTCAGCCGAGGGACGATGACGCGGTTGAAGAAGTTGAGGAAGATCCCGAAGAAGGGCTGCACGGCGATGCGGTCGATGGCCCCGCTGACGCCCTCGGCAACCAGGATCAGGCCGAGGATCTGCATGTTTCTCCGCATGGCCGAACGCTAGGCGCCCGCCCGGCCGTCCGGCATCGGCCATGCGGATCGCGGTGTCCGACGCTCGTCGCGCCGGCCCGCGGCCGTCCACGACGAAAGTCTCTCCTACCCCGACTTACGTATCGTCCAGGCATCTCCGGCAGGCGAGGCACCCGCGTCCCGCCGTAGGCTCGCGGCAGATGAACGGACCCGCCACCGCCACCGCCTCCCTCGACCGGCGGCCATTGCGCGACGCGCTCGCGGACATCGCCGCCTTCCTGCTGGCGGCGGCCTTCGGCGTTCTCACCGCGACCGAGCGCCTCGACTCCGTCATGCCCTCGCCGGAGTGGCTGTTCGGCCTCGACCAGGTCATCGGCGCGCTGGGCTGCGCGTCGCTGTGGCTGCGCCGCCGGTGGCCGGTGGGGCTCGCGCTCGTGCTGATCGCCCTGTCGGCGTGGTCGGAGATGGTGGCGGGCGCGATGCTGGTGGCGCTGTTCACCGTCGCCGTCCACCGGCCTCCGCGCGTCTCGGGAGCCGTGTTCGCGGTCAGCCTGGTGTCCGCGCTCGTCTACACCTTCCTGCGCCCCGAACCCGAGATGCCCTTCCCGCTGTTGTTCCTGTTCGGCTTCAGCATCCAGGGCGCGGTGATGGGGTGGGGGCTGTTCGTCCACCAGCGGCGCCGTCTGGTGCTGTCGCTGCGCGACCGCGCCGTCCGGGCCGAGACCGAGGCCCACCTGCGCGCGCTGCAGGCCCAGCACCAGGCGCGCGAGGCGATCGCCCGCGAGATCCACGACGTGCTCGGCCACCGGCTGTCGCTGCTGAGCGTGCACGCCGGAGCGCTGGAGTACCACCCGGGCGCGTCACCCGAGGACATCGCACGGGCGGTCAAGGTGATCCGCGAGAGCGCCCACCAGGCGTTGCAGGACCTGCGCGAGGTCATCGGCGTGCTGCGGGCCCCGGTGGGCGAGCTGCCCCGGCTCGGCCTCGCCGACGTGCGGCACCTCGTCGCCGAGTCGCGCCTGGCGGGCATGCGGGTGAAGCTCGCCGAGGAGCTCGCCGGGCCGGCTCCCGACCGGGCCGGTCGCACCGCCTACCGCATCGTGCAGGAGGGCCTGACCAACGCGCGCAAGCACGCCGTGGACGCGGAGGTGCGCGTCCGCGTGGCCGGCGCTCCCGGCCGCGGCCTGGAGGTGGAGATCCGCAACGCCGTCCCCGCGCCGCTCCCGCCCGCCTCGGCGGCGTCCGCGCCCGTCGCCCCGGGAGCGGGACAGGGGCTGGTCGGGCTGGCGGAGCGGGTATCGCTGGCCGACGGGCGGCTGGAGCACGGACCCACTCCCGAAGGCGACTGGCGGCTGTGGGCCTGGCTACCGTGGCCGGCATGACTTCGACGGATTCCCTGGCGGTCCGCGTGCTCATCGCCGACGACGACCCCCTCGTGCGCGCCGGCCTGGTGATGATGCTGGGCGGCGCCCCCGACATCACCGTGGTCGGCCAGGCCGGCGACGGGGCGCAGGTGATGCCGCTGGTCGACCGGCACGCCCCCGAGGTGGTGCTGATGGACATCCGCATGCCGGTGATGGACGGACTGGCCGCCACCCGGATCCTGCGCGCGCGCCCCGTGGCGCCGGAGGTCATCGTGCTGACCACCTTCGACGCCGACGAGCACGTCCTTGGCGCGCTGCGCGCCGGAGCCGCGGGCTTCCTGCTCAAGGACACCCCGCCCGGCGAGATCGTGGCCGCCGTGCGGCAGGTGGCACGAGGGCTTCCGGTGCTGTCGCCCGAGGTGACCCGGCGCCTCATGGCCAGGGTGGCCGACTCCGGCCACGACCGGCGGCGCGCCCACGCCAGAGAGCGCCTGACGTCGCTGAACGACCGCGAACGCCAGGTCGCCCTCGCGGTCGGCCAGGGCAGGTCCAACGCCGAGATCGCCGCCGTGCTCCATCTGGGCGTCCCGACGGTCAAGACCCATGTCTCCGGCGTTCTCACCAAGCTGGGCCTGAACAACCGTGTCCAGATAGCGCTGCTCGTCCACGACGCCGGTCTGCTGGACGACGACGAGGAGTGAGCCGGGCTCAGGGCTCGTCGGTGTACTTGACGGAGACCTTGGTGAAGCCCAGCGACTTCAGCATGCCCTCCAGCATGAGCTTGGTGTTCTGATCGGCACGGTTGCGCAGATCGCTGCTCTGGGCGGCCTCGGCGATCTTCTTCTCGGCCAGCACGTACAGCTCCTGCTGGTTCTGCGGCGAGGACGAGAGCATCTCCTGCACGCGGTCGAGGAGCCCGCGCTGCTGGGCGTAGACGTAGGACTTCTTGTTGTCCAGGTTCGGCTTCTCCAGCTGCGCGCGGGGCAGCCGCACGGTGACCTCGGTGCGGTCGGCCGAGACGGTGATCGCGTCCTTGGGCAGCCGCGAGAAGTCGACGTAGGCGTCCACGGAGCCGGCCCCGACGAACAGCGTGCGCGAGCCCTTGACGGCGTCCGGCAGGAAGGGCGCGTCCTTCTCCAGGTCGACGATGACCTGGAAGTTGCCGGTGGCGGCCTGGAACCGGCTCATGTTCTGGATCGACTGCAGCAGCACCGGCTGGCTGCGGTCGATGGTGTTCTCCTGAAACGGGTTGAGGTACGACCAGGTCAGCTTCGCGCCCACGACGAGAAGCACGAGCACGGTGAGAACGCCCGCCAAGTAGCGCCAGCGGCGGGACCGGCGTGGCGCCGGTTCCGCGGCCGCCGATGTCTGGGGGGGCGACGTCTGGCGGTTCACGGCCGTTCTCCTTCCCGCGATGCGTGGTTTCTCACCTTTCCGAGGTCAGGGGCGCCCGCCCGGGAGAGGAAGGGCCCGGCATGGTCGGGTACGGCGAACCGGGAACGGGGGACTGGGCCGGATAGCGGGTGGCCGCGGTCGATCTGGACGGCGCCGGAGCGGCGCGCCCGGAGTCGCGCGACATCGGCCGCGCGGCGGCCGTGCCCGTGGTCGTGCCCGTGGCCGTGCCCGTGGTCGTGCCCGCGGCGGGGGCGGCCCAGCCGGGACCGGTCGTCGCGCCGCCCGGGACGGCCACCCCGCCGCCGCCGAAGTGCGACCCCTTCAGCCGGCAGGTGGCGAAGTCGGTGTAGAACATGCGCAGCCAGTCGCGGCGCTGGCTCTCGGTCAGCGCCGAGAACCACGTGGCGGCGGCCTGATGCCCCGGCAGCGGCCCGCTCGGCAGCGGTTCGCCGCGCAGCCAGGCGGTCACGACGGCCCGGTAGCCGTCGGCGCGGGCCTCGCCGCACGGCGCGGCCAGGTGTTCGACGAACTCCGCCGCGGCCCTGAGGGCGTACCCGGGGGTGAGGTCGTCCACGTGGATGGTCACCGCGCCGGCGGCGGCCGGGCGGACATCGTCGCGCGGGCGCTGCTCGACGCGCGAGAAGGCGGCGGGCGTGCCGGTGAGGCGGGCGGCGATCGTGGTGAACGTGGCTCCGAGCTCGGTGAGGCCGCTGCGCATGCCCGGGTGGACGCACACCGTGATCGGCCACTCCTGGCAGCTGTAGACCATGGGCTCGGTGGCGGCGACGGCCTGCGGCTCGCCGAGCACGCGGGCCATGCCCGTGCCGGCCGCGAGCACCGCCAGCAACGCCGAGGCCAGGGCGAGCGCGCGCCGGGTGACGACGGCCGTCCAGGTGAGCAGCAGCGCGGTGGTCAGCCCGAGCAGCCACAGCGACTGGTTGGCGAACGCCGCCATGCTCAGCCCCTCGAACGGGTCGTACGGCTCTGGCGTGGCGGGCGCGAGCTTGACCGCCCAGCCCGAGCCCGCGGCCAGCGATGCGAACAGCCCGTAGCTGCCGACGCCCGCCGCGAACGGGGTGAGCGTCCAGGGCGCCGCCCAGCCCGCGACCCAGCCGATCACCGCGTACAGCGACAGCCCGGCGGCGCCCACGGCGAGGCCGGTGGGCGACAGGTGACCGGCCTGCTCGGTCAGGACGGCCTTCATCGCCAGCATGGTCACGGTGGCGCCGAACGCGCCGACGACGACCACCAGGACGGCCAGCGGCGCCCTCAGCACCTGCCAGGCGCCCGGCAGCCGGTCGGGCGCGGCGCGGCGCTTGCGCACGGCCACCCACGCGGCGAACGCCGCGGCGACCGGTCCGGTCAGCCGGAGCGAGCCGATGACCGCGACGACGATGTTCTCCCATGCGGAAATGCCTGGAACCAGGACGCTCCACGCGGCGAGCAGGCCGAGCGCCAGCAGCATCCCCATCGCCACCAGCGCACTGTGCTTCAGCTCTTCGCGCGAAACGCCCCTTTGCTCAAGCACGGCTCCGCGTGCGCCGGAGAACCGGCCACGCCACCCGTGCGGTCGCACACATGCTCTTCATTTAGAACCCCCGTGCCTGGATGAGCGGCGCGTCTCGGCACCGGTGCCGGCCCCTTGGCACCCGGCGCCCGACCCAGGCTCGCCGCGCCGTACGCCCGTGTGGATCGCATGGCCGCGACCCGCGTCGTACGGCGCGGCCTTCCCCATACTTTGGGTCGGGCTTTGCCGCGCCTCACCTCTTGACATGCACACCATAACGGAGCGTGATGTTTGGCGTCCCGGTTCTTGGGTAACCCATGGAACTCAGTGACCCTGCGTCAGTGTCGGCGGCAGGCGCTAGCGTAGCGTTGTGTCCATCGGTGTACCGAAGCCGCTTAACCTGCCGTTCGACCCCATCGAGCGCGCCGCTGAGACGTGGCGCGTCCGCTTCGGGCCGTCCTCCGCCATGGCCGCCGTCACATCGATCATGAGAGCGCACCAGATCCTCCTCGGGCAACTGGACACGCTGCTCAGGCCGCATGACTTGACGTTCGCGCGCTACGAGGCGCTCGTGCTGCTGACCTTCAGCAGGACCGGCTCCCTGTCGCTGTCGCGCATCGGCGAGCGGCTCATGGTCCATCCGACGAGCGTGACCAACACCATCGACCGCCTTGAGCGCGCGGGGCTGGTCCGGCGCATGCGCAACCCCAGGGACGGGCGGGGGGTGCTGGCCGAGATCACCGACAAGGGGCGCGAGGTGGTCGGGCGGGCCACCGCCGACCTGATGGGCGCCGACTTCTGCATGACGATGTACGGCGAGGGCGACCTGGCCGAGATCTTCGGGCTGCTGCGCACCATGCGGGTGGCCGCCGGCGACTTCGCCTCCCTGGAGGAGGACGAGCCGCCGGCGGCGGGGCGGCGGGGCGCGGGGCCGGCGCGGCGCAATGGGAGGCCGGGCGAGAACCCGAAGGGGCCCGTCCCGAAGGACGGACCCCCTGGGGCCGGCTGACGCCGGGCCGGCGTGACCGCCGAGATCTATCGGCCGACGGCCCGCAGGGCGTCGACGATGCCCTTGCCGTAGAAGCCGTTGGACGCCGTGGTCCCCTCGCACACGTGGGTGGCCGTGGCGGTGGTGCCGTTCGGCAGCAGACGGGTGTAGGTGTAGGCGGGCGGGTTCGGGCAGGGCGTCTTGGTGGCGGTGCCCTTCAGGATCTTCTCGACCACGTCCGGAGAGAGCGTCTTGCCCCCGCCCCGTGTGTGGTGGCCGTACTTGCTGACGATCAGCGCCGCGACGCCGGTCGCGCGGGGCGAGGCCATCGAGGTGCCCTGCAGATACTGGTAGTACGCGCAGGTCGCGCCGGAGCAGTCCTTGACGACGTAGTTCACCGTCGGGTCGCCGTTGGCGTCGATCTCGCCGTTGGCGATCGCCAGCGACTTGGGATAGGCCGACAGCGTCGCCTTGGTGATGTCCCGGGTGTTGTCGGGGGTGTCGTAGACGTCGCCGCCGGGGGAGGCCACGTCGATGTACCCGTTGCCGTAGTCGGAGTAGTACGCCTTGCGCTTGCTGACGCCGGTGGAGGACACCGAGATCACGTGCTCGCCCTCGCTCGGCATCGAGACGCAGCTCGGCGGGATGGTGCGGGTGCGGGGCGCCTCACCGGGCACGTCGGCGAAGTCGGGGCTGCTCGCGTCGGTGACCACCTTGGTGTAGTCGCTCGCCCCGTTGCCGGCGGCGGAGATGAGCGTGACGCCGTGGCGGTGGGCGTAGTTCAGGGCCCGCTGGGTCGCCTTGATGACCGTCGCCTGCTCCATCCGGTCCTCGGGGGAGTCGGCCGGGTTGTCGACGCAGTTGAACAGCCACGGGTCGATGTAGTAGCTCATGTTGACCACGTCGACGCCGATGTCCCCGGCGTAGGTCAGTGCGTCCACGCTCGGCTGCAGGAAGAAGTAGCCGGAGTCCTGGCCGGCGCGCAGGTTCACCAACGTGACCTTGGGCGCCACGCCCGCGACGCCGAGCTTGTTGATCGGCGAGGCGATCGACGAGGCCACGTGCGTGCCGTGCCCGTCCTCGTCCACGTCGCTGGGGTCGTTACAGGACTGGTCGGCCTCTTCCTCGCAGGGGCCGTCGATCGGCTCGCCGTTGGCGTCGGAGGGGATGTCGACGGTGAAGTTACGGCTGAGGGCCTTGTCGAAGTTCGGGGCGATGTCGGGGTGCGAGCCGTCGATCCCGGTGTCGATCACGCCGACCAGCACCTTGGGGTCGCCCTGCTCGTACCTGTGCGCCTCTTCGGCGTGGATCTGCTTCATGTCCCACTGGAGGTCCGAGAGCGGCTCGGCCTTCACCGGGCGGCCGTGCCTGACGGCGCCGCGCTCGCGGCCCTCCTTCTCGACGGCCTTGGCGGTCTTGGCCGACAGGCTGGTCAGAGCCGTCCGCGCCGCGGTCTTCGGCACGCTGCCGATCACCCGGTCGCGGGCCACGCCCTCGATGGCGGCGGATCCCGCGACGGCGGAGACGAAACCGGCGTTGGCGGTCGTGACCGTGGCCAGTCCGACGGCCGCGTTCACCTTCACCACGCTGCCGCCCGCGGCCTCAATGGCCTTCTGGGCGTCCGCCGGCGCGACGCCTTCCTTGTAAAGGACGACGTATTGGGTCTCCGTCGCAGGTTCGGCCGTCGTTCGGACGGCCTGTGCCGGGAGCGCCACGGTCGCGGCGATCACGGCGGCTGCGGCGGAAACGACGATGACGCGTCTCACACCCACCTCCAAGTCAGCGGATTCATGCCGAGAGCCATCGTTCGTGAAATCCGCGCTATATGACAGATCCATGCGAATTTGCGATAAAGGCGTGACATAAGGGGGGCGCGGGTTTCCACGGACCCGCCCGGCGACCATGAGCACGCGCCGGATGCGGCAGGATTGGACGTATGAGCCCAGCGGACTTCACTCGACCGGCATCGTTGCAGGGGGCCGTGGATCTCGGTGCGCGCAAGCAGGCGCTCGAAGCCCAGGCCCGTCGCGAGGCGGCGGCGCAACAGACCGCCGCGGGAGGCGCCCCCGCGGCGCCCGCGGCCGGCGTGGTCATCGACGTCACCGACGAGACCTTCGCCACCGAGGTGATCGAGCGCTCCATGCGCACCCCGGTCATCCTCGACCTGTGGGCCACCTGGTGCGAGCCGTGCAAGCAACTCAGCCCCATCCTGGAGAAGCTGGCGGCCGAGGCCGCCGGCCGATGGGTGCTCGCCAAGGTCGACGTCGACTCAAGCCCCCAGGTCAGCGGCGCACTACAGGTGCAGAGCATCCCGACCGTGCTGGCCGTCTTCCAGGGGCAGGCGGTGACCGGGTTCCAGGGCGCGCTGCCCGAGGCTCAGGTGCGCCAGTGGCTCGACCAGCTCATGCAGGCGCTCGCCCAGTACCTCCCGCCCGCGCCCGAGGGGCCGCAGGAGGAGCAGGGCGCCGCGCCGCAGCCGCAGACCGACCCCGATCTGCTCGCGGCCGAGCAGGCCATCGAGGACGGCGATCTCGACGCCGCGGCCGCGGCCTACGAGCGGCTGCTCGCCCGATCCCCGGCCGACGCGGACGCCAAGATCGGCCTGGCGGGGGTGGGTCTGGTGCGCCGCACGCAGCACCTGGACGCCGGCGCCGTCCTGAGCCGTGCCGCCGAGAACCCGGGCGACGCCGAGGTCCAGACCCAGGCCGCCGACATCGAGATGCTCAGCGGGCGGGTGGACGAGGCGTTCGAGCGGCTCGTCCAGACCGTCCGCCGCACCTCCGGCGACGACCGCGACCGCGTCCGCCGCCACCTGCTCAGTCTCTTCGACGCCCTCCCCACCAGCGACCCCTCAGTCGCCAAAGCCCGCCGCAGCCTAGCCAGCGCCCTCTTCTGACCCCTCCCGATCCCTCTACCAGCACTTTCTCCGCCCCGAGCACGGCTCGGGGCGCGGCGGTGTCCTGAGGAGGAGGGAGCGAGTGCGAGGAACGAGCGCTCGCGAACGACGACGAAGGGCGCCGCCTCAAGGGCGCTCCGGGCCCGCCGAGCGCAGCGAGGCAAAGGCAACACAGCGCAATACGCGAGGCCGAAGCAGGGTGCCGGGTCTGGCACGATGGATGTCCCGGAAGGGGAGCAAGCGAGCCGGGATGCGCGACAGCGAGACGACGCACCCGAGTGAGCGCGACCACCACACCCGCAAAGGAGCGGATCGACGTGGCCACCGTGCCGAGCGTGTCGTACTCGATCACCGTCCGTCTTGAGGTACCCGCGGGCGGCAAGGCCGTCAGCCAGCTCACCCACGCCGTGGAGACCGCGGGGGGCGTGGTCACCGCCCTGGACGTGACCAACGCCGGTCACGAGAAGCTGCGCATCGACGTCACCTGTGCCGCCAAGGACACCGACCACGCGCAGGCCATCGTCGACAGCCTGGACGCCGTCGAGGGTGTCGTCATCCACAAGGTCAGCGACCGCACGTTCCTCATGCACCTCGGCGGCAAGATCGAGATGCAGTCGAAGGTCCCGCTGCGCAACCGCGACGAGCTGTCGATGGCCTACACGCCCGGCGTCGCCCGGGTGTCGCTGGCCATCGCGCGCAATCCCGAGGACGCCCGCCGCCTGACCATCAAGCGCAACACGGTCGCGGTGGTCACCGACGGGTCGGCGGTGCTCGGCCTGGGCAACATCGGTCCCGCGGCGGCGCTTCCCGTCATGGAGGGCAAGGCGGCCCTGTTCAAGCGGTTCGCGGGCATCGACGCCTGGCCGATCTGCCTGGACACCCAGGACGTCGACACGATCGTCGAGGTCGTCCGGGCCATCGCGCCCGGCTTCGGCGGCATCAACCTGGAGGACATCTCCGCGCCGCGCTGCTTCGAGATCGAGCGGCGGCTGCGCGACCTGCTGGACATCCCGGTCTTCCACGACGACCAGCACGGCACCGCCATCTGCGTGCTCGCCGCGCTCACCAACGCGCTGCGCGTCGTCGGCAAGTCGCTGCCCGAGGTGAAGATCGCGATGGCCGGCGCAGGGGCGGCGGGCACCGCGGTGCTGCGCCTGCTGCTCGCGGCCGGGGCGCGCAATGTCGTCGTCTGTGACTATCTCGGCGCCGTGCACGGCGGCCGTGACGACCTGGACGAATCGCTGAGGTGGATCGCCGAGAACACCAACTCCGACGGCTACAGCGGCGATCTGCGCGGCGCGGTCAAGGGCGCCGACGTCTTCATCGGCGTCTCGGCCCCCGGCATCCTGAACGGTGACGACATCGCCGCCATGGCCGACCGTGCCGTGGTCTTCGCCCTGGCCAATCCCGAGCCCGAGGTCTCGCCCGACGACGCCCGCGAGCACGCGGCGGTCGTGGCCACCGGCCGCTCCGACTACCCGAACCAGATCAACAACGTGCTGGCCTTCCCTGGCGTGTTCCGCGGCCTGCTGGACGCTCAGTCGCGCATGGTCACCGAGGGCATGCTGCTGGCGGCGGCCAATGCTCTGGCGAACGTCGTCGCGGTCGAGGAGCTCGGCCCGAACTACATCATCCCCAGCGTGTTCCACCCGGACGTCGCCACCGCGGTCGCGGCCGCGGTGCGCGAGTCGGCCGGCGGCCGCGCGCGCGGCTTCACCGAGGCGTGACAGCTCGCTCCCCGCACGGAAGGGCCCTGGCTATGTCTCCCGTGTGTGCTCGCTCGTTCCGAAGCCGGATGGTAGGCCCGATGCATTCAGAAGGTCGAAAACGGTATCGGCGGACTTGTCGTCGAGTTGCTCGGCAAGGGCACGCCGGAATTCTTCGTCGCCCAAGATCTGGCGCTGCTGCCCGAGCCAGAACAGGTCTGCGGCCGCCTCAGGGGCTTGAAGCTCCGCTCGGACGGCCAGGCTGCGGATGTTGTAGGGCACCGCTTCCGCGGCCCGGCCCGTCTCGGTGTACAGTGCGCCGATCCGGCTGATCACCGAGGCCATGCCTGCGCTGTTGCCGAGTTCTTCGGCGATGGTGAGGGAGCGGCGGTACCACTCCAGTGCCTGTTCGTATTCCCCTCGCAGCGCGGCGATCGTGCCGAGCTGGTGGTAGCTGGAGGCCATGCCTGCGCGATTGCCGAGTTCTTCGGCGATGGTGAGGGAGCGGCGGTACCACTCCAGTGCCTGTTCGTATTCCCCTCGCCTCTGGGCGATTGTGCCGAGCTGGTGGTAGCTGGAGGCCATGCCTGCGCGGTCGTCAAGGTGCTCTTTGATCATTAGAGAGCGGCGGTACCACTCCAGCGCCTGGTCGTACTCTGCCCGCTCCTGGGCGACCATGCCGAGCTGGTGGTAGCTGGAGGCCATGCCTGCGCGGTCGTCAAGGTGCTCTTTAATCGTCAGGGAGCGGCGGTACCACTCCAGCGCCTCGTCGTACTGTCCACGTAGGTAGGCCATGTTACCGAGCTGGTGGTAGCCATTGGCCATGCCGGCACGGTCCTGTAATTCCTCGGTGATGGCGAGTGACCTGTGGTACCACTCCACCGCCTGGTCGTACTCTCCTCGATCTTGGGCGACTCTGCCGAGCTGCCCATAGGATGTGGCCATGCCGGGCCGGTCGCCGAGTTCCTCGTCGATGACGAGAGAGCGTCGATACCACTCGAGCGCCGCGTCGTACTCTCCCCGCTCCTGGGCGATGATGCCGAGCTGGTGGAAAGCCGCGGCCTGGTAGCGGCTCCCCTCGGGGAACCATGGCAGCGTCTCTCTGAGAAGCTGTTCCTCCCAACTCCACGCACCCCAGGTGTGCAGGCGCCTGCACACCCAGTCGGTGGCCGCCGCCGCTGCTTCCAGATCTCCGGCCGCGTGATGGTGATAGCGGACCTCCACCATGTCGTCCAGATCTTCATAGGGGTTCTGCGGCCGTGCCCGGACCCGCCAGCGCCAATACCGCGAGGCCACCTGGTGCGCGGATTTCATGGCGTCGGAGGAGGTCAGCTCAGTGCCGGCCAGCGTGGCCGCCGTCCATCGGTGGACCACGAAGGTTCCGTCCGCCTCCCCTTCCGTCCCAGGAACGAGCAACCCCAGCGCGGTGAGTCGTTCGGCGGCCATGTCCAGTCCGGGAGGCTCCACGATCGGCGCTGCTGCCAGCGCTGTGAGGTCCTGATGCGCGCGCCTTAACTCCTCAGGTGACAGACCGAGATCGTCTAACCCTGCCTGCGGATCTTCCCGCCGCACCCGGTGCGCCAACTCGTACAAGCGGGCTAGCCTCTCCTCTTGATCCGGGTCATGGGGGAGAGGGGAGCTGACCGGCCAGGCGAGTCCTGCTCGGTCCACCGGGCGGCGGTACACCGACACCCCCACCAACACCTGGCGGGTGAAGTCGTCCAGCACACCCAGCAGGTCACCCACCAGCGCGTCGTCCACCGCCAACGTGACCGCCTCGGCCAGCACTCCGTCCAACCGCGCGTCGTCCACCGGAACCCGGGCTCCATCCACCCCCGTGTCACCGGCCGAGGTTTCCGTCCACGAACCCGCCTGGTCATCGCTCGGAGCAGGCGTGCCGTCCAGCCGCCAGGCCTCCCGGCTCAGCCATCCGGCCGGGTCGGCGATGCCCCGCCGCCTCAGCAGGCCTTCCAAGCGTTCACGTACGTCGGCGAAGCGCGCCTGACCGCCACGCAGCAGCGCGTCCACGTACTCCATTGTCCGGGGATGACCGCCCACCATCGCCCATGCACGTTGCTGGTCGGCCACCTCCAGTGCGTTCAACCCCGGCAGGCGCCACATCAGCTTGCGTGCCTCGGCCCACGACAACGGGCCAAGATGGTGGACTGTCAGTCGGCGTTCGGC
Source organism: Sphaerisporangium sp. NPDC049457 (assembly GCF_055586705.1). Taxonomy (NCBI): domain Bacteria; kingdom Bacillati; phylum Actinomycetota; class Actinomycetes; order Streptosporangiales; family Streptosporangiaceae; genus Sphaerisporangium; species Sphaerisporangium sp. NPDC049457. Next base: position 180,247 of record NZ_JBVJHR010000009.1, on the reverse strand, counting down.
GCCTTCGGGGAGTGTGAACGGGTAGCGGCTGGTGACCAGCAGCTTCATCCGTCTCGATGTGGTGGTCCAGGCGGCGAGGAATGCGGCCAGTTCCTGGTCCAGGAAGGCGAAGTGCCGGTTGAGGTCGAGGTTGTCCTCGAAGTTGTCGAGCAGGAGGGTGAGCGGCGGAGCGGCCACCTTGGCGCTCAGCTCGGCGGGCACTTCGGCGAGGGCCCGGTCGAGCGCGTCGAGGCGCACTGGCCACGGGAAGTCGAGCCGGCGCAGGAACTGTGCCAGTTCGCGCAGCGGTTCGGCCTGGGCGCCGGCCGTGGCGGTGGCGACCAGCAACTTGTCGGCGACGGCGCCGAAGATCTGGTCGGGGCTGGTGCGGCCGACCAGGGACACGACAAGCCCCGCGTCGTCGCCGAGCCGCCCGAGGAGTTCGGCGGCCAGACTGCTCTTGCCCACCCCGCCGATGCCATGCAGCAGCACCCCGGCGTGCTCGCGAAGCGCGGCTCGCAAGACTCGCAGTTCAGCGCGCCGCCCGACGAAGTCGCCGACCACACGCACGGGTACGTCGGGGGCCAAGGTGACGGTACGTGGCGGCCGGACGCCAGGGTCGATGCCCTCGCTCGTGTCGTACAGCGGCAGCGACGGGCCCCGCAGGAACAGTGCGGCGGTGGCCCACTCAGGCGAAGCGTCGTCGCCGCCTTCCCCGCCGCTCCCGCCGTCCTCGTGGGCTGCCCGCAGATCGGTCTGGAGGTGGCGACGCGCTTCCGACAGCGCTGTCAGCACATCGGGTGCGTGCCTGGTGGCCAGTTCGCGGTACAGCGCGCCTGCCAGCCCTCTGGCATAGCGGTCGGTCACCGGGGCGGTCATCGCCAGGACAGCGGGGACTCCGGCGACGGACAGCGCGCGCGCCAGCCCAGCGTATGCTGCTTCACTCTCCGGCAGGACCGTCTCCTCGTCGTCCGGCGCCTGGGCCTGCGGAGGGAATGTGCCATCAGTGGCGCCCAGTGGCTCGTTGGGGATGTGGCGATCTGACAGCACGTGTGGGGGTATGCCGTGATCAGCGGTCACCATCGGGTCGACGGCGGTGGAGCAACCTGACAGTACGACCAGGGGCACACCGCGTTCGCGGGGGATCGCCTCGACCAGGCGGGCGGCAGTGACCTTGTCGACGTTTCCCTGCTCATCTTCCAGGAAGAGCACCCCCGGTGCAGCGTGGCAGGAGATGTGCAGGATGTGACAGGGCTCTTGGAGCAATGCTTCCCTGATGGCAGGCAGCGTGCCTACATTGAGAATTCGTACGTGTGCGGCGTCGCGTCGGGCGATGTCCACCGCGTCCAAGATGTGACGCAGCTCGGCCTCTAGATCCAGCACCGGCCCGCCGTCCGGGGCGGCCACCACGGCGAGGATGCGCAGCGGGGCTCGCAGCTGGTGTGTCGACGCCGCGCCTGCCGGCACATGGCGGTAGAGATCGACGTTCGGGTGCAGGACCAGCGGTTGATCCTGTCCCGACAAGACGAGAGTCTCCCACGGCAGGTGCGCTAGATCATCGTCCGTCTGGATCCCCAGCCGCAGGGTTCCGTGCCGCTTCCGCGCGTCTTCGATGGCCGCGACGACCGCCTCGCCGACGGGCCCGGTGGCGAGGACTCGGCCGAGTTCCCGGCCGATCCTCAATAGGAGGGCGGTGGCTTCCGGCGTCCCGTCACGTACGCCGCCGATCGATGCCGAGACGGGGCGTGGCCGGCTCTGGAGGCGCGCCAGCTCCCACAGCCAGTCCTGGAGCGACGGCTCAAAAGGCTCCCGTCGCGACGTGGTGATGACACGCCCGTCAGAGGTCCCGGAGACCAAGGCGACATCGTCGCGTTCGGCACGCAGGATGAGCGGCTGATGAGCGGGCGCTGTATCGGCCCCCGATACCGCACGCGCATTGTCATGCGGGTGCCTCCGGTCGGGCTTGGCGCACGGATAGACGGTCACTTTGATCGTGTTGTTCACCAGGGTCACCACCGGGGTGCGGGCACCGCTGGCGAGACAGTCCTCGACGGCGGCGGGAATGCCCCGCCCCACGCCTTCGAGTAGATCGGTCCAAGTGAGCAGCATCGCCAGGCGTCCGTTGCGACGGTGCGATCCGCTGCGCAGATCGCTGAAATCGGTGTCCTTTCCCTCCACGATCGACCGGGCGCGCCAGGGGCCAGGGCTGATCACCTCTAATCGGTCGTCGAAGTACCTGACCTGCACGGGGTCGGTGCCTTCGTAGTCGCGGTGCGCGACGGCGTTGGCGATGACCTCCCGGACGGCGACCATGGGAAAGTCGTAGACCGGCCGGGCGTGAGCGTCGCCTTCACTCGGCTTCTTACCGCGTTGGGCGAGATCCGCCACGAATCTGTATGCGCCGGTGATCTGCTCCTGGACGCGGGCTACCTGGGGCTTCGCGTCGAGCGAGGCGGTGGCGATGTCGATGCCATGAACCCGGACGCACTCGACGATCGCGGACGGCATCACGGCGAGCGGATTGTCGCCGAACAGCAGGACGCCCGCGCGGGTGAGCCGGTTCTCCCGCATCAATCCGAGCCGCTTGAGGAACTCCCAGGCCGATAACGCGTCCGGATACGCTTCCCGAATGGCGTCGTTGAGCTGCTCGCGGAAGCGGGCGAGTGCCTCGACGTGGAAGGTGGATTCGTCCGTCAACTCATCGAGGAATGCCCTGACCTGGTCGTCGGCTCCAGGTCGCTGTGTGGAGACGGGCCTGTCCTGAGGGAAACATGCGTCCAACTCCGCGGTGAGGGCCGCGATCGCCCCGGAGGGGTCCTCCCAGTACTTCACCGTGACTCTGCCCATGGAGAGCTGGGCGGAATTGATGCCCTCCTCCATCTCGACGACGAAGACGCGGCAGTCGGGTCTGGAGTTGGCGGCGCTGGCCAGCGGCCCCACCCACAGACCACCCGTCGCCCGGAAGGTCCCGAGCACGACCAGGGGCAGCCCGCTGTGCAGATGGTCGAGCGCGTCGTTCAGGATGAAGCGGCCGACGGGCGTGCTCCCGTTGTGGCGTACCACGAACCCGCCTGGGCGCAAAAGATCGGCGAGTTCCTCTGCCTTGTCGGTCTCCGTCGGGTCGGCGAGGAGATATATGCGCTTCTCCATCGATCACCGGATCGCCGCACACAAATCGACCACGCCAGCCTCCCAGTTCGCGGTCAGGTCCGCATGGCGCATGCCCATCAGGATCGCGGGAAGGTGGCCGCCCGACAGTAGCGCCGGCAGTATCTTCACTCCGGCTCCCATGAGCTGGCGTGACAGGGTGACCATCCACTTGTGGGAGTACCACGGGCATGGGGCCGCGCCAGACAGGCACAGCACAAGGTAGTCAGCCGAGGCCAGCCCTTCTTCGATCCGCGCGATGATCAGGTCGCCTGGCGCGATGTTGTCGCTGTCCATCCAGACCGAGTGGCCTCTGCTCTCGATGGCCGCTTTCAGGCGGTAGGCAGGCTCTTCGTCCTGTGCGTGATGGTTGATGAACACTACGGCCATCGGATCTCCGGCCGGAGGCCACCCGAGCGGGGAGAGGTGAGTGACATGTCAGCTCCGCAGGACGTTGACCAGCTCGCCGACGAGCCGGTCGTACCGGGGGTCGGTATCGCTGACATCGCGGAAGTCGACGTGACGGTAGCCCTGCGCGAACACAGGCAGGTCGGTCTCCTTGATCAGGATGGGGATGAACCGCCGTCCGCCGGCTATCGAGCGCAGCATCAGTGCCTGGTATTCATGGCTTACCCACTCGCTGGCTTGCGCGGCCGGACTGTAGATCAGCAGTCCGGTCTGCGAGCCTGAGATCGCCCGCTCGATGCCGGCCACGATTAGATCGCCCGGTTTCAGAAGTTGGTCATAGGCGACTTTGACCCCCTCTCTGGTCAGCCGCCGCGCGAAGGATTCAACCCAGTCCACGTCGTCGTGACAGTACGAGATGAAGACGTCGTACTCGTCCGCCACCGGACCTCCCGGACTCCATCATGCCTTCCGGGGCAGCGATCGCCGCAGAGACGACCACGCCCTTGACACTCAGACTAATGGGCGTAGGCGTTCAGTGGCGGTCAGTAGTCGTAAGTGGTTCATATCGGGCTGGAGGATGGCAGAAGCCGGGCGGTTCAGAGGGTGGCCGAGTGGCGGCGGCCGGAGGCGTAGGCGGGGCGGGGGCGCATCAGGGGGCCGGCGGGGGTGCGGCGGGGCCAGATCATGGCGATCCACCAGAGCATGCCGCCGAAGACCACCATGGCGACGGCGGTGGCCATCTTGCCGTACAGGTCGGCGGGCGGCCCGGTGTAGGGCAGGCGGTCGATGCCCTGCCTGCGCAGCAGCGGGTTGTAGCGGTGCGCCCGCAGGTTGTTGACGTGCCGCGCGCCGTGCCCGCCGCTGGAGCGGCTCTCGTCATCGCTGGAGCTCTCGCTGTAGACGCTCTCGCGGTATTCGCCGTAGGACTCCTGCGAGTCTCGCGAGGGCGATGAGTCGTCGCCCTCGCACCCGGAGTAGACCCGGTAGGTGGTGGTGCCCTGACCCTGGATGCTGATGGTGACGCGTTCGCTCGTGCGCGGCTCAAGGTAGACGGGGACGCTGCGCTGGACGCCCGGCCACAGCACGCCGTTGCGCACGAGCGAGTTGCCCCGGTAGACGGAGTATTCGACGATGTCGCGGTCGCGGGGCGCGGTCATGACGACATCGGCCCGGCCGGCCGGGCATTCGACCTTGGAGACGGTCACCTCGACGCGCCCGTCGCGGGGGAGGCGGGCCTCGCGCCCGGTCACGCCGGCGGCGTAGGAGGCTCCTGCGGCCGGGACCCCGGCGGCCACGCCCGCCGTCACGAGAGCCACCATCACCAGGCGGTTCATCAGGCCTCTTCCTTTCCTTCGCGGCGCGGCGCCGCGAAGCGGTCGTCACATCCTCCAGTCATCGATCCTACATACCGACAGTGCCCGGTTGAACGCGTTGAGTAACATATGGCGAGGTGAAGGCCCTGTGTGGCCGGGGGCGGGCGCGCGTTCGCCGTATGACACGTCATGATGGAGGCATGGCGGAGGCGATCTACGTCGGCGGGCTGCTCGTGGCGACGCCACTGCTGGACGACCCGAACTTCCGGCGCGGCGTCGTGTTGATCCTGGAGCACGATGAGGACGGCGGCACCCTCGGTGTCATGCTCAACCGGCCGAGCGAGGTGACCGTGACGCAGGTGCTCCCTTCTTGGGACTCTTTGGTGTCCGGCCCCCCGGTGCTGTTCGAGGGCGGGCCCGTCCAGACCGACAGCGCGCTGGCCTTGGCCTCGGTTCCGAGCGGTCAGGAGCCGCTGGGCTGGCGCAGGCTGCACGCGGGCTCCTCGGCGGTCTCCAAGCTCGGCACGGTGGACCTGGACGCGCCTCCGGAGATCCTCGCCGGCGAGATCACGCAGATGCGCATCTTCGCCGGGTACGCCGGCTGGACGGCGGGCCAGCTCGAAAGCGAGATCCGCGAGGGCTCGTGGTACGTCGTGGAGGCCGAGCCAGGCGACACGTTCGACTCGCGGCCGGCGAACCTGTGGCGGTCGGTGCTGCGGCGTCAGCCGGGGGAGCTGGCGTTCGTGGCGACCTGCCCGGACGACCCCAAGCTCAACTGATCGCGTCCGGGTGAGGGCGTGCCCGGCCGGTCCCAGCCGGGGCGCAGCGCCTCCTCGGCGAGGTCGAGGGCGTTCTCCACGTTGGCGACCAGGCTGTCGAGGTAGCTGTCGCCGTCCACCGAGCACTCCATCCCGATGCGCACCGCCGAGATGACGAAGGCGACGAGCAGCCTCGGGCGAGGGTCGGTGTCGGGGTCGGTGCCCTGGCGTCCGGCGATCTCGGTGGTGAGCTTCTGTTCGATGTCGGCCATGCGGGCGAAGCTGGTGCACAGCAGGGCGGGGGTGGCGTCGATGACGCGGCGGTGCCGCAGGAAGCGCTCGGCGTCCTCGGCGGCGTCGGCCTCCAGCGCGTGGATGAACTCGCGGTAGGCGCACGCGAGGGCGGTGAACGGCGGCTCGTCCCGCGGGCGGGCCGCCAGCGCGGCGGTGATGCGCTCGTCGTAGTCGACGGTGAAGTCGAGGGCGAGTTCTTCCTTGCTGCCGAAGTAGCGGAAGAAGGTGCGCGGTGAGACCTCCACGGCGGCGGCGATCTGGTCGACGGTCGTGGCCTCGTACCCCTGTGCCAGGAACAGCTTGAAGCCTGCGTCGATCAGCGCCTGGCGGGTGCGGTGCTTCTTGCGCTCTCGCAGACCCATGCCGGTCACCTCCTGGAAACCTTCACTTCACATTATGCCACAAGTCATGATCTGTCGTATAAAACCGTTTGTCATCTGTCAGCGTCTGCCATAAATTACCGAAAGTAGGCCAATCTTTCGATACGGGGGGCTTTCCATGACACAAGCGCTGGCCGCGCCGGCGGACGCGCCGGCCCGGCGAGGTCACGGGCATCCGTGGCTCACCCTGCTCGCGGTCGCGCTGGGCGTGATCATGGTGATGCTTGACGGCACGGTGGTGTCCATCGCCAACCCGGTGATCGGCAAGGACCTGGGCGCGTCCCTCTCGGACCTCCAGTGGATCACCAGCGGCTACCTGCTCGCCCTTGCCGTGTTCCTCATCACCGCGGGCAAGCTGGGCGACCTGTTCGGCCACAAGAGGATCTTCCTGATCGGCATCGCCGGCTTCGCCCTCACCTCGCTCGCCATCGGCCTGTCCTCCTCCATCGGAGCCCTGATCGCCTTCCGGGTGCTGCAAGGCCTGTTCGGGGCGCTGCTGCAGCCCGCCGCCCTCGCTCTGCTGCGCGCGGCCTTCCCCGCCGAGCGGCTCAACATGGCGATCGGCATCTGGGGCGCGGCGATCGGCGTCTCCAGCGCCGCCGGCCCGATCATCGGCGGCCTGCTGGTGGAGAACGTGAGCTGGCAGTCGGTCTTCTTCATCAACGTCCCGGTCGGCGTGGTGGCCCTGCTCGTCGGCCTGTGGGTCATCAAGGAGAGCAGGTCCGAGTCGCTGTCCAAGGTGGACATCCCTGGCGTGGTGCTGCTGTCCGGCGCGATGTTCTGCCTGGTGTGGGCCATCATCAAGGCCCCTGGGTACGGCTGGGGCGACGCCAGGACGATCGGGTTCTTCGCCGGGGCCGTGGTGCTGGGCGTGGCGTTCGTCCTGTGGCAGGCGCGCGCGGCCGAGCCGCTGCTGCCGCTCACCCTGTTCCGCAACGCGTCGGTCTCCATCGGCACCGTCCTGATGGTGCTCATGGCCTTCTCCATGTTCGGCGCGATGTTCTTTCTGACCTTCTACTTCCAGGGCGTGCACGGGCTGTCCCCGCTGGAGTCGGGCATGCGCATGCTCCCGATGAGCGCCGGCATGATCGTCGCCTCGCCGCTGGCCGGCGCGGCGCTGAGCAGGTTCGGCCCCAGGGTGCCGATCGCCGTCGGCATGCTCATCACCGCGACCTCGATGTTCCTGCTGTCCCGCCTGGGGCTGGAGGCGGGCTACCTCGACACCGCGATCCCGTTCGCGCTGCTGGCGTTCGGCCTGTCGCCGGTGATGGTGGGAGCGACCGAGGTCATCGTCGGCAACTCGCCCGAGGAGCACAGCGGCGTCGCCGGCGGCATGCAGCAGTCGGCCATGCAGGTCGGCGGCTCGCTCGGCACCGCGGTGCTCGGCGCGCTGATCACCGCCCGGGTGGGCGACGTCCTGCCGGGCAACCTCGCCGCCGCGCACATCCCGGCGACCCCCGCTCAGGTCGAGGCGATGAAGAACCTCGTCGCCATCGGGGTCGCGCCCGTGCAGCCGGGCACGCCCAAGCCGATCGCCGACGCGCTGACGCGGGCGGCGCACTCGTCGTTCCTGGACGGCATGCACTTCGGGTTCACCGTCAGCGTCACGGTCGCCGTCCTGGCCGCGATCCTCGCCCTGTTCGTCCGGGCGGGCCGCAAGACCTACGACACCCCCGTCCACGTGGGCTGAGGCGGGCCCGCGGTCAGGCGGCACGACCCGCGCCGAGGGGACGGTGAGAGGTGAGAGCCCGAGTCCCGCCGCGCGACGAGGTGCCGTGCCGCCACCGCGGTCCGGGTTCGCCCTCCTGAGCGCCCCCCGGCGCACGTAGACTCGGATGTCGTGAGCACGAAGATCCTTCCCGAGAGCGAAGTACGGCCGAACCTCTCGCACGGCGACGAGGGGGACCACGAGCGCTTCTCGCACTACGCGGACAAGAACAAGATCACCGAGAGCATGGTGACCGGCACTCCGATCCGCGCCCTGTGCGGCAAGGTGTGGGTCCCGAGCCGCGATCCCAAGAAGTACCCGGTGTGCCCCGAGTGCAAAGAGATCTACGAAGGGCTGCCGAAGGGCGAGTCCGGCGAGTGACGCCGCCGGGGTCGCCCCGTCCGCGCAGGGCGCGGTGCGACCCCCTGGCCTGCGAACTCCTGGCAGGCGTCCGTGTGTTGCTCCCGGCCGATCAGCGCGGTAGCGGCTAGCGTCAGCACTCTGACCTGACACAACCGGGGGAGTGCATGGTGCGGCGCGCGATGGCCGTGTCTCTGGCATGCCTGTTCACGATCGCGGGCGTGCCCGGCGTGCCGGTCCGTGCCGCCGCCGCGCGCCCGTGCGGCCACGCCGGGCCGCTGCGCGTGGACACCCGCGGTCCCGAGCCGTACGCGCCGGACCGCCGCGAGGCCGCACGCATGCTGTCCGAGATGGGGCGGCGGCTCGGCGCCCTGCGTCCGGGGCCCCGCGCCCACACGGTCACCGTGCCCCTGTGGGTCCACGTGATCACCGACGGGCAGGCCGGCGCGCCGGAGGCCGCGGTCACCGCCCAGGTCGAGACGCTGAACGCCGCCTACGGCGGGCGGCTGGGCGGCGCCGACACCGGAGTCCGCTTCGCCCTGCGCGGCGTCACGCGCACCGACAACCAGTTGTGGTTCCACCAGCCGCTCGCCAACGAGGCGGCGATGAAGCAGCGGCTGCGCAAGGGCGGCGCAGAGACGCTGAACCTCTACGTCGCGCAGTTCGGCGAGCTGGTGCTGGGCTACGCCACCTATCCGCACTGGTACCAGAACCACCCCACCCTGGACGGGGTCGTGGTCGACTGGCGCAGCCTGCCGGGCGGCGCCCTGCGCGACTTCGCCAAGGGGTACACCGCCGTGCACGAGATCGGCCACTGGCTCGGGCTGCTGCACACCTTCGAGAACGGCTGCGGCTCGCCGGGCGACTCGGTCGACGACACCCCCGCCGAGGCGACCCCGACGCAGGGCTGCCCCGACCGCAAGGACACCTGCCCCGACCTCGGCGACGACCCCGTGCACAACTACATGGACTACGCCCACGACCGCTGCATGTCGGAGTTCACCGCCGGTCAGGCCGCCCGCATGCGCGACATGTGGGCCGCCTACCGCGCCCCCGCGCCCTGAGCGGGCCGCCGTGTCCCGGGCTCTGGCGGGCGGCCCCTGGCCACTATTCATCGGCATTTCGTTGACGCGGGGGCCGTTCCGGCGCGGATACTCGGTGCACGGAGGAGGTGGCGTGGACGAGCACCGCACCGGGAGGCGGCCGTACGGTGACCCCGTGTGGCCGCCGCCGGAGGAGGAAAGGCTGCCGCCGTCGGCGCGGCTGTACGGCGAGCCCGCCGCCCCCTCGCGGGTCAGGGTGCCTTCCTGGGCCAGGAGGGTTGTCCTGTTCGCGGTGGCCGTGGCCGCGGGCACGGCCCTGGTGGCCGGGGTGGTCGCCTTCGCCGTGGGCCGTCTGAACGCGAGCCCCGGCCCCGTCGTCGCGGAGGACGGCGTCGCCGGCGTGAGCTTCACGCTGCCGCCGGGGTGGCGGACGGGAACGGTCCCGCCGGTCACCGGGTTCACCTCGGTCGCCAGCGTGGACGGCTCCGCGCTGGTGATGGCCCGGCCCGCCGACCCCGTCACCGCCGGAGGGCCGAGGGCCGCCACGCTCGACCTGGCCGACCTGTACGGGCGGCTGCTGCTGCACGGCGACACCGTCCAGGTGGTCGACGACCGCTCGGTCACGGTCAGCGGGTTCACCGGCCACTCCCGGGCCCTTCGCGCCACCTACAGCGACGTGGTGAACCAGCCGGCCTACCTGCGTGTGACGCTTCTCACCAAGGGCGGCGAGGGCGTCGTCCTGCTCGCTCTCGCCCAGCCCGACACGCCCGCGCGGCGCGCCGAGATCGACGCCATATTCCGCGGCGTCACCTAGCGGGAATCCGCGGCGTCACCTGGCAGGCGGCCGTGCGGCGGGGCGCAGGCATGGTGCCGGTACGGCGGCGGCGTGATGGCGGACATCCTCGGCGGACGGCACGTCCTGTCGGTGTCCCCCGCTATCGTGGCTTCACTGTGAGGGAGCGAAACGAGCGCGACGACAAGATCATCAGTGGTGGCCAGGGTCCTGAGGTCCGCGAAGGCCGTCTGACAAGGAGGTCGGCGTGAGCTCGTTCTCCGCGTCTCATCTGTCACCTTCCTATCCCGACCGTGCGGCGTGGGGCACCGCGCCCAAGCTGCGCGCCTGGCAGCAGGAGGCGTTCGACCTCTACTTCCGGCGCGAGCCGCGCGACTTCCTGACCGTCGCCACCCCCGGCGCGGGCAAGACGACGTACGCGCTGCGCATCGCCGGTGAGCTGCTGAGCCGGGGCGTCGTCCGGGCGGTGACCATCGTCTGCCCCACCGAGCACCTCAAGCGCCAGTGGGCGGACGCCGCGGGCCGCGTCGGCATCGCCATCGACCCCGAGTTCAAGAACAGCCAGGGCGCCACCTCCCGCGACTACACCGGCGTCGCGATCACCTACGCCCAGGTGTCGATGCATCCCGCGCTCCACCGGGCCCGCACCGAGGCCCGCAGGACGCTGGTGATCTTCGACGAGATCCACCACGCGGGCGACGCCAAGTCCTGGGGCGACGGCGTCCGTGAGGCGTTCGAGCCGGCCGCGCGGCGGCTCGCCCTCACCGGCACCCCGTTCCGGTCCGACACCAACCCCATCCCGTTCGTCACCTACGCCGAGGACGGCGACGGGGTGCGGCGCAGCGTCTCCGACTACTCCTATGGCTACGGCCCGGCGCTCGCCGACGGCGTCGTCCGCCCGGTGATCTTCTTGGCGTACGCCGGTGAGATGCGCTGGCGCACCCGCGCCGGCGACGAGATCACCGCCACGCTCGGCACACCGCTCACCAAAGACCAGCTCGGCCAGGCGTGGCGGGCCGCCCTCGACCCCAAGGGCGACTGGATCCGCCAGGTCCTGCGCGCCGCCGACAAGCGGCTCACCGAGGTCCGCAGGCACGTGGCCGACGCCGGCGCCATGGTGATCGCCACCGACCACGAGACGGCCCGCGCCTACGCTCGGCACCTGCGCGCGATCACCGGCCAGGGCGCGACGGTCGTGCTGTCGGACGACCCCGGCGCCTCAGACAAGATCAAGCAGTTCAGCGCCTCAGAAGAGCGCTGGCTGGTCGCCGTCCGCATGGTCTCCGAGGGCGTCGACATCCCGCGCCTGGCCGTCGGGGTGTACGCCACCAGCGTCTCGACGCCGCTGTTCTTCGCCCAGGCGGTGGGGCGCTTCGTGCGCGCGCGCAGGCGCGGCGAGACCGCCTCGGTGTTCCTGCCCTCGGTGCCCACTCTCATGGGCCTGGCGGGCGAGATGGAGACCGAGCGCGACCACGTCCTCGACCGCAAGCTCCCCGAGGAGGGGCTGGACGACTTCCTGGTCGACGAAGCCCGCCAGAAGAAGGACAGTCCGGACGTCGTCGGCGACGAGCTGCCGTTCGAGACCGTCGAGGCGTCGGCGACCTTCGACCGCGTGCTGTTCGACGGCGGCGAGTTCGGCACCCCGGCCGAGACCGGCTCTCCCGAGGAGGAGGACTTCCTGGGCCTGCCGGGGCTGCTGGAGCCCGACCAGGTGGCGGTGCTGCTGCGCAAGCACCAGGCCGACCAGCAGGCGGCCCGGCGGCGCAAGGCCACCCCGGCCCCGGCCCCGGTGTCGCTCGCCCCGCACGAAGAGATCGCGGCCCTGCGCAAAGAGCTCAACGGCCTGGTGGGCGCGTGGAACCACCGCACCGGCCAGCCGCACGGCGTCATCCACGCCGAGCTGCGCAGGGCCTGCGGCGGCCCGGCCATCGCCCAGGCGTCCGCCGATCAGATCCGCGCGCGCATCGACACCATCCGCAAGTGGGCCACCCAGCGCTCCCGCTAGCACGCCGTCCACGCACGTACGCCGGGCCGGCCCCCGTACGGCGGCGCCGAATTCGCCGCCCTACGACTCGCCGACCCGGCGCCGGTCACATCCAGCACCCACCGGATGGAGAACGGCGCGCGCCCCGGCGGAGGAGTGGTCACCGCCGTAGAGGTCGAGGTGCTCGCCGTCCCCTTCCGGCGCCCACCGGGTGGTGGACCGTGCCTTGGTGGAGGTCGGTGGTCATCGCCGTAGAGGTCGAGGTGCTCGCCGGTCAGGTCCGGCGGCCATCGGGTGGGGGAGCGGCGTCCGGTGAAGGCTTGTGGTCGCCGCGTCAGGGGTCAGGTGGGCTTGATGATGGGGGTGCCGGTGAGTTCGATGCCGGTGGAGGCGAGTTCGGTCAGGGCGGCCTCGGTGGTGGCCGGGGCCACGCCGGCGGTCAGGTCGAGTAGCACGCGCACGGTGAAGTCGTTCCTGGCGGCGTCGAGGGCGGTGGCGCGCACGCAGTGGTCGGTGGCGATGCCGACCACGTCCACCCGCTCGACCCCGCGCGCCGCCAGCCACTCGCCCAGGCTCGTGCCCTCGCCGCTCGCCCCCTCGAAGCCGCTGTAGGCCGCGCTGTGCCTGCCCTTGCTGAACACCTCTTCGACGGCGGAGGTGTCCAGTGCGGGGTGGAAGTCGGCGCCGGCCGTGCCCACGACGCAGTGGGCGGGCCAGGTGCGCACGTAGTCGGGATGGTCGGCGAAGTGGTCGCCGGGGTCGACGTGGTAGTCGCGGGTCGCCACGACGTGGTCGTAGCCGCCCGCGGCGGCGTGCGGTCCGATGGCCGCGGCGACCTCGGCGCCGCCGCCCACCGCGAGGCTGCCGCCCTCGCAGAAGTCGTTCTGCACATCGACGATGACGAGCGCGGTCTTCATGGCCGGTCTCCCTTGCTGTGCGGAGGTCTGATCGTCACCGGCCGGGCCGGGCCGGGAGCGGATCGGGGGAAGGGCGTCGGGGTCAGGAGAAGACGGTGGGGATGACGGGGTCGCCCTGGGAGAGCTGGTGGGCCGGGACGGGCAGCTCGGCGACGGAGGCGCGGTGACGGTCGCGGGCGGCGGCGAGCGGCTCGCGGCCGACGATCTCGCCGCCGCGCACCAGCGTGTGCAGCAACGGGCGCGCTCCCGGCGGGGCGGGGTCGCCGTCGGTGGCGGTGGTGACCAGCTCGGCGGCCGCCACGCCGTCCTCCACGGCGCGGTATGCCTCCTTGCGGCCGCCCCTGCTCGGCTTGCCGACCGACTTCTTGGCCACCGGCCGCAGGACGCCTTCGCCGTCCTCGCGGGCGACGAGCTTGTAGACCATGGCCGCCGTGGGCGCGCCGGACCCGGTGACGACCGAGGTGCCGACGCCGTACCCGTCGACGGGGGCGGCGGCGAGCGCGGCGATGGCGTACTCGTCAAGGTCGCTGGTGACGACGATGCGGGTCTTGGTGGCGCCGAGCGCGTCGAGCGACTGGCGCACCTCGCGGGCGGCCACAGCGAGGTCGCCGGAGTCGATGCGCACCGCGCCGAGCTCGGGGCCGGCCACCTCCACCGCCGTGCGCACGGCCTTGGCGACGTCGTAGGTGTCGACCAGCAGCGTGGTGCCGCGCCCCAGGGACTCGATCTGGGCCTGGAAGGCGTCGTACTCGCTGTCGTGCAGCAGCGTGAAGGCGTGCGCGCTGGTGCCGGCCGTCGGCACGCCGTACACGCTGCCGGCCATCAGGTTGGAGGTGGAGGAGAAGCCCGCGACGTAGGCGGCTCGCGCCGCGGCGACCGCCGCCAGCTCGTGCGTGCGGCGCGAGCCCATCTCGATGATCGGGCGCGTCCCGGCCGCGTGCACCATGCGGGACGCCGCGGACGCGACGGCGGAGTCGTGGTTCAGTATCGACAGGACCAGGGTCTCCAGCAGGACCGCCTCGGCGAACGTGCCGTCCACCACCATGATCGGCGAGCCGGGGAAGTAGCACTCGCCCTCCCGGTAGCCGTACACGTCGCCGGAGAAGCGGTAGGAGGCGAGGAAGTCCAGCGTGCGGTCGTTGACCACGCGGTGCTCGCGCAGGAACGCCAGCTCGGCGTCGCCGAACCGGAACTCCGCGAGGGCGTCCAGCACCCGCCCGGTGCCCGCGACCACCCCGTACCTGCGGCCGTGCGGCAGGTGACGGGCGAAGACCTCGAACACGGCCCGGTGGTGCGCCGCCCCGCCGTCCAACGCCGCCTGGAGCATTGTCAGCTCATAGTGATCGGTGAGCAACGCGCTGCTCATGGCCATCTTCACAAGTCGAAGACTACGACCGGGGTAGGGCAGGATGGGAACGTGGGTAGCACCGCTCCAGCCGAGGTCGAGCGTCCGTCGACGGACGTCCGCCCCGATCTTCCGTGGCTGACGATCGTGTGGAACGACCCGGTCAACCTCATGTCTTACGTGACATATGTCCTGCAAACGGTCTTTGGTTACCCAAAGGCCAAGGCCGAGAAGCTCATGCTCGACGTGCACCACAAGGGCAAGGCCGTCGTGGCCAGCGGCACCCGTGAGGAGATGGAACGCGACGTGCAGATTCTGCACTCCTACGGCTTGTGGGCCACCGTCCAGAGAGACTCGGCGTGAGCACCGGTTTCAGCGCCACGCGCGACGGCGGGGTGACGATCCTGCTGGACGCGGGGGAGGCCTCGATCCTGCGCTCGCTGGTGTCGCAGGTGCTCGGCCTGGTGGAGCCTGGGGCGACCGGGGACGACCCGCTCGAACGCGCGCTCGGCATCGGCTCGGCCAAGGCCCCCTCCGACCCGGTGCTGGCCCGGCTGTTCCCCTCGGCCTACGCCGACGACGACGAGGCGGCGGCCGAGTTCCGCCGTTACACCGAGGCCACCTTGCGCGAGGGCAAGCGGGCCGACGCCGAGGTGCTGCTCGAGACCGCCGAGCAGGGCAGGGTCCAGCTGACCGCCGAGCAGGCGCAGGCGTGGCTGCGCGCGCTCAACGACGTGCGGCTCGCGCTCGGGGTGCGCCTGGAGGTCACCGAGGAGGTCCACGACGAGCTGGCCGAGATGACCGAGGACGATCCGCGCTACCCGGCGTACGTGACCTACGACTGGCTCACCTACCTCCAGGACACGCTGGTCCGCGCCCTTTGGTAACTTCCAGGCATGCTCACGATCTCACGGGAACTGGTCGACAAGATCATCGCCCACGCCTGGGCCGATCACCCGGACGAGGCCTGCGGGGTGATCGCCGGTCCCGCGGGCTCCGACCGGCCTGAGCGCTTCATCCCCATGGAGAACGCCGAGCGCTCGCCGACGTTCTACCGCTTCGACTCGATGGAGCAGTTCCGGGTGTGGCGCGAGATGGACGACAGGGACGAGGAGCCGGTGGTCGTCTACCACTCGCACACCTCAACCGAGGCGTATCCGTCGCGCACGGACATCAGCTACGCCTCCGAGCCGAACGCCCACTATGTGCTGGTCTCCACGGCCGATCCGGACAACGTGCAGTTCCGCTCGTTCCGCGTGCTCGACGGAGTCGTCACCGAGGAACAGGTAGAAATCGTCCCCTCGTGAGCGCCGCTGGGAAAGCTGTAGAGTTGAGAACATGCTGACGATTGACCCGGTATCACCGCGCGCCGGTGTGCGCCCTGGGCACTCGTCCCCTGTGCAGAACCATCTTTTCGCGCACACTCCCTTCACCGTCGTCTACGACTGTTCCTGAACGTAGGAATCCCAGCCCCTCCCCGCGTGTTCGCACACGTCGGGTGACCGTGACGACCACTGACCAAGGAGACAAACGCGATGGCCATCGAGGTTCGCATTCCGACCATTCTCCGCACCTACACCGACGGGGCCAAGTCGGTGAGCGCCGCGGGTGCGACTCTCTCCGACCTGATCGGCGACCTCGAGTCGCGGCACCCGGGGCTCAGGGAGCGCATCGTCGACGACTCCGGCCTGCGCCGGTTCGTCAACGTCTACCTCAACGACGAGGACGTGCGCTTCCTCGGCGGCCTGGACACCCCGGTCGCCGACGGCGACACCGTGACCGTGCTGCCCGCGGTGGCCGGGGGCATGCGCTAGTCATGCGCTTCGACTCGCTGATCGACTCGGTGGGGAACACCCCTCTGGTGGGGCTGCCGAGCCTGTCCCCGTCCGCGGACGTGCGCGTCTGGGCCAAGCTGGAGGACCGCAACCCGACCGGGTCGATCAAGGACCGTCCCGCGCTGTGGATGATCGAGCAGGCCGAGAAGGAGGGCCTGCTCACCCCCGGCTGCACCATCCTTGAGCCCACCTCCGGCAACACCGGCATCTCGCTGGCGATGTCGGCCAGGCTCAAGGGCTACAAGCTGATCTGCGTGATGCCCGAGAACACCTCCGAGGAGCGCCGCCAGCTGCTGCGCATGTGGGGCGCCGAGATCATCTCCTCGCCGGCGGCGGGCGGCTCCAACGAGGCGGTGCGGGTGGCCAAGGGGCTCGCCGCCGAGAACCCGTTCTGGGTCATGCTCTACCAGTACGGCAACCCGGCCAACTGGCGGTCCCACTATGAGTCGACGGGCCCCGAGATCCTGCGGGACCTTCCCTCGATCACCCACTTCGTCGCGGGCCTCGGCACCACGGGCACGCTGATGGGCGTCGGCCGCTACCTGCGCGAGCACGTGCCCGGCGTGCAGATCGTGGCCGCCGAGCCGCGGTACGGCGAGCTCGTGTACGGCCTGCGCAACGTAGACGAGGGGTTCATCCCCGAGATCTACGACGCCGAGGTGCTGACCACGCGCTTCTCGGTGACGTCGGCGGACGCGCTGCGCCGCACGCGCGAGCTGCTCGGCGCCGAGGGCATCTTCGCCGGCATCTCCACCGGTTGCGCCCTGCACGCGGCGCTCGGCATGGCCGCCAAGGCGGTCAAGGCCGGGCAGCGCGCCGACATCGCCTTCGTCGTGGCCGACGGCGGCTGGAAATACCTGTCCACCGGCGCCTACGAGGGCACGATCGACGAGGCGGAGGACCGCCTGGAAGGCCAGCTCTGGGCCTGAGCCGCCTCGCTCGGCACCGGCGTACGGATGCGTTACGGATGCGGGCCTCCTCTCCGTGGAGAGGAGGCCCGCACCTGTATCCCGTCCCGTCGGCTGTTCTCGCCTTATGCCGTCCCGGCCCTCGTCGGTGGCACGATCAGTTGAACAGCACTCGCAGGCTGTAGGAGGTGACGTCGCCGGACGGCCTCGCGCTCAGGCCGATCGCGCGCAGCGCCTTGGCGTTGGCCCGCTCCTCGCCCTGAAGGCCGCTCAGGTAGTACTTCTCGATCTTGTCGAGGTCGACGTAGAACGCGGCCGTCGCGGAGTCCGCGTCCGGGATCGCGGTGGTGAAGGTCTCGCTGTCGCCGAGCGTGCCGTCCTTGGCCAGCTCGTCCGCGTACTGCTGGGAGCTGGCGACGGTCAGCCGCCCGTCGGACGCCACTTTGTCCAGTTGCGGCGCCGCCGTCCCGGAGTCCGCGACGAACTTCTCGATCTTGGCGACGATCTCCTGCGCCTTGGCGGGGTCGGTGGACAGGATCGCGCCGGCGTTCGGCAGTTCGCCGCCGAGGCCGCGCTCGTCGAGCGCCACGGTGATGTTCCGCCCCAGCAGGGTCACCAGGTCCTCGGGCAGGGAGACGCCGTAGGACGCCCGCGCCTGCTCGACGAAGTCGGAGAACGACCGGCCGCCCGACGTGCCGTCGGCCGCCGCGGTGATCCGCGGCCACTGC
Source organism: Sphaerisporangium sp. NPDC049457 (assembly GCF_055586705.1). Lineage (NCBI taxonomy): Bacteria > Bacillati > Actinomycetota > Actinomycetes > Streptosporangiales > Streptosporangiaceae > Sphaerisporangium > Sphaerisporangium sp. NPDC049457. The sequence goes on along the minus strand of NZ_JBVJHR010000009.1, from coordinate 162,347 downwards.
TCGGCCAGCAGGTCGCCCAGGCCCGACACCGACAGCGCGCCCACGGTCGTGGCGGGCAGCCGCGACAGCCCCGCACCGCCGGCGCCGGAGGCGGCCCGCACGGCCCCGCCGCGCGAGATGCCGGTCAGCTCGGCGTACGCGCCGTCGAAGCGCAGTGCCCCCGCGAACCGCGCGTCCTTGACCATGTCCAGCGTGCCGGCGTCGGCGGACGAGGCCGCGCCGGCGGCCTGCGCCGCCTTGGCGATCTTCCCGGCGTCGCCCCAGAACGACAGCACTCCTGGTTCCCCCAGAGCCTTGAGGTCGGCGGCGAAGCCGGCGTCGGACGACAGCGGCTCGGCCTTGGCGTAGGCGTCGGCCTCCGCCTGCGTCTCGGCGAGGATCGCGTAGTCGTCACGGAACGCCAGGCCCTTCAGCTCGCCGTCCGCGTCCAGCTTGCGCACCCCCGCGCGCGCCTGATCCTGGTCGGTCACCTGGACGGCCGCGACCACGCGCGGCGTGCTCGACCCGGCCTTGGGCGCCAGGACGCCGAGCCCGACGCGGTCGCCGAGCCACGGCGCGACATCGCGGGCGTAGTCGACCTTGGCCAGGCCGGAGTCGCCCTGGCGCAGCAGTTCGAACAGCGCCTTGCGGGGGTCGTCGCCGGTGAACGCGCCGCGCGTGGCGGAGAACTTGCGGGCGAGCTGGAACAGCGCCACCTTCTGGTTGGCGGCGGGGTCGAGGTCGAGCCGCACGTAGGCCATGGTGCCGGAGGGCAGGACGTCCTCCGGCTGGGCGCCTCCGCCGCTGAGCAGGGTCATGGCGTACACGCCGCCGCCGCCGACCAGGGCCACGACCACGGCCGCCACGATCGCCACCAGCCAGCCCCGCCCCCGCTTGCGGGCCGGCGGACCGGGCGTGCCGATCTGCACCTGCTGCTGCCAGGAGGGCTGTCCGGCGTACTGCTGCTCGGCGTACTGCTGTCCGGCGTACGGCTGCCCGGCGTAGGGCTGGCCGGCGTAGGGCTGGCCGGAGTACGGCTGTGCGCCTGCTGGCTGTCCGGCGTAAGGCTGTCCGGCGGAGGGCGGCGCGGCGTGCGTGTAGGGCTGGGTGCCCTGCCCGGAGGCCTGGCCGGATGAAGGGTGCCGGTAGGACACGGTCCGGTCGGGGTCCTGGCTGAACGGATACGGGGGGAGGGGTTGGCCTGCCATGGCTCCGCTTTCGATGGCTAGAGGGGATTGACCCGGCTGGGAAGGGATCCGCCGTGAGGCTAGATCACCTCGGTAGCGAAGCACTTGCAGGCCGCTTTCCGTCCCGCTTGCAAGGCCGTCCCGTTCGCAATGCCGCTCCGGCGGGCGGTGGCGCGCCGGCGTAGGTATGGTGTTGGGGCTAGAACGAAATTCGGTTCGTTTCGCGGAGCGAGGCAAGGCGCAGATGACCAAGTTCGACGAGGCGACGCAGGCGATCAGGGTCGACGAGAACACCTACGACGTCTGCCTCGACTCCGGCTACGCGATCAGCGGGCCGCTCAACGGCGGGTACCTCATGGCCGTGGTGCTGAGGGCCGTCGTCGACGCCTCGCCCTACGACCACCCGGTCTCCACCGCCGCGCAGTTCCTGCGCGCGCCGAGCCCCGGGCCGGCCCGCGTCCGGCTGGAGCGGCTCAAGACCGGCAGGACCGCCGCGATGACCAGGGCGACCCTGATCCAGGACGACACCTCCTACATCGAGACGCTGGTGACGACGGCCACGCTCGGCGACGGACCGAGCGAGTGGATCGGCGAGCCGGCGGTCGCCATGCCGCCCGTCGAAGAGTGCGTCGAGCTGCCGCTCCCCAAGGCCGAGTCGAACATGACGTTCAACGCCCAGATAGAGACCCGTTTCGACCCGCCGACCGTCGGCTGGCTCACCGGTTCGCCGAGCGGGCGGCCGGAGTCCCGGGCGTACTTCCGCATGGCCGAGCCGCAGGATCCCGACCCGTTCGTCCTGGCGATGGCGGTGGACGCGCTGCCGCCCGTCGTCTTCTCGGCGGGCGCGAGAGGCTGGGCGCCGACGGTCGAGCTGACCTGGCACCTCAGGGCGCTGCCCGCCCCCGGCTGGCTGAAGATCTTCGGCCACGGCCGGCTGATCAGGGACGGATGGTTCGACGAGGACGTGGAGGTCTGGGACTCCGAGGGCAACCTGGTCGCCCAGTCGCGTCAGCTCGCCCGGCTGGGCCGTGGCTGAGCGGCCCGGGCGCCGCGCGGCCTTCCGCGGACTGCCCGGTCAGGGATTACTCCGATGTGAGCATTCTTACCAAGAGCGATTGTGCATGGTCCCTTAATGTTGAGATCATGGTGGATATCGGGAGCGTCGCCCACGCGCCATGGGTCAGCATGATCGACGCCGTGGAAGAGCGGCACGGCCCGGCGATCGGCATCTTCGACAGCGGCGTGGGCGGTCTCACGGTCGCGCGGGCGATCATCGACCAGCTCCCGAACGAGTCGATCCTGTACGTCGCCGACACCGCGCGCCAGCCGTACGGGCCCAAGCGCATCGCCGAAGTGCGCGCCTACGCCCTTGAGGTCATGGACCACCTCGTCGAGCACGACGTCAAGATGCTGGTGATCGCCTGCAACAGCGCCAGCGCCGCCGTGCTGCGCGACGCCCGCGAGCGGTACGACGTCCCGGTGGTGGAGGTCATCCTGCCCGCGGCGCGGCGGGCCGTCCGCGCCACCAAGAACGGCCGGGTCGGCGTGATCGCCACTCGCGCGACGATCGAGTCCATGGCCTACCACGACGCGTTCGCGGCGGCGCCCGACGTCCGGCTGACCGGCGTGGCGGCCCCGCGGTTCGTGGAGTTCGTCGAGCGGGGGGAGACGATGAGCGACGAGCTCATCGAGGTCGCCCGCGAGTACCTCCAGCCGGTGATCGACGAGGGTTGTGACACGCTGATCCTCGGCTGCACCCACTACCCGCTGCTGACCGGGGCGATCTCCTACGTGGTCGGCAACGGCGTCACGCTGGTGTCCAGCGCCGACGAGACGGCCAAGGACGTCTTCCGCGTCCTGCACGACCGCGGTCTCGCCGCGCAGGGCGTGACGCCCCGTCACAGGTTCCGCGCGACGGGCGACGGCACCCTGTTCGCGCACCTGGGGCGGCGGTTCCTCGGACCCGAGATCGGCGCCGTCGAGCTCGCGCCGATGGGCGGCATCTCAGGTGACGAGGCGCTCACCGCGCCGAACTAGAAGAACGCGCGCCTTCGCGGGGCGGATGCGCGTATGAACGGGTGAGGGCGAGAAGCCCTCACCCCGTGCTCGCCTGCCGCGAGCGCGACGAAAATACGCTGACCCCGGGTCGAGTCAGTGAGAGGGCGCGACCGCGCCGAGAAAGGAGGCCGCCGTGAAACTGACGATCGTGGGCTGTTCGGGGAGTTTTCCCGGGCCCGACAGTCCCGCGTCCTGTTACCTGCTGGAGGCCGAGGGTTTCCGCCTTCTCCTGGACTTCGGCAACGGCTCTCTGGGAGCCCTGCAACGGCACATCGGCCTGTACGACGTCGACGCCATCTGCCTGTCGCACCTGCACGCCGACCACTGCCTGGACCTGTGCTCCTACCACGTGGTGCGCACCTACTCGCCGCGCGGCCGGCTGCCGCGCGTCCCCGTCCACGCCCCGAAGGACGCCCCGCGCCGCCTCGGCGCCGCCTACGGGATGGACGACGAGCCGGGGCTGGAGACCGCGTTCGACTTCTCGGCGCTCACCCCAGGGACGTTCTCGGTGGGGCCGTTCGAGGTCACCGCCGCGCGGATGAACCACCCCGTCGAGACCTACGGCTTCCGCGTCTCCCACGGCGGCCACTCGGTGGCCTACTCCGCGGACACCGGCGAGTCCGGCGAACTGGTGAAGCTCGCCGCGGGGGCCGACGTGCTGCTGTGCGAGGCGTCCTTCCTCGACCGGCCGGGCAACCCCGCCGACCTCCACATGAGCGGCCGCCAGGCCGCCGAGCACGCCGCCCGCGCCGGCGCCGGGACGCTCGTGCTCACTCATCTCGTCCCCTGGAACGACCAGGAGCGGGTGCTGGAGGACGCCGCCCACGGAGGCTTCGAGGGCCGGGTGGAACTGGCGCGGAGCGGGGCCGTGTATGACCTAAGGTGAGCCCATGGCACGTGATGATGGACGCAGTCCCGACCAGCTCAGGCCGGTCACGATCACCCGCGACTGGCTCTCCCACGCCGAGGGTTCGGTCCTGGTGGAGTTCGGCGGCACCCGAGTGCTCTGCGCCGCCTCGGTGCAAGACAGCGTCCCCAGGTGGCGCAGGGGGAGCGGCCTTGGCTGGATCACCGCCGAGTACGCCATGCTGCCCCGTTCCACCAACACCCGCAGCGACCGCGAGTCGGTCCGCGGCAAGATCGGCGGCCGCACGCACGAGATCTCCCGGCTGATCGGCCGGTCGCTGCGCGCCTGCGTCGACTACAAGGCCCTGGGCGAGAACTCCGTCGTCCTCGACTGCGACGTGCTGCAGGCCGACGGCGGCACGCGCACGGCCGCCATCACCGGCGCGTACGTCGCCCTGGCCGACGCCATCGCCTGGATGCGCAAGCGCAAGATGTGCCCGGGCGACCCGCTGGTCGACTCCGTCGCCGCCGTCTCGGTCGGCATCGTCGGGGCCACCCCGCTGCTCGACCTGTGCTACACCGAGGACGTCGCCGCCGAGACCGACATGAACGTCGTCATGACCGGTTCGGGGGAGTTCGTCGAGGTGCAGGGCACCGCCGAGGGCATCCCGTTCGACCGGTCGACCCTCGACTCCCTGCTCGACCTGGCCGCCGCCGGCTGCGCCGAGCTGACCGTCCGCCAGCGCGAGGCCCTGTCGTGACCGCCCCGCTCCGGCGCCGGCGCGGCCGCTGCGCCGTCCCGGTTCGCGCGGTGGCGCATGGCCTGCCGGCCACGGGAGGCGCCGCATGAGCCAGGCGCGCAGAGTGGTCCTCGCCACCCGCAACGAAGGCAAGATCGTCGAGCTGCGGCGCATCCTGGCCGAGGCCGACCAGAAGATCGAGCTGGTCGGGCTCGAGGCCTTCCCCCACATCGGCGACGTCGCGGAGACCGGCCTCACCTTCGCCGAGAACGCCTTGCTCAAGGCGCACGCCGTCGCCTCGGCGAGCGGGCTGCCCGCCATCGCCGACGACTCCGGGCTGTGCGTGGACGCGCTCAACGGCATGCCCGGCATCTTCTCCGCCCGCTGGTCGGGCTCCCACGGTGACGACGCCGCCAACCTGCGGCTGCTGCTCGCCCAGGTGTCGGACGTGCCCGACGGCCGCAGGGGCGCGCACTTCGCCTGTGTGGCGGCGCTGGCGCTGCCCGACGGCGACGAGCGCATCGTCGAGGGCGCGCTCACCGGGGCGCTGATCCGCGCTCCGCGGGGGTCCAACGGGTTCGGGTACGACCCGATCTTCGTGCCCGAGGGCGAGAGCCGCACGACCGCCGAGATGTCCCCGGCCGAGAAGGACGCCGTCAGCCACCGGGGCCGCGCCTTCCGCGCCCTGGTGCCCGTCATGCGCGAGGTGCTCGCCGATAAGGCTCCGTAACCGGTGCGTAAGATCCAGGCGAGCGGTAGGGGCGTAGCGTTCGTCCTGTGAACGAACACCAGACGCGCCCGCGCGGGCACGCGTGGGCGGCGGCGCTCATCGGCCTGGTCGCGGGCGCGGTCGCCCTGGGCATCGGCCAGCTCGTCGCCGGGCTGGTCGACCCGAAGGCGTCCCCGGTGATCGCGGTCGGCGACGCCGCGGTCGACCGCACGCCGGCCGCGCTGAAAGAGTGGGCCATCCGCACCTTCGGCGCCAACGACAAGCTGGTGCTCATCTCCGGCATCGTCGTGGTGCTCGCCCTCATCGCCGTGGGCATCGGCCTGCTGGCCCGCGGCCGCATGAGCCTCGCTTCGGCCGGTCTGTTCGCCCTCGGGGTCGTCGGCGCGGCCGCCGCGGTGACGCGGCCCGACGGTGGCGTGCTCGACGTACTGCCGTCCGCGGTGGGAGCGGCCGCCGGGGTCTGGGCGCTGCGCATTCTGGCCCGCCGCGCCTGGCCGGCCCGCGAACCGGGTTACGCCTTCTACGACGACCGGCCGGCTCGCTCGGACGCCGTGCCCGCTCGCGTGGACGGCCGGCTCTCTCGCTCGGACGCCGCTCAGTCGCGAGAGGAGGACCGGCGGGACCTGCACCGGGGCGAGGACCCGCAGGATCCGCACCCGGCCGGAGACCCGCAAGACCTGCACCGGGGCCAGGTCCCGCGTCCCGCCTCCGCCGACGTCCGTGACGTCCCCGCCGTCATGCGGGCGACCGGGGAGGCGTCCGAGTTCGACCGGCGGGCACTGCTCGGCGGGGTCGCCGCCGGCGTCGTGGTCGCCGGGGCCGGCGGGCTGATCGGCCGCGCTCTCGGCGGGCGGCTGGACGTCTCCGCCGAACGCGCCCAGGTCACGCTGCCCAGGGCGACGGTGCCGGCCAAGCCGCTCCCCGCGGGAGTGGACCTCCGCCTTTCGGACCTGTCCCCCTTCACGACCCCCAACCGCGACTTCTACCGCGTCGACACCGCGCTGGTCGTCCCGCAGGTGGACCCGAAGACCTGGACGCTGAAGATCCACGGCATGGTGGACCGGCCGGTCGAGATCACCTTCGCCGACCTGCTCAAACGTCCGCTCATGGAGGCCGACGTCACGCTGACCTGCGTCTCCAACGACATCGGCGACCACTACGTGGGCAACGCGCGCTGGCTCGGCGCCCGCCTGGCCGACGTGCTGCGCGAGGCGGGCATCCGCTCCGGCGCCGACATGCTGCTGTCCACCTCCTCCGACGGCTGGACCAGCGGCACGCCGGTGGACATCGTGATGGACGGCCGCGACGCGCTGCTCGCCATCGCGATGAACGGCGAGGCGCTTCCCGTCTCGCACGGCTTCCCGGTCCGCCAGGTCGTCCCCGGGCTGTACGGCTACGTGTCGGCCACCAAGTGGATCACCGACATCAAGGTGACCCGTTACGACCAGGACGAGGCGTACTGGACGCCGCGCGGCTGGGCGCCCAAGGGCCCGATCAAGACCGGGTCCCGCATCGACCTGCCGCGCGGCGGCACCTCGATCCCCGCCGGCCGCACGCCCATCGCCGGGGTCGCCTGGGCGCAGCACCGGGGCGTGGACGCGGTCGAGGTCCGCGTCGACAAGGGCCCCTGGCGGCAGGCGCGGCTGGCGCAGGTCCCCGGCCCGGACACCTGGCGCCAGTGGGTCGTCGACGACTGGGACGCGACCCCGGGCGAGCACACCATCGCGGTGCGCGCCACGGACGCCGCCGGGCAGACCCAGACCTCCGACTACGCCCCGCCCGCCCCCGACGGCGCGACCGGCTGGCACTCCATCCTCGTCGTCGTCAAGTGAATCCGCGCGCCGCGTGTGGTTCCAGGTGAATGCCGGAATCGGCCCGCCGGGCCGCCGCCGCGCCCCTACGATCGGCCTCTGACCGGGTCGGTGCGAAATCTGGGGGAGCACAATGTCCGGAGTCGGTTACGGTGATCCGTCGCGCGCGGGGGCGTCGCGGCAGGGGTCGCCCCGCGCGCGGGGCGTCCCCGAGGTGGGGTACAACCCTGTGGTGACCTCTGACGGGGTGCGGTGGCGTGACTACGAGCTCGCGGCCGAGATCCCCGCCGAGGAGGACAACGGCAGGACGCGAGAGAAGGCCGCCACCCGGCGGGAAAGCCGCACGCCGGGGCCGGAGCACGCGTCGCTCAGGCAGCGGGACAGGCAGCAGGACGACACGTTCGGGCGCGACGGCGCCACGTTCATCCGTGGAGGCGCCACGCGCAGGACGGGAAACGGCGCACCCGAGCCGGACGCCTCCACGCTTGGGCCGGAAGGCATCGTGCTCACCCCTGACGGCTCCACGTTCACTGTGGAGAGCGGCGCGCCCGGCCGTGATTCCACGCTCGGGCTGGAGAGAGGCCTGCTGGGCCTGGGGGGCGCCGCGCTGGGGCTCGAGGCCGCCGGGCCGCGTGAGGAGGCCGGGGCGCCGGCGCTCCAGCGGCACGGCAGGGCTCCCTCGCCGGGGCAGATCCAGATCGCGGGCGTGACCCGCGGCCGGACGGGGGACACCCGCGCCCCTCTGGACACGAACGGCTTCCGATGGCGTCCGTGCGATACCGGGCGAGGCCGGGACAACGGCGACACCCACTGGCAGGACGGCTTCGGCCTCTCGCCGCGAGACGGCGTCCCTCCCACGCCACACGGTCCGGCACGCGGCCGGCACGCGTCTGTGCCGGGCCGGCAGGAGTCCTCGGCGGGCCCGCGTGTCCCGGTGTCCGTCGAGCCGGACCCCGTGGCGCCCGCCCGGCACGGGCTCGGAACAGGGTGGCCGGTGGCGGCCGGCCAGACGGACGGGTGCCCGGCGGGGCGGCGGTACGAGGGTCCCGGCGAGCCGGGCGACGACGCGGCCGCCGCGTGGCCGATGATCACGGGAGACTGGTTCGACGGTCCCGGACGGCCGCCCCGGCTCGACGTCTCCCGCCCGTACGGCACGCAGGGCGGGCTGGCGTGGCCCGACCCGCAGCTCCAGCGCGACCTGTGCCAGGCCCTGCCGGACGGCGCGCGTTTCCCTGACCCGCGCGGCACCTGGATCCGCCTGATCAACGGCGAGGGCCCCGCCGAGGACCCTTTCCGCGCGACCAACTCCCTCGACTGCGCGCTCGCGGTGATCTCCACCTGGCACGGCGAGCCGGTGGTGGCCGCGCCGCGGCAGCCCGAGTACGACCGCCTGGGCCGGCCCTCGCTCAGCGGCGAGCCCGGCGGCGTGGCCCGCGCCGAACGCTGGCTCGGGCACCGCTTCGAGTACGTCGGGCAGGGCCGGCGCGCCTACACCACCGTCGGGCAGCGGCTCCAGGCCGGCGGCCACGGCTCGGCGGCCGTGCTCATCACCCGCTGGCCGTCCGGCGGAAACCACGCGTGGAACGCCGTCAACGCCGCCGGCGAGGTGGTCTGGGTCGACGCCCAGCGCGGCCACACGTCCGTGGATCCGCCTCCGGGCCCGGTGACCGGCGTCTTCTGCGTCGCGCTCGACCGGCAGGGGCGGCGGCTGTGAGCGGGCGGCCGGTGACGGCCGAGCAGGCGCGGGTCCTGGTTGAGGAGTACTTCAACGGCCCGCTGCCCGCCGAGCGGGCGACGGAGGTCGGGCTCTTCGCCTTCGACGAGGGGTACGTCGCCTGGGCCAGGCCGCCGGAGCCGGAGGACCCGAGCGCGCTGCCCGCGACCCTGGGCGGCGGTTGCGTGGTGGTCGACCGCGTCACCGGCGAGCTCTCCATCCGTCCCCTGCTCACCCCCGAGGCCGTCGCCGAACAATGGTCGGCACGCCGTCCCCGCTAGTGACGTGACCGTGTGCCTCCGCGGGGTGTGCCTTCTCCCGTCCGTCCGATGGGGTCCTTCCAGCGGACGGACCGGCGGGGCGGGGGCCGGCGTGCCGGACTGCTCGGTCAGTCGGTGGCCAGGGAGCCGACGATGGAGGCGCGGGCGGCTTTGCGGGCCGGCAGGACCGCCGCGAGCACTCCCGCCGCGCCCGAGGCGACGACGAACAGCAGCACCTGGGTGACCGGGACGCGGAACAGGACGCTCCCCAGCAGGGAGCGGGAGGCGGCCCAGCCGTACGCGACGCCGAGCGCCGCGCCGACGACGGCCCCGATGAGGCCGAGGATCAGCGCCTCGACCGACAGCATGCGCCGCAGTTGCGGCCGGGTCAGCCCGAGGGCCCGCAGCAGCGCCGACTCCCGGGTCCGCTCGTGCACCGACAGGCTGAGGGTGTTGGCGATGCCCAGCAGCGAGATGATGATCGCCAGGCCAAGCAGCCCTGTGATGACCATGAGGACCATGTCGAGCGTCTCGTCGAACTGGCTCCTGGCCTCGGTGGCGCTGAGCACCTTCGCCGTCGGGTACGGGGCGGTCGCGGCCTCGACGGCGCGCCGGGAGACGTCGGCGGCCACGCCGTCCTTGGCGTTGACGATCACCCGGCTGTCGCCGAGCGCGCCGAAGTAGCGGTCGAACTCGCCGTCGGGCACGGTGATGGACGGCAGCGGCGTCGACTCCCCGTCGAACACCCCGAGCACCTTCAGCCGCACGGTGCCGGCCTTGGGCGTCGTGACGCTGATCGAGCCGCCCGGACCCGTGCCCAGGCGCTCGGCGACGTCGTCGGCGATCACCGCCGATCCCGGCGCGAAGTCCCGCATGGAGCCCTTGCTGAGTGCCACCCGGTACGGGCCGCTGAACGTGCCGACGTCGCCGTGGCGGTCGTCGCCGACGCGGGCCTGCGCCTGCCGGAACGCCACGGTGGAGGCCAGTTCCGGCCGCTCGCGCAGGGCGGCGGCGATGGCGCGCGGCAGCGCCGCGTCCCCCTCCGAGGTGGAGGCGAACTGCGGGGTGATCATGTAGTCGACGGGGAACTGCTCGTCGAGCTTGGCCGTGTACGTCGCCCGCGTGGTCGCGGTGATGACCGAGATGAGCGTCATCAGCGTCACGCCGATGGTCAGCGCGACCGTCGTGGTGGCCGAGCGCTTCGGGTTGCGGTGGGAGTTGTCCAGGGCGAGCCGGCCGGGGACGCCGAACAGCTTGGCGGGCACCCAGCCCGTGAGCGCGCTGAGCGGCCCGACCATCACCGGGCCGAGCACCAGCACGCCGAGGAAGGTCAGCACGCCGCCGCCCATGACGATGTACAGGCCCTGCGGCCCGGCGGCGGAGATGACGCCGATGGCGGTGACCCCGGCGCCGCCCAGCAGGAGGAGCGCGGCGAGCACCACGCGCAGGACGCCGGCCCGGAAGGCGTGCTCCTCGGCCTGGGCGCGCAGCGCCGCGACCGGGGCGACCTTGGTGGCCGTCCGCGCGGGCAGCAGCGCCGCCGCGACCGTCACGACCAGGCCGACGGCGAGCGCGAGGACGATGGTGCGGGGGGCGAGCGCGACCCCGCTTCCGGGCGTGTCCCGGCCGAGCGTCCTGAGCAGGGCGAGCGCGCCCGCGCCGAGCCCGAGCCCGGTGAGCAGGCCGAGGGCCGACGACAGCAGCCCCACCACCGCCGACTCCAGCAGGATGGACGCGAAGACCTGCCGGCGCGTCGCCCCGATGCAGCGCAGCAGCGCCATCTCCCTGGTGCGCTGAGCGACCAGGATGTTGAAGGTGTTGTAGATGACCAGGGCGGCCACGAACATCGCGACCAGGCCGAACATCAGCAGCGCCGCGCCGATCGTGTCGAGGTTGGCGCCGCTGCTCTTGGAGAGCTCCTGGGCCAGTTCGTGGCCGGTGTGGACGCGCAGGCCGCGGCCGGCGAGCGCGGCCGCGACCTCGTCCTTGAGCCGTTCGGGGGTGACGCCGGGCGCCGCGACGGCGTCGATCTCGACGAAGCCCTTCTCGCCGGTCATCGTGTGCGCGGTCGCCGGAGTGAAGCCCACCGCGCCCGTGACGGCGAGCCGCTGGTCGACTCCGACGTCGAACAGCCCGACCAGGCGGAAGGCGTGCGGCCGGCCGTCGGCGCCGAGCACCCTGACGGTGTCGCCCACGGCGAACTCACGGGTCTTGGCGGTGTTCTCGTCGAGAACGGCCTGGTCGGGGGCGGCCGGCGCGCTGCCGGAGGTGATCTCGGTGCGGTTGAGCCTGCCGGTGGCGACCGAGACGCCGATGGTGGCGAAGTCACCGACGGCCTTGCCGTCCTTGCCGAGCAGCGCGGCGTCGCCCTGGACCAGCCCCTGGGTCTCGGCCACGCCGGTCACGCCCTTGACGGCGGCCAGGTCGCCGGCCGTCAGCCGCGGCCGTGTCTCGGTGGGGGTCTCCGTGGGGGGCTCCGTGCGGCTCGCCGGCGGGAGCACCGCCACGTCCACCTTGTCCGCCGAGGCGGCGATGCGCTGCGACAGACCCGACTGGATGCTGTCGGTCAGCACGAACGTCCCGGCGATGAAGCCCACCCCGAGCGTGATCGCGAGCGAGGTGAGCAGAAGCCGGAGCTTGTGCGACAGCAACCCGGCCATGGTGGTGCGGAACACCTCAGCCCTCCAGCTTCATCAGCGTGTCGAGCACGTTCTGCGGCGAGGGGTGCGCCAGTTCGGTCACCAGCGCGCCGTCGCGCAGGAAGACCACCCGGTCGGCGTAGGAGGCGGCGACGGGATCGTGGGTGACCATGACGATGGTCTGGCCCAGCTCGCGTACGGAGGTGCGCAGGAAGGACAGCACCTCGGCTCCGCTGCGCGAGTCGAGGTTGCCGGTCGGCTCGTCGGCGAAGATGACGTGGGGCCTGCTGATCAGCGCCCGGGCGACCGCGACGCGCTGCTGCTGCCCGCCCGACAGTTGGCTCGGCCGGTGCCCCAGCCGGTCGGCGAGCCCGACCGTGCGGATCACCGCGTCGAACAGCGCGGGGTCGGCCTGGCGGCCGGCGATGTCCAGCGGCAGGCGGATGTTCTGCTCGGCGGTGAGCGTCGGCAGCAGGTTGAACGCCTGGAAGATGAACCCCACGCTCTCGCGCCGCAACAGCGTGAGCCGCTTGTCGCTCAGCCGGGTGATGTCGTCCTCGCCGATGGTCACCCGGCCGTCGGTCACGGTGTCCAGACCGGCCAGGCAGTGCATCAGGGTGGACTTGCCGGAGCCGGACGGGCCCATGATCGCGGTGAAGGCTCCGGTCTCGAAGCGGACGTCCACGCCGCGCAGCGCGTGGACGGCCGCGTCCCCGTGGCCGTAGACCTTCGTCACGCCGCTGGCGACGACCGCGGCGGGCGCGGTCCGCAGGGCGGCTTCCTCTCCGGTGACGGTCACATCTGGCTCCTCAAGCGGTAGGCGTCTGAGCTGCGGAAGGATCCGCGAGATCAACGCTATGGCCGCCGATGTCGCCATTCATGACCCGTGGGAAGGGACTTCAAGTAGGTCTGCAGGGGCGGCGCCACGGGCGGATGCGACCGCTGAGGTACCCGCCCCTCCCCCTTTCGGCCGACCCGACTCCGCGGGTGGTGGGACGCCGGCTTCGCGGGGGATCAGCGGTCGGTGGGCTTGGTGAGGGGGGTGATCAGGCCGGTCTCGTAGGCGTACACCGCCGCCTGCGTGCGGTCGCGCACACCCAGCTTGGCCAGCACCCGGCCGAGGTGGGTCTTGACCGTGGCCTCGGCCAGGGTGAGCCGCCGCGCGATCTCGGCGTTGGACAGCCCCCGCCCGACCAGCACGAGCACCTCGCGCTCGCGGGCGGTGAGCTGCCCCAGCGCCTCGGGCTCGGGCGCCGCCGCGCCGGGCAGGTGGGCGGTGAAGCGCTCCAGCAGCCTCCTGGTCGTGCTGGGCGCCACCACCGCGTCCCCCGCGTGCACCGAGTGGATGGCGCTGAGCAGGTCGGACGGCGGCACGTCCTTCAGCAGGAACCCCGAAGCGCCGGCCTTGAGCGCGGCGAAGGCGTATTCGTCCAGGTCGAACGTGGTGAGGATGAGCACCTTGGGCGCGTCGGGCAGGGCGCGGACGAGCCGGGTCGCCTCCACGCCGTCCACGCGGGGCATGCGCACGTCCATCAGCACGACGTCGGCGCTCACCTGGCGCAGCAGCTCGACCGCGGCGGCGCCGTCGGCGGCCTCTCCGACGATCTCGATGTCCGGCTGGGCGCCGAGGACCATGCGGAAGCCGGCGCGGACGAGCTGCTGGTCGTCCACCAGCACCACCCTGATCTGCTCGCCGGGGGTGTTCACGCGGCCCGGGCCACGGGGAGTCGTACGGTCACCTGGAACCCTCCTCCGGGACAGGGGGACGCGTGCACGCTGCCGTCGTACATCGCGACCCGCTCGCGCATGCCGATGAGCCCGTGCCCGTCGATGCTCCACGGCGCGGCCGCGCCCCGCCCGTCATCGGTCACCCGCAACCGGATCTCTCGCGGGCCGTACTCCATCTCGACGCGGGCGCGCACGGCCGGCCCGCCGTGTTTGAGGGTGTTGGTCAGGGCTTCCTGGACGATGCGGTAGATCGCGAGCTGGACGCCCTCGGGCAGGTCGCGGGCCGGGCCGGCGACCGTGTAGTCCACCGGCAGGCCGGACTGCCGGATGTGGGAGAGGAGCCCGTCCAGGTCGGCGACGCCGGGCTGCGGCGCGTACTCCTCCTCGCCGGCGTCGTCCTGCCGGAGCACGCCGACCAGGCGGCGCATCTCGGCCAGGGCCTGCCGTCCGGTGCTGGAGATCGTGCGCATGGCCCGCCGGGCCTGTTCGAGGTCGCCGTCGATGGCGTACCCGGCCCCGTCCGCCTGAACGATCATGACGCTCACGTTGTGCGCCACCACGTCGTGCAGCTCGCGGGCGATGCGCGCCCGTTCGGCGGCGGTGGCGATGCGGGCCTGCTGGTCGCGTTCGCGCTCGGCGCGCTCGGCCCGTTCCTCCAGACCCTCCAGGTACCGCCGCCGGGTGCTGGAATAGACGCCGGCGATCCAGGTGGCGACCATGAACACAGAGCCGGACGCCAGGACGAACGGGGTCACCGTGCCGTAGCGCAGCAGCAGCAGGACGATGCCCAGTTCGACGATCGCGCCCGCCGCGACCGACCAGGGCAGCGCGCGGCTGGACGCGACGCCGTACAGGGCCACCAGGACGGCGACGTCGGCCGGCAGCGGCTGGATGGAGGCCAGCCACTGGAAGAAGCAGATGAGCGCGATGACCGCGAACGCGTGCACGGGGTGGGTGCGGCGCCAGAACAGCGGCGTGATCAGCGCCGCCGACATCGCGAGGTACCCAGGCGGGCCGATCGCGAGCGAGCCCGGCGGGTGGGGTCCTTCGGCGATGTTGCCGGTCGCGGTCAGGCACAGCAACAGGAGCGGGGCCAGGAACAGGGCGTCGACCAGCCTGCCGTTGCCGGAACCCCACGCGCGCACTCTGCCGAACACGTGTCCAACCCTACGTTCGCGCAGTTCACCGCCCTTCCGCCTGGAGAGGGATCTGAACCTACGACCCAGGTCGTACAGGCCGGATGGCTTACACCGGTCTTACGGGGCATACGGAATAGTTCTTATTGGGAGCACCCCTTGAGGGTGAGTAAAGGGAGAAGTGATGTCGGGTACCAAGACGACGGGTCGCGTGGCCGGGGGGACGGCCACGCGACCCCGAGGACCCTCAACCTTCTCTCCTTCCCCCAGTTGCCCACCTCTGTCCCGCGGGTTTCCGCCGGAAGAGGCCCCCCCCCCCACTTGGGGGGGGCCTCCTTT
>NZ_JBVJHR010000009.1:0-147170 GCF_055586705.1 Sphaerisporangium sp. NPDC049457 | reverse complement strand
ACAGCGGGGAGGCACAAGAAGACAGGCCCCCCTCCCCCCCCCCCCCACCCCCCCCCCCCCCCCCCCCCCCCCCCCCCCCCCCCCACCCCGAGGACCCTCACCTTTCTCTCTTGCCCACGCTTGACGCCCTCTGCCCAGCGGGCTGACGCGGAAAGAGCCGCCTCCACGACGTGGAGGCGGCTCTCGTCGTCCCGGCGCCTTTCGCGCCACCTCAGCGGACGCCGTCCGCTGGTCTCGACGGGGGTGCCCTCAGCGGACGTGCTTGGTCGCCTCGACCGTGGCGTCCTCGGCGTAGGCCCAGTTGTCCGCCACGGTGCGCAGCGCGGGCAGCCACTTCCCTGGCTCGTCCCGTCCCGCCGTGAGATGGCGCACCGCGCCGTCGCGCATGCCGGCGCAGACGAAGGCGAGGTGCATGCCCGCCGCGCCGAACCCCGGCACGCCCACGTCGTTGCCCCGCGCCAGTTCACACGCCTTGTCGAGCGTCCCGGAGGCGCTCGCGTCGAGGTCGCGGCCGAGGGCCTCAAGGGAGCGGTGGTCGATGCGCTTCATCTCGCCGAGCTGGGCGGCCGTCGCCCCGCGGTACCCCTCGGGCGGGGTCTCGCCGTCGGGCAGGTGCGCCGGCCACAGCACCGGACGCACGCTCTCGCGCATGGTCGGCGCGGCACGCCAGAAGGTCTGGTACCCGCCGAGGCCGCCGCCCACCGTCGCCACCCCCGCGGCCGTCGTCCCCGTCAGCGCCCCCTGGGACAACCCGAGCCGGACGGCGAGCCCGGACAGCACCGAGGCGGCCGCGCTGTTGACCTTGGCCATGCTCGCCACCATCCCGCGGACGACGACGCCGGCCTCGACCATGGCCTTGTTGGCCACGTAGGTGGTGCCCGCGCCGATGCCCGGCATCACCGCGGTGGCGAGATAGGGCGCGACGAAGTTGAGCAGCGAGGACCCGATGACCGCCGAGGACAGGCCGAGCCCGGTGTAGGCCCAGGCGCTCGCCTTCAGCGCGCCGTTCATCTCGTCGTACATGCCGGCCGCCTGGGCGAGCGCCGTCTGGTACGGCCGCAACCGGTTGGCCATGAAGGCGTCGCGGCCCTTCTCCGACCAGTGGTCGGAGCGGGCGCGGTTCGTCACGGCGTCCGTCATCTGCTCGCCGGCCTGCCGGACGAGCTTGGCGACCTCGGTGTACCGATCGCCCGCGTGCCACATCTGGGCCGGGTCGGACACCACCGACAGCAGCATCAGGGCGACGGGCCAGCCCAGCGGGAACACGATCGCGGCGCTGGTGGCGTTGGCGGCGCCCCACACGCTCGGCGTTGAGGTGACGACGTCTCCGAACGTGGCGCCCATGTTGATCGCTCCCCTGGGGCGATGACGAACGACTGGTGGGGTCGGTGGGATTCGAACCCACACTGTCAGGTACCTAAAACCTGTGCCTCTGCCATTGGGCTACGACCCCGGGCCTGTGCGGCTTGCGCCATCCTAATTGAGCACGCCGCTTTCGCCGTACCGATCAGGCGAGACCGAGATCTTTGCGCAGGCGCGCGACGTGCCCGGTGGCCTTCACGTTGTACAGGGCCTTCTCGAGCTTGCCGTCGGCGTCGATGACGAAGGTCGAGCGCAGCACGCCGACCGTCGTTCTGCCGTACATGGTCTTCTCGCCGTAGGCCCCGTACGCCTGGTGGACCGCGAGCTCGGGGTCGGAGAGCAGCGGGAAGGTCAGCGCGTCGCGCTCGGCGAACTTCGCGAGCTTCTGCGGGGTGTCCTTCGAGACGCCCAGCACGACGAAGCCCGCGGCGGTCAGCGATGCCAGGCTGTCGCGGAAGTCGCACGCCTGCTTCGTGCACCCGGGCGTCATCGCCGCAGGGTAGAAGTAAAGGATGACCCGCTTGCCGTGGAAGGACGAAAGGCTGGTGGCCTTGCCCTCGGAGTCGGGCAGGGTGAAGTCGGGTGCGGCGTCGCCGGGCTCGAGTCTCGTCTGCGTCACGCGAACCAACCTACCGGCACGCCCACCGTGCCGGGTGGTCACCCGACCTGACAGACTGATCGCTGCAACGTAGCGGCGAGCCGGGCGAGGGCGGCTCGCCCGGGAGATAGAGAAGGGGATCGTCATGGCGGACACCGATCCCGAGGCGCTCGAGAAGGAAATCGAGCGCACCCGGGCGGAGCTTGCTGTCACCGTCGACGCCATCGTGGACCGCGTCAGCCCCAAGCGGGTCGCCGGGCGCGGCGTCGCCAGGGTCAAGGCCAACGCCGAGCAGCTCGTCACCGCGGCCCGCGACATGATCGGCGGCACGGCCTACCCGCGAGGCTCGGCGCAGTACGGCCCCTACGGCGAGGACGACGGCTGGCAGGACGACTCCCCGGCGCGCAACATCGCGCCGATCCTGATCGGCGTGGGCGCGGTCGTGGTCGTGGGCGCCGCCTTCGCCCTCTGGCGCCGCCGCCGCCGCTGAACGGCCCCAGCGCGCGGTCTGAGCGGCCGGTGAGCTCATCCCCACGGGTCAGCTGGGGAACATGCCCGCGGTGGCGTTGACCCACGTGCCCGTGATGGCGCGACCGGCGTCGGAGGCCAGGAACGTCGCCAGAGCGGCGATGTCGGCGATCCGCGGCGAGCGCTTCGTCATCCGCAGGCTGTCGAGGTGCCCGCGGATGCCCTGAACGGCGGCCTCGTCCATGAGTGGGGCGCCCGCGGCGGCCAGCTTCTCCGGCGTGAGGGTGTCGGTGACGCCGGCCGTCCAGATGCCGCAGACGCGCACGCCGGCCGGGCCCGCCTCCTGGGCGAGCTGACGGATCAGCGCGTCGATCGCGCCGTCGGCCGCGCCGGTGCCGCCCATCATCGGGCTGCCGTTGCCCGAAGCACTGTTCAGGGACAGAATCACCCCCGACCCTTGGGCGGTCATCAGGCGAGCCGCGGTACGGGCGGTGATGAACTGGCAGGTGATGCCCCGTACGACCGGCCGCGTGTAGTCCTCCACCGACATCTCGGTGAGCGGCACGCCCTGGAAGTCCCCGCGTGGGACGAGGTTGACAGAGACGTCGAGGCGGCCGGCCCGCTCGACCACCGACGCCGCGTGGGCCTCGACGGCGGCCTCGTCACCGGCGTCGAGGACGTCGTACTCGGCGCCGATGTCGGCGGCGGCCTTCCGCAGCGTGGCCTCCGTGCGGCCGGCCAGGAACACCCGCGCGCCGGCCTGCGTGTACGCCTTCGCGACGCCCGCCCCCAGCGAACCCGCTCCGCCGTAGATGATCGCGATCTTGTCCTGCAGCATGATTGCCTTGTCCATTCAGCCAAGGGCGCCGTATGCGCCCGACATCTCATAGGACGTGGCTCGCACGGGGAATCATCGGTCCCGGCCGGCCGTGCGCGAATGATCATCGATCGCGGCCACCGGCACTTCAGAACGGCACACGCCGCACAAGCACGTGCGCTCAGAGGATCACGCGTCGGAGGGATCACGGGCCTCAGAGGACCACGGACCTCGGAGGATCACACGCTTCCGAGGGTCATCGGCAGCCCGAACGCGGCGAACAGGTGCGGCTCGAACGTGGTGATCTCGGCGATCCGGCCGTCCTCGACGCGCAGCACATCGATCAGTTGCGCACGGAAGACGCTGGTGCCGGGCCTGCGGAGGTAGCCGGCGACCGCGGGCTGACCGTTGGCGCGCACCGGCAGGTGCCGCCAGTGCCCGGCGAACGCCGGCGACGCCGGATCCAGGTTCGGCCGGACGAACGCGAAGATCGCGTCGCGGGTGGTGAACCAGAACGGGTTCGGCGGCATGGTGAGCACCGCGTCCGCGCGCACCAGGTCCACCATGGCGTCCACGTCGGCCCGGGCGGCCGCCTCCATGTAGCGCTGCAGCAGGGCC
The DNA here is from genome assembly GCF_055586705.1 of Sphaerisporangium sp. NPDC049457. NCBI lineage: Bacteria > Bacillati > Actinomycetota > Actinomycetes > Streptosporangiales > Streptosporangiaceae > Sphaerisporangium > Sphaerisporangium sp. NPDC049457. The sequence goes on along the minus strand of NZ_JBVJHR010000009.1, from coordinate 143,307 downwards.
AGATCCTCGGCGCTCGGCTCGCTCGCCGACCAGTCCTCGCGTCGCCCCGGCAACGCCTCTCTGAGGGCTGACCTGCCTCGCTGGAGCGCGCTGTTCGCCGAGGCCAGGCTGCTGTCCAGAAGGTCGGCCGTCTCCCGCGCCGACCATCCGGCGACATCGCGCAGGATCACCGCCGCTCGTTGCCGCGGGGGCAGATGCTGGATCGCGGCCAGGAAGACCAGTTCGAGGGTCTCGCCCGCCACGGCCTCCGCGTCCGGTTCGTGCTGGACAGCGGGAATCTCGGGCAACTGATCGTCGGGGAACGGCTGGAGCCACGGCAGCCGTGGCGGCGGCGGCCCATCTCCGGACTCGATGCCCGGCACCGGCTCATAGACGGTCGGGCGCCGGTTGTGCTTGCGCAGGAAGTCGAGGCATATATTGGTGGTGATCTTGTAGAGCCAGGCCCGCGGGTTGTCGACGGCCTGCAGCGTCTCCCGGGCCCGCCAGGCGCGCAGGAAAGCCTCCTGAGTGAGGTCCTCCGCCTCGTCGTACGAGCCGAGCAGCCGGTAGCAGTGCACCCGCAACTCGGCTCGGTGCCTCTCGATGAGGTCCGTGTAGGCGTCCTCCCCGTGTTTCGTCACGCCGTCGGACGTGACGCTTTCCGAGCCGTTCGCGACGAACGCGGTGGCGTATTCCTCATCGTCCGTGACGAATGCGGTGACGTTTTCCCCGTCATCCGTGACGAATGCGGGGACGTTTTCCGTATCGTCCCTGCCATCCGTGTCGAGTGCCGTGGCGGCCGGGAGGGCGGTGGAGTCCTGGCGAGCCTGCCGGGCCAGGCGGCGCAACTGTGCGAACCGTGTCGAAAGTGCTTCGACATCGGCGTGGAACAGGGGCGGGGGTTCCGTCCGCACCCGGCGCAACCGGTCGGCGAGGTCGGTGATCAGTTCTTTGAAAGGGGTGCCGGCCGACTGCCGCCGCTCGCGGTAGGCGCGCTGCCGGCAGGCCTGGGAGCAGTACGACGCCGTCCGCCCCGGCCCGCCGCCGCTCTCGATCGGACGGCCGCACGCCTGGCACTTCCCTGTCATGGCCCCCTACGCTATAGCTCCGCGGACCCCGATCGGACGTCCCGGCCGACGTTGGTCGTAGTGCCGCGGGCGCGCTGACGGCCGTGCCACTTGGTCCGCCGTATCCGCCACCAGAGACCACTGCCGGGCGCCTCGAATTCTTGGTCGCGTCGCGACCTACCCGACTTGCGGGCGGCGGAGGTGCTCAGAACTCGATGACCAGCCGTCCCCGGGTGCCGCCCGCCGCAAGGACGCGGTGGGCCTCGGGCGCCTGTTCGGGCGGAAGTGGCGGCAACCCGCAGGGTCACGCGTCGCCGGGGCCTCTGGGACATTCGGAGGGGTCAGAGGAAGGTCTTGCCTTCGCCCCGGTAGGTCGGGACGGTCTCGACCACCCGGTCGCCCTCGATGAGATGCAGCGCGTCGAAGCGTTCGCACAGTTCGCCCGCCTTGGCGTGGCGGAACCACACGCGGTCCCCGATGCGCAGCTCATGGGCGGCACGGCCGAGCAGCGGGGTCTGCACTTCGCCCGCGCCCTCGCGGTCGTCGTAGCGCAGCCCGGCGGGCAGGTACGGCTGCGGCAGGCGCGACGGGCCGGGGGAGCCGGAGGCGTGGTAGCCGCCGCCGAGCACGGTGACCACTCCCGGGCCGGGCAGGCGCACGACGGGGAGCGCGAACAGCGCGGCGGGCCGCCCGGTGAAGCCTCGGTAGAAGTCGAACAGGCGGGGGTGGTAGAACCCCGACCCGGCGGCGACCTCGGTGACCGCCTTCTCCCGCGTGGTCTTCTCCAGCGAGCCGGTGCCGCCTCCGTTGACGAACTCCAGGTCGGCGACCTGCCGGACGGCCTCGACGATCCGGCCCCTGCGGACGATCAGCTCGCGCTGCGAGCTGGTCTGCATCCAGCGGACCGCCCGGCCGTACGGGCCGGGCAGGCGATCGCCCACCCCCGCGATCTGCGCCTCGTACGCCATCAGGCCGACCAGCCGGAACCCGGGACGCTTGGCCACCAGGGCGGCCAGGTCGGCCGCCTGGTCGGGTTCCCGGACCGGGGAGCGAAGCACTCCGGCGCGCATCCGGCCGGCGAAGGCCACGAAAGCCGCGTCTATCTCCAGGCATATGCGGATCTCCTGGCGGGACGGCACGCCGGCGGTCGCCTCGTCGATCAGGTCGAGATGTTCGGCGCTGTCGACCATCACCGTGATCTCGCGAGCGGCGCGCGCGTCGCCTGCGAGTCGCGCCAGCGACTGCCGGTCCGCCGTCGGGTAGGCGACGAGGATGTCGGCGAAGCCCTCTGCGGCCAGCCACAGGGCCTCGGGGAGCGTGAACGCCATGACGCCGGCGAAGCCGTCCATCTCCAGCACGTTCCGCAGGACCGCCCGGCAGCGGATCGACTTGCTGGCCACCCTGATCGCCTTGCCCCGGGCGCGCCGGGCCATCGACGCGGCGTTGTCCCTCAGTGCGGCGAGATCGAGGATCGCGAACGGAGGGTCGAGATCGGCGGTGGCGCGGTCATAACGCTGGCGCTCGTCCATGCCCGAAGCATAGGTGCGCGACAGAGATGAGCCTAGATCACGTTAGCCCCCTGTAACCCACGCCGGCCCCGCGATGCGGCCGGCGCGAACCGCGTCGCAGACCTTGGAACGCCAGGCCCGCCGCCAGGCATGCGACCGGGATGACCGGAACGACGTACCGGTGGTCGAAGGCGGCGATCAGCGGCGGCAGCAGGAGCAGCGTGATGGCCACCGCCCACGGCAGCAGCACCGGACCGCCCAGCCGCCGCCACCGCACCAGCACCCCGACCAGGCCGATGAGCACGATGACCGCGAGGAGCGGGCCGCGAAGATACCCCTGTGCCTGATAGGCGCGCAGCAGCCTCCCGTAAGGCTCGACGAGCCGGGTGTCGGCCCGGCGGCCCTGGTATGCGGCCGTGAGCTGGGGGGCGGAGCGACCCGAGGAGGCGATCTTGCCGGTGAAGGGCTTGACCGTGTCGGGGAAGACATAGGCGCTCTGCGGGCCGGGGGCCGGATAGACCCGGCGGGTCCATTCGAAGCTCCACATGGCGTCGCGCAGGCCGGTCATCAGGAAGTCCACCGGCTGGGCCATGATGGCCTGCTTGGCGAACGCGCCGGTCAATCGCTCGCGGTCGGCGTCCTTCTTCACCCGGGCGAGCGGGGAGTCGGGCTCCCAGATATAGGACGGGGGAGCGGGCCGCTGATCGGGAGCGCCGGCCGGGCAGAGAACCCGCTCGTCACCGGCGGGCTTGATCGTCGCGCAGTCGGCGAAGCTCATCGTGCGCGCCCAGAGCCACACGTTGCTGCCGCCGAGACCATAGGAGCCGTAGGCGCTGTGGTACCAGACGGCGTAGCCGCCGACGCCGAGGACGGCGGCGAGCGCGCAGGCGACCAGGGCACGCGGCCCGGACCTTGCCAGCAGCATGCAGACGAGCACGACGACGAGCACGGGGAGCCCGACGGTGCGGGTGAGGGTGGCCGCCATGAGCAGCGCCCCCGCGGCGACGGCCGTCCACACCGTGGGCCGTTCACGCCACATCAGCGCCGTCACCGCCGCCGTCACCAGGAAGGTGAACAGCAGATCGGCCATCACCAGGTGTTCGAGCTGGATCATGTGCGCGTCCAGCAACACCGGGACGGCGGCGAGCGTCGCCCCCCAGCCGGGCAGCCGGGCGCGGCGACGCAGGACGGCGTACACGCAGACCGCCATGGCCAGCCCGAGGAGATGCTGGACGGCGATGACGGCGGTGAAACTGTGCAACGGGCGCAGCACCCACAGGAACAGCGAATACCCGGCGGGCCGGGACTCCAGGGGCTGCGGATCGACCGCCGCGTTCACGTAGACGAAGGAATCTGCCCAGAACCACAGCGCGGGGCGGTAACCCAGCATGGCGAGCAGCCGGAGCGCGACGCCCGCTGCCAGGGCGACCAGGAACACCCAATGAGCCCGCGCTGCGGACAACACCCGCCACGAACGAGCCCCCGGCCCCACGGGCGACTCGGACGGAGCGGGCGACTCGGACGGAGCGGGCGACGCGGACGACGCGGACGACGCGGACGACGCGGACGACGCGGACGCCGGAGCATCGCCGAAAGGCGTCTCGGCCGTGGACCCGTCTGTGCTCGACGCCATGCCCGGCAGCACGGGAACCTCCTCAGACAGACAACAGGTTCCTCATGCTAGGCCGCCCCCCGAACCCTCCCAGCCGGTTATCCACAACCTCCCGGGATCCCGCGCCGGGTCCGTCATGAGGCCCGGCGTGCCTGTCCGGCCGCCCGACACCCATCAGAGAGAACGAGCATCGCTCACGTGGAGTCACGGTCCATAGTGCGCTGTCCACGGGCGGATCACCCTCGTACACCAGCGCTCGCCGGGCCGGGCGCCGTACGGCGACGCCGACGTCGCAGTACCACGACCAGCCGCCCCGGCGCCGACTACATCAGGCGCACAACCGTGAGGAGGACGGCGGCCGGTGAAGGTATGTGGTGGTCGCCTCGTTAGAGGTCGAGGTCCTCCATGAGGCGGAGCCAGGTCTCGCTCACGGTGGGGAACGAGGGCACGGCGTGCCACAGGCGGTCGAGGGGCACCTCGGCGGTGACCGCGATGGTGGCGCTGTGCAGAAGGTCGACCACCCCCGGAGCCACGAAGGTCACGCCGATCAGCACGCGGCGGTCCGCGTCGACCACCGCCTTCGCGCGGCCGGTGTAGTTCTCCGCCTGCAGGTAGGCTCCGGCGACCGCGCCCATGTCGATCTCGGCGACGCGCACCGGGTAACCCGCGGCGCGGGCCTGCTCCTCCGTGAGCCCGACCGCGCAGACCTGCGGGTCGGTGAAGATCACCTGAGGTGCCCCACCGTCGTCGGAGACGTCGCGCATCGACGGCAGGTCGTCGGCCCGGCCGGCCGCGCGGGCGGCGATCACGTCGCCGCAGACGCGGCCCTGGTACTTGCCCATGTGGGTGAGCAGGTTGAGCCCGTTCACGTCGCCGACCGCGTAGAGCCATCCGTCGGGGACGCCCGTCGCGCGCATGCTGGCGTCCACCTCGATCGGGCCGTGCCCGTCCAGGCCGACCGTCTCCAGTCCGATGTCCCCGGCCGCGGCCCGCCGGCCGAGGCCCACCAGAAGCTCGTCCGCCTCGATCTGGGCGCCGTCGTCGAGGCGGACGGTCACCGGTCCGCCCGGCACCGGGCGGTCTACTCGCTCGATGGCACGGCGCACCAGCACGTCGATGCCCGACTCCTGGAACGATTTGGCCAGCATCTCGCCGGCGAACGGCTCGAACCGGGGGAGCAGGCGGTCCCCGCGGATGATGATCGTGGTCTCCATGGCGCCGAGGCCGTGCAGCGCCTGGGACATCTCGCACGAGACGGCCCCGCCGCCCAGCGCGATCAGCCGTTTGGGCACCTGCTGGACGCTCGTCGCCTCCCGGTTGGTCCACGGGCGCGCCTCCCGCAGCCCCGGGATGCCAGGTATGGCCGGATCGCTGCCGGTGGCGATGACGACCGCGTGGCGGGCCCGCAGCGGCCGGACGCCGCCGTCCTCCGCGGTCACCTCGACCATCAGCGGGCCGGCCAGCCGTCCGCGGCCTCGGAAGAAGGTGGCAGGGACGTTCTCGATCCAGCGCACCTGCCCGTCGTCGTTGAGGTACGACACGGCGCGGTCGCGGCGGGCCAGCACTTCGGCGGTGTCGATCGGGCCGCGCACCTCCAGGCCGGGCATCCGGCTCACCTCGGCGGCCAGCTCGACCGGCCGCAACAGCGCCTTGCTGGGAATGCACGCGTAGTAGGCGCACTCGCCGCCCGCCAGGCGCTCCTCCACGACGGCCGCGGTCAGGCCGCCCCGCACGGCGCGCGCAGCGGCGTTCTCGCCCACCGGCCCGGCCCCTATGACGATCACGTCGAAGACGTCGCCCTCGTCGCCCACGGACATCCGCCCTCCCATCGCCACAGGTCACGCCGCTACGGGACCTCTCGTAACCAGCCTTCCCGAGCCGGGCCAAGCGCCGGGCAACAGCGGGCAGTGAGGCGGCATGGACGATGACCCACACCGGCCCGGACGCGGAGGAGCACCGGCTCCATGATGTCCCCGGCGTGGGAGGCAGGGCCGGCCGCGTGCACGCTGTGAGGCGTCGCGAGCGAGGGCGGCGCAGATCATAGGCGCTGGTGATGGAGATGCGGCGCTTCGGGGGGATCGAAGCCGTGCCGCAGAGCAGCGTCCGCCTCGGCATCTCTGCCCTGCGAGCGCAGGACCCGGGTCCAGGCGTCCACCGCGCCGGCGATGCCGCGCTCGATCAGCGTACGCAGATCATCCGCTCTTCCCTGTTCCTCGAGACGGGTCACGAGCTGCCTGGCCGCCCGCTCATCGCCCGCATAGACCGCCGAGCGCAACCTGTGCTCCCACGCCTGCCCCTCGGTCAGCTCGGCAAGCCGCTCCGCGGCCCGGCCGTGTCCCTTCTCAGCCAGGTCACGAAGCTCGTCGGTCCTGTTCTGATCGGCGAGAAGCGCGATCAGCCGCTCGCCGGCGTCGAACAGTCCCGATTCGGTCAGTCGACGCAGGACAGGCAACGCTTCTTCGGTGAGCCCGCGCTCCTCCAGCATGTCCACCAGTCGCCGTCCGGCACGCATGTCTCCATGCTCCAGTAGCGCGCGAAGCACGGGGAGCGTGTCGTCGGATCGGTCTCGCCCGTCCAGGAGCCGGACCAACTGCCACCCGGCGTGCGTGTCGCCTTCGTCGGCCATCGCCCGCAGCTCGGTCGTACGGCCCTGCTCCTCCAGCAACCTGACGAGTCGCCGTCTGGCGTGCGTGTCGCCTTCGTCGGCCATCGCCCGCAGCTCGGTCGTACGGCCCTGCTCCTCCAGCAATCTGACGAGTCGCCACCGGGCGTCCGCGTCTCCGCTCCTGGCCAGGGGACGCAACAGCTCAAGCGCCTCGTCCACCCGGTTCTTCGCCGCATGCAGTCCGGCCAGGCGGGTGACGGCGAAACCGTTGCCCGTCGCCGCCAGGGTGCGAAGTTCGTCCTCTTCGTCGAGCGAGCCGGCCAGCCGCTCGGCCGCGCCTAGGTCGCCCTCAGCCGCCCGGGCGCGCAGCAGTTCGAGCGCGGCCTCACCACGGCCCGATGCCTGCAGCGTCCACAGAAGCCGGTCCAGCGCGTCCCTGTCTCCCTCGGAGATCAGGTCGCGCAGCACTGACTCGGCTTCTCCGGTACGGCCTGCCCGTTCCAAGGCCCGGACGAGTTGCCAGGCGGCACCGGCCCTACCGGCCTCGGTGAGGCGCCGCAGTACGGTTATCAGGTCATCGATCCGTTCCAACTGCGCCAGAGCCCCGGCCAGTCGCCAGGCGGCGCCATGGTGTCCGGCGGCTGCCAGCGGGCTCAGCACCTCCACCACTTCGTCGGTGCGCCCCGCCTGGCGGAGCAGATCCGACAACCGGTCGACCGCGGAGCTGTCGCCCCGGGCGACCCGGGTGCGCAACTCGGCCAGTTCATCGGCTTCATGCTCCTGTCGACGCTGCAGTTCCATGAGGCGTCGAGAGGCTTCGGCGATGCCGCTCTCGGCGAGGTCATGAAGCGTGGCTCGCACGATCGCCGCATCGCCGTGCCTTTCCAATATGTCCCCTAACCGGTCCAGCGCCTCGGCGTTTCCTGCCCGGGCGAGCGCCTCCAGATCCTCGGTGCGTCCCAACTCTGCCAGCAGGCGGACGCGGCGGCGGGCCGCATGGATGTTGTCCAGTTCACCGAGCAACGCCAGGGCGTCTTCCACCTCTCCACGCTGTCGCATCGTCTCCACCAACCGGTCCAGGGCTTCCGCGTTCCCGGCACGGGCGAGTTCGCGCAGAAGGTCGTGGGCCCCCGACCGGTCGCCGTGGCCGTCCAGCAGCCCGATCAGACGTCCCACCGCACCGGTGTCGCCGGACAGCGCTGACGCGCGCAACAGCGGCACGGCGTAGCGCAGTAGCAGCCGATCACAGGCCCCCTCGGCGACTCTGGCCTGGTCATGCGGATCAGTGAGCCACGTCACCAACGCTTCCCACGTGGTGACCGGAATGATCGTCGCGTGCCGCCTGGGTAACAGGTACTCCAGGAGGAAGTCGGCGACCCTGAACTGGTCTTCGCCGATGGGGACGAACGCCGCCGCGGCCCCGAACCGTCCGTCCTGAGCCAGCACGCGGTTCGGCCAGTCGGCCTTGGGCGAGACTCCGACGCGGAGGTAACCCGGCGCGGCCGCGCCGAGCAGCTCGCGGCGAAGCGGGCCGCGTACGCCCAGCCGCACCAGGTCGACGGCCGCGTGGATGACGGCACGGGTCTCCTGCTCGGCGCTGTGGTAGCGGGCGATGCGCTGTGGAGCGGCGGCGATGCTTTGGGTGAGCCCGAAAGCCGCCGAGCCCAACGCGAGCCGGATGCGCGGGTCGCTCTGTGCCGCACGCTCGGCGCGCAGGAGCTCGACCGGCGTGAACTCGGGGTCGACCGGGCAGGGATCGGCCAGATTGAGCAGCTCGCGCTCGTGCCGGTAACGGTCGCGCTCTCGCGTGGGCGGGGCCATGTAGGCGTTGTAGTACTCCGACCACAGGGTGGCGAGCATGATGACGGGTCCTGCCGGCCCGAGCAGTGTCCTGGCGAGCGAGGCTGTCAGACCATGAGGGCCGTCGAAGTAGCGGTGCAGGTTGTCCAGCCAGATCACCGTGTGGGCCGGAGGGGCCTCGGCCAGCCGCCGCAGGACTTCCAAATCGGAGGGTTGCAGCAACCACCAGTCCGGAAGCACTTCCATGGCCGCCTCCATGGCGCTTCGCTTCTTGCCGGTCATGGAATCGCCGACCAGCAGAAAGAAGCCGCCGATGGTGCTACAGGCCGCCAGGCGCGCCCGCAGGCCGCGTGGGCCGTCGTCGAAATGTCGCGGTATGTACTGCGGCAGGTAGCCTTCGGCGCCCTCGGCCTCGATGGCGGCGTGAACGCCCAGATGGCGTGGGTCGGCGTTCCTGACACGGACCGCCCCCGGAGGAGCGGGACCGGCGTCACGCCGTACTCGCTCCCAAGCCTCGTACCACGGCCCACGCATGTCGATCGGGACGCCGCAAGCCCTGAGAAAGGTGGTCAACGTGACCTCGGTGCATTTCCCGCGCTTGAGCAGGTCGCTCAGCGTGCTCGAAGGCAGTCGCCCGCCGAAGTGCCTGGCGCGCTGGTCCAGCTCCGCATAAGACAACGCTCCGCGCAGGGTGTTGAGGGCATCCGCGAATTCCCGGGCCGAATTGACCTTCGCCGGATCGGTGTCGGCGCTCTGGGAACTCGGTCCGGGAGTTGCCCCGCTCTGGTTCTCCATCGGCTCGTCTCCGTGGCGTTCAGTCCGGCCGGATACGCTGCCGGAGTTCCCCGACGAACTCCTGTGACGAGCCCCAGAAGACGGATATGTTCCACCTTTCGAGATATCTTGCTATCCACTGCTGCGTCGCCTCCCGGCCGGCGTGCTCTGGTGGCAGCTGCACGCTCAAGTGGCAGCGACGGTTGATGCCCGGGACCACTCTGAGAAGCACGCTCAACAGCATCCGGAAAGACCAATCTTGCAGGCTGTAGCCGATGAACAGCAGCGGCCTGGTAGTGAGAGCGGCCAAGATCGGGGCCGGCAGCATCTCCTGCCCGGATAGGCCGTGAAGGGGGTGCTGGGCGAGGGTGGTCATGAACTCGAGATAGTCGTCCTCCGTCAGCACCATGGAGAGCGGATCGGCCAGCCTGCCGTGTAAGTGATAGATCATCGGCTGGTCTGATTTCGGATTCCACCCCGCCTCGCTGGTGAACAGCTCTGCTGCGTAGTCGACGTCCGGATGCCAGGGTGCGCTGGCCACGTTGGGTTTTCTCCCGTGCCTGCGCAGAGCTTCGAGCAAGAAGTCGTCATAGTTGGTGGTGAGGTACACGCGGCACGGAACCTCGGCGAACAGGCTGTGCGGGTCGAGCGGATCTTCAATGGGAGATGGATATGCGCGCAACGTTTCGGCGATGCTGTACTTCACGTAGACGGGGTCGCGAGTCTGCATCGCCGCGTACTGTGTGACGCGCGCCAGGTTGTGGCTATCGGAGAACGGATAGCCATATCTGTGGGCCAACTCGCGACTCAGCCCCGCGCCTGTCGGCAGCGCACCGGTGCGGGCTCCTGCCCCCAGAATGGGGGTGCAGTCACCTGTTCTCAGCTGGTCGACCAAGCGTTCCCAGTCCATCTCGTCCACGCGAAGCACCGCCTCACCGTTCAAAACCCTTGGGTACTCCGGGGTTCACGTCGGTGAGTCTAATTCCTCTTCTCGTCATCAATTGGCTCCTCCTCCGGAGGATTCCGCTTGTGCGCGCTGATGAGCTGGACGATCTCGGTGACAAGTGTGACGAAGGCGGTGGCGAGGACGATCGCTTCGGTGACATGCTGCACGGTCGGCTCCTGTAGGTCGGGAGACCTGGAGCACATCCCGTGGGCGCGAGGTCCGGCCACACATCCGGAGCATCCCGGACGGATGTAGCGGAGACCTGCCCTGATCCGGAGAGGTTCGCCGTCCGTCCGGACTGCGGACCGCCGTTCCGGACTTCGGTGGCGCCCGGGAACGCCGATCGCGCCGAGCATGTCGAGACGATTTCGTGGTGAGCACGGAGCCTCCTGGTGGCCCGGGGAGCGGTCCGCTACCCAGCAGTGCTCACTTCCGGCGGCGGTGCCGCGCGGTGCCCGCCGCCCGGCGGCCGGCGTCCGCAACGTCGATCGGTACGCCCCTGCCAGGACGATGGTGAGTTTTCTGCGGCCTTTTCCGTTTCAGCCGTGTTGTTGGGTCTTCCTTCTCGCGGGCTTCGGGAAATGAGCCGTCCCCACCGGGGGGAAATGGGGACGGCCGTTCGTGGCGTCACTCTCGCGAGCGCGCATATCCGACCTGGAACCAGACCGTTCGCCGGCCGTCTTCCTCGTGGACGTCCCAGCGTTGCGAAAGCGTTTCTACGAGCATCAGGCCGCGCCCGCCTTCGGAGTACAGGTCGCCGCGGACGTGCGGCACCGTGTCCCCGCCGGCGTCCACGACGTCGACATGGACCAGGTCGCGGCAGTCGGCGATGGCCAGCGTCACCCTGCCGCCGTCCCGCGAGTCGGAATGGACGACCGCATTGGTGACGACCTCGGAGACCAGGAGCGTCACGTCGTCCAGCGCCGGGTGGCCGTCACCGAGCTTTCGCCGCACATAGTCGCGTGCCAATGAGACCGACTCGGGAATACCGGCGAGTTCGATGACGCCCAGCAGGTTTCCTATCCTCATGCGCTCGCCTATTCGTCTGCTCGCGGGAGTTGGTCCACGCGTCCTGGCCGTTTCGCTTTACCAGAGTGTCAACGGCCACTTACGATCGGTAGCGGAATAGGGGAACTCTCCGTCCACAGTTCCGGTCAGCAAAACGGTCGCCAGACCGAAACAATCCGTTTCGCACGGGTAGGTGATAAATGTCCCCCCAGAAAGAAATAGACCCGCACGAGTCCCCGCGCGCCGTCTTCGCGTTCGAACTGCGCCGCTACCGGCAGGCGGCGGACCTGACGCAGCGGCAGCTCGGCGAGCGCATGGGGTTCTCCGACTCGATGATCAACATGGTCGAGCTGGCCAAGCGCCCGCCGTCTCGCCGCTTCGCCGAACTCTGCGACCAGATCTTCGGCCTCGACGGCACCATGGTCCGCCTCTACACCGCCACGAACTGGAACAAGGCCCCTGAATATCTCAGGCCATGGCTGGAGGAGGAGCAGCACGCCACGAGCTTGAGGACCTGGCAGCCGATGATCATTCCTGGGTTGCTCCAGACGCAGGCGTACACCCGCGAGATCCTGGCCGCCACTCCCGGCATCACCGAGGAGGAATTGGAGAAGAGGCTGGCCAACCGCATGCAACGGCAGGCGATTATGCAACGCGACAGGCCACCCGTGCTGAATGTGGTCGTCGATCAGGCCGTGCTCCACCGGGTGATCGGTGATATAGAGGTCATGCGGGAGCAGCTAAGGCATCTACTTGAGGTCGCCCGGCATCCTCAAGTGACCATCCAGATCGTGCCTGGCACGGTCCGGGCGCACTGCGGGATGGCAGGCGGGTTCATCATCGCCGAACGGAATGGGGCCCCCTATGCCGCCTACACGGATGCCCAGCCCTTCGGGCGCACATTCGATGACCGGCACCTGATCGCCGAGCTCGTTCTTCGATACGACGCGCTCAGGGCCGAGGCGCTCCCGTTCAGCCAATCCCTCCGGCTCCTAGAGGAAACGGTGAAGCAACGTGATGCAGAAGCTTCAGGGTGCACAGTGGCGTAAGAGTAGCCATAGCGCCGATCAGGGCGAATGCGTGGAGGTGGCGACGGATTTTGCGCGACTCCGAGCCCTGCGTGACAGCAAGAACCACGCCATGCCGGCACTTGTCGTCTCTCCCGCTGAATGGGCCGTCTTCCTGGACGGCGTGAAACACGGCGTGATCTGACCGGTACCGAGGCTCGGCCTCGGTCGGCCGGGGCCTGGTCCCCGGCCGATGCCGTGCGGGGACCGTATGGACGATAGCGCGCCGATTCCCGCTACTCGTGGCGTTTCGCGGCTTGGCGAGCGTCAATTCGGCCCCCCGTGCCGCGCGGGCCGATCGACGGTTCACGTCGGTCGGCGAGGGGCCGGAGGATCAGGGAGCAGCAGGGCCACCGCTGACGGTGAGGCTTTCGCAGTACAGCCTGACGGCGGTCTGGGAGTGCCGGAAGGTGAACCGCGTGTCGCGGGCGGGCGGGTAGGCCGCTCTGCCCGCTGCGACGAGGAACGGCCGGTCGCTCTCGCCCAGCAGGGCGAAGGCGGTGGCCCAGGCGACGTAGTAGCGATCACCCCCGATCGTGGACGCCGGGGTGGCGCGTTCGGTCGCGGTGCAGCCTTCGAGCGCCGTGCGGCTACCGGCCGGACCGGGTGGCGGGACGGCCGAGGCGGCGCTCGTCCAGTTGTCCGGAGGCGGTGGCGGGTCGGTGAACCCCCACTGCCACAACCAGAGCGGCACCGTCACCGCGAACCACCCACCCACGCACACGGCGGCGACCAGCGCCAGGAGCCTGCGGGTCCAGGCGCGGCCCGGCCGGGTGACCTGGCCGGCCACGCGTGGCCGGCGGCGCACCGAATCGGCGAGGACGCGGAAGGCGCTCACCAGACCTGCCCCGAGCAGGGCGACCGGGACTCCGGAGGCCGCCGTCGCTACGAGCGTCGTGCCGAGTCCGGTCGTCAGGAACGTGGCGTCGCACCGGGCGAGACCGGCCGAGCATACGGCGACCAGCGGCGGCAGGTACAGAGCCAGAGCGGTGGCGAGCCCGGCGGCCACGGCGGCCAGCACCGCGTGCGAGGGGCCGAGGCCGGCCCGGCCGCCGTCCGCCCTGGCGGCCACGAACGTGCCGGCCAGGAACTGCGTCACCACGATGACCGCCATCACCGCCGCGAACTGCGCCACCAGGCCGCTGACGGCCTGACCGCCCGCATTCATGCCGAAAGCGCGGACGATGCCGATCATCATCCCCTCGGGCGTCACGAGGTTTCCCGCCACGACCACGGCCGTCAGGAGCGCCGCGGGCGCCAGCGCGAACACCGGACGCACCCGCACAGGGGGCAGCATGACGGCGTCGGGAGAGCCCAGGTGCACATCGCGTTCACGCCCGGGCCACCGCTGCCGCAGCCATGAGGCCAGCGGGTAGAGGGCGGCTCCCAGCAGCGCCGTGAGCAGGGCCGCGTCCAGCAACATGCCGAACGTCGGGCTGATCCAGGCAGTGGGATCACGTAAGAGCAAGGCGTTCGAGGTGGTCATGGACCACACGTTCAGGCCCGTGCCGAACACCAGGGCGGCCGGTGTGAGCGCGGCCAGGTAGGAGGGCACCAGCGTGCGGCCGCGCGCGGCCGGAAGCCAGGCGGTGGCCGCCACCGTCAGCCACCGGCACAGAACCAGGCACGACACCAGCAGCACGATCGCCATGAGGACGGCGATGAGCGGCGCGCCCGTTATGGCCTCGGCCCATGACCCGTCGCTCCGCGAGGGCGAGGTGAGCAGGCCGAGGACGATCCCTGCCGCCAGCCCCGTCCCGGCCGCGGTTCCGCGCGGTGCGCGATGTCCGGCGGCCGATGCGCGCAACGTCGAGCGATAGGCGCCGGCGAGGACGATCGCCATGGCCGGGACCGCGTACACCAAGGATGAGAGGAGGTGCGCGTGCAACTCGGAGGTGGTCAGGAGTAGACGCAGCACCGCGGTCAGGTGGGTCGTGCCGAGTCCGACTGCGATGCCGGCGCCGAGCGCTTCGCCGGGGACCCACCTCATCAGCAGCCCCGGGTCGCCGACCACCTTCTCCCGGCGGTCGTCGCGCGGGTGCAGCGGCAGCAGGGCGCGCAGCCAGGGCAGCGGCGGCGACCCCAGGTCGGGGAGCCGGCCGCCGGCGACGGCGGCGCGCACGTCCGCGTAGTGCTCCCGCGAGCGCAGGACGGCCGCGGCCAGCACGGCCACCAGCACGCTCGCCACCAGCGTCCGCGCCGCCACGTCGAGAAGGTTCTCCGGGGCGCCGACCGCCGTGTACACCACGACGGGCACGCCGATCAGCCCGGCGAACACCCAGACGGCGGCTTGGGTGAGGCCGGTGAGATCGACGTCACGGTTGCGCAGGTGTGCCAGTTCGTGCAGGACGACCGCCTCCAGTACCCCCTCGCCGCCCAGCTCCCTGTCGCGATGGAGCGTTCCGACGTTGAGCCTCAGGTAGTAGCGCGGGTAGTGCCCGAAGGCGCGGCCGCCGGGGGCGCGCCGGTTGGCGTCCAGCAGAATGCGCGGCACCCGCCGAAGCCCTTCGCTCCGCGCCAGCCTGCGCACGGTCTCTTGCAGGTCGGGGTGCGTCCGCGGGTCGGCGGGCACGAGATGCTGCCGCCTGATGGTGATCCGCGGCCGCACGACGTGGACGGCGGCGATCACCAGGGCCGTCAGGGCCATCGCGCCGAACCCGGCCATCGCGCGCCGCACCCCGAGGTCGTTCAGGCACGCCAGGTACGACTGGACGAGGGCGTCGGCCTGGGTCGTCGCGGCGGCCGTGTCGGCCGCGACGCCGCATCGGGCGTAGGCGGCCTGCCAGGAGAGGGAGCCGCCCGCGATGAGGTCGAAGGACGATCCCGCGGCGGACAGGGTGATCGTGATCAGCAGGATGAAGCGGGAGACGGTCGCCGCCGGCAGCAGGAACGGATTGACCGGCCGTCCCGCCGCCGTTCTCCCGGCCTTCCCGCTGCTTCCGGGCCTCTCCGGGCTTTCGGTATGCCCGCTGCTCCCGGGGTTCTTCGGGCTTTCGGCACGCCCGCTGCTAGGGGGACTCATCGGACTTTCGGCACGCCCGTTGCTTCCGGCACTCTCTGTGTTCCCGGCGCTCTCCGGACTTCCGGCACTCGCTGTATTCCCGGTGCCGGCCGTGCTTTCGGTGCTCGCTGTGTTCCCGGTGCCGGCCGTGTCTTCCCTGCTTGCCGGACTCTCGGTGCTCTCCGGCCCCCCACTGTTCCGTGCGCCGGTGGTCATGCGGGCGGCGTCCAGTCACGTTTGGCCCAGCGGTCGATCGCGCTGTCGGCCACCGCCTCCGGAGAGGTGATGAAGGGCGCCTGCCTCAGCGCGTCCGTCATCAGCGCGTGGGCCTGGGATGCCTTCTCGGGCGGCAGAGCCGGCAGCGGGTCGTCGGGCGTGGGCTTCTTGCGCCGCCGCCACCAGGCGCGCCCGTTACGGGCGCCGATCAGCAGCCCTTCCGCGGTCAGCCCGCCGATCACGTTCCACAGCAGGTTGGTCAGCGTGGGATCGCCGAGGTCGATGCCGAGGGCTCCCGCCTCGTCCCTGGGCCGCCGTGCGCGGCGTGCGGCGGCGGGCGAGGCGAAGTAGACCTCGGTCATCAGGTCGAATTCGGGAAGCTCCTGGGGGGCGAATTCCGCCACCAGCGCGCGGACGAGTGCGCGTCGATCCCCTGCGGTCCCGAAGTCACGTTCATCCGCATCTAAAGGCACAGGCGCAATCCATCCTCGTCATGCGTGGCCCATCCGGGCCGCCGTACCTGACCTTTCACTTCACTACCCCTGATAAGACGCATTCCGCGCCGGATGGATTACCGGGAATGCGGATCAGGCGCGCCCTTCTCCTCCGGGCGTCGGTGCGCGGATCCGTGCGTCCGTTCGCGGAGTCGGCCGGCCGGGCGATGCGGTGCCCGGCCGGCGCGGTGAGTCCGAGCGGTCGGCTATTTCATGGTGTCGGCCAGGTCGACGAGCGCGGTGGCGGCGCGGAAGAACTTGTTGCGCCCCAGGTCGCCGACCGTCTTGATGTGGAAGGCGTCCCTGAGGAGCTGCGCGTCGCTCTCACTGACCCCGGACAAGGCGGATACGGGAGCCTTGACGAGGTCCGCGAGGCTCTTGTCCTCGTACTCCCGGTCCAGCAGCTTCGACATTTCCGCAGTAATCGCCATAGATCCCCCTGTTGTGTGCTTTGCCGCGATTCATCGGGCACTTCTGGTCTTCCCCGTGGGATAAACCGCCATGGTCAGCTGCGGCCATATCGTGGTCAAGGTGCTTCGCGCCGGCGGCATCGATGGCGCGATGACAGGGGTCGGAGGCGGCCGGTCAGGCGGCCGGTGTCAGTACCGTGTCGGCGAAGTTCTCGATGAGCCGGGCGATCTCGCCGGGATCCTTGAGGTCGGCGCCGTGGTCGCGGCCGCGCATGATGATCCGATCGGCGTCCGGCATCACCCGCTCGATGGCGTCGACTCGATGGATGATGTGCGCGGGGCTGCGGTCGCCGCTCAGCAGGAGCGTGGGAACGCGGATCGTGGCGTAGGTGTCCAGGCGCACGCCGAGCCGGTCGAGCGCTTCGAGGGAGTCGAGCTGGGCCGGGGCCAGCCTGCGGTACTTCGGCACGAGCGCGACGGCCATGCCGGCCAGGACGGCCTGCCAACCGGGCAGGCCGACCGAGCCGCGCAGGAAGACGGCCATCGCCCTGCCGGTTCTGCCCGCCGCGAGCGCCGCCCGCGCCTCCGTCAGGATCCGGCCGCCCTCGCCCGCGAGCGGCGGCCCGACGACGGCGGCCGACTCGAAGATCACCCCGCCGGCGAAGGAGGACGGGGCGGCGGCCAGCGCTTCGAGGGCGACCACGCCGCCGTCGCTGTGGCCGTACAGGACGACCGGTTCGCCGGCCGCGCGCACGACCGCCAGCACGTCCTCGACCTCCTGGGCGATCGTGCAGGGTGAGCCGCCGAGCCGAGGGTCGGACTTGAGGTCCATCCGGTACTGGCGCCGGTGCGGGCGTAGGACCCGGAAGCGCTTGGAGAGGATCTCGGCGAGCTTCTTGCAGCGCGTGCCGTCGTCCAGGCCCGGGTGGAGCAGCACGATGACCGGTCCCTGACCTTCGTCGTACGCGCGGACGTCTGTGCCGTCCGCCGAGCGGGTGATGAGCACGGTGCCTCCGGTTGCCGCCTCGGTGGGGGAGCGCCACTACTCCTTAGCAGTGCTCAATTCTACTTAGCAGCGCTAAGCTAACTTAGCGCTGCTAAGGTGTCAACGATGCATGCGAACAAGCGGCCCGGGCTGAGCCGCCGGACGTTGGTCGACACGGGGCTGCGGCTGCTCGACGAGGTGGGGCTGGACGGGTTGACCGTGCGCAGGCTCGCCGCCGAGCTGGGTGTCCGGTCACCGGCCCTGTACTGGCACGTCCGCACCAAGCAAGAATTGCTCGACGAGATGGCCGACGAGATCATCCGCGCCGCCGGAATGGGGCCGCCCCGGGAGGGGGAGCCCTGGCAGAACTGGCTCGCCCGCCGCGCCCGCGCCTACCGTGCCTCGCTGCTGGCCCACCGCGACGGCGCACGCCTGGTCGCCACCGCCGGCCGGCTGAACCCCGAGACGATGCGGCTGTTCGAGGAGGAACTGTCGGCCATGGTCGGGCGCGGGTTCACCCCTGTGCTGGCGCTGCACACCATCACGGCGATCAGCCACTACGCGACCGGCTTCGTCCTGCAGGAGCAGGCGGAACGCCAGATGCCCCGGCCCGAGCCACCCGAGCAGGATGAGCGAGGTGAGCTGCCCGAGCAGGCTGAACGGCCCGAGCGGGACGAGCACCAGGTGCCCCGGCCAGGGGAGGCGGAGGGAGAAGGGCGGCCCGAACAGGCAGGGCGGCGGTCGGCGGAGGTCGCGGCCGGCCTGGCCGATGGCGTGTGGCCCACCCTTCTCGCCGCCGTCCGCGACGGCGGCGGTTCGGGCGGCGAGGCCGCCTTCGAGCACGGCCTTCGTGTCATCATCGACGGCACCGTCGCCGCCGTCGCCCGCCAGAACGCCGTCCATCCGGCTCGGGCCGCCGCGCCCCCGCATTGAGTCGCCCGAGTGCTCTTCGCCCGGAAATGAACCTCCGCGGCACCGTCGCCGACTGAACAGGCGAAGGAGGGCAGATGAGTGATGAGTTGCTGGTCGTCCGTTGCCAGTTGGGGGAGCGTGAGGCGTTCGCCCAGTTGGTCCGGGCCTGGCACGGTGCGGTCGAGCGCTACGTCCGGCGGATGCTCGCCGGCCCCGACGACGACGTCGTGCAGGAGATCTGGCTCGCGGTGTTCAAAGGGCTGCCCAGGCTGCGGCGGCCCGACCGGTTCGCGCCGTGGTTGTTCACCATCGCCCGCCGTGCGGTGATGAACCGGCTGCGGGACGCGTACGCGCAGCCGGGCCCCGATCCGGTGGACGACCTGCCGGGCCGGGACGAGGCGGAGGACGTCGTCGACCGGGAGGCGCTCGGCGGGGCGCTGGCGGCGCTTCCCGTCCGGGAGCGGGAGGTACTCCTGCTGTTCTATCTCGAAGACCTTCCGCTGGACGCGTGCGCACAGATCTGTGGCATCCCGGTCGGAACCGTCAAGTCGCGACTCAACCGGGCGCGGAGGCTCTTACACCAGGAACTGGTACGGAAGGGGTACGAAGCATGACGCCGGAGGACGTGCTCAAGCGGCTCGACGCGCCGTTGTCGCTGCGGCGGCGGGTCGGATACGTGACGCTGGCCTGCGCGGGACTCGCCGGGAGTGGCCTGGTCGGCACGCTCTGGGCGACCGAGCCGGGGTTGCCGCCGCGGACGAAGATCGCCTTCGCCGTGCTGATGGCGATCGGGCTCTGCTGGGCGGCGTTCGGCGCCTGGGCGGTGATCCGCCGGGCGCCACTGTTCGCCAGGGACCGTGTCGTGGCCGGCTGGATCGGTCTGAGCGCGTGGCTGCTGCTGACGGCAGGCGCGCTCGCCATCACCATCGTGCGGCACAAGATCGATCCCTCGTTGATCGTCGCGGTGCTCACCCTGGGAGTGGTGGCCATCGTCAACCTGCGCACCGCCCGCCGTGTGAGAGCGGCGCTGCTGCGCCGGAAGGAGGAACTGACCTCGCGCGCCGACGCGAGCGGCGACCACAGGGAAGGGTGACTCCCGCACGCCGCTTCTCCGGTTCCCCGGCCGGGGCGCCTCGCCGGCACGTCCACCGGGAGGCCGGATCGCGGTCGGGCCGCCGGGAGGCCTGAGCACGCCTCGGGATCCCGAGGCGTGCTCAGGACCGCGAGGCGTGCTCAGGATCCCGAGGCGAGGGTGAAGCCCTGCTGGCGGCCGTAGGTGGTGATCTGCTTCTGCCAGGCGGTCAGCCCCGCGTTGATGTCGCCGCCGCCCGCGATGGCCTGGCCGACGGTGTCCTTGAAGACGCTGTTGGCGTACACCTGGAACGGCAGGTACTGCCAGCCCTTGGCCACCTGGGACGAGCCCGCCACCAGGATCTTGTTGGCCTGCTGCCCGCCGAGGAAGGGCAGTCCGGCGTTCGCGAACTCGGGGCTGTTCAGCAGTTCCCTGGTCGCAGGGAACAGCCCGGAGGCGGTGTTGAGCGAGCGGACGGCCTCGGGATCGGAGTTCAGCCATTTGGCGAAGCCGACCGCCGCCGCCGTGTTCCTGCTCTGCGCGAGCACCGCGACGCCCGAGCCGCCGTTCTCCGCGTCGACCGCCGCGCCCGCGTCCCACTGCGGCACGGGGGCCACGCGCCACTTGCCCCTGGTCTGCGGGATCGTGCTCTCGATGGCGCCCGGCGCCCACGCCCCGGTGATCCACATGGCGTACTTGCCGCTGCTCATGCCCTGCCACCAGGCGTCGTTCCAGCCGGCGGCCGGATCGACCAGCTTGTCGCGCAGTAGCCTGGTCCACAGCCCTGCCCACCGCTTGGCGCCCTCGTCCTGGTGGTTCACGGTGACGCTGCTGGCGCCGGTGATGGCGAACGGCCGGCCGCCCGCCTGCCAGATGAGGCTGTCGACACCACCCGCGTCACCGGGGTCGACGCTGGTGATGAAGCAGCCGGGATCGTACCTCTTGATCTTCTCGGCGGCGGCGGTGAAATCGTCCCAGGTGGCCGGGGGCTCGATGCCGAGTTGGTCCAGGATGTCCTTGCGGTAGAACATGGCCATCGGCCCGGTGTCCTGCGGCACCGCGTACACCCCGCCGTTGACGCCGACCTGTGCCCAGGCCGAGTCGGTGAACGCGTCCTTCCAGGACGGCGCGCCGTACTGGTTGAGGTCCACGACGGCCTTGGACAGGGCGAACTGCGGCAGCGCGAAGTACTCGATCTGCGCTACGTCCGGCGCGCCGCTGCCCGACTTCACCGCCGACTGCAGCTTGGTGTACTCGGCGGCCGACTGGCCCGCGTTGACCAGGTTCACCTTGACCTTGGGGTACTTGCGCCGGAACAGCTCCACCGTCTTGTCGATGTTGGGGACCCACGACCAGAACGTGATCGTCGTGTCGGTCTGCAGTGCCTTGTCGATGTCGCCGGCGGCGTCCTTCGCGGCGGGCGCCTGCGAGGTGGGGGAGGAGGGCGACGGCCGGCCGCAGGCGGCGAACGTGAGCAGAGACAGTGCGAGCGCTGCGACTACGGACTTTCGCATGGTAGGACCTCCGACAGGTGGTGGGTCACTGCTTGACCGCGCCGGCCGACAGCCCCGACTGCCAGTAGCGCTGGAGGAACAGGAAGGCCAGGACGAGCGGGACGATCGCGATGAGGGAGCCGGTGAGCACCAGGTTGTAGACCGCCTGCCCGCCCGCGCTGCTTCCCGCCTGGCTGTTCCACTGGTTGAGCCCGACGGTGAGCGGGTACCACGCCGGATCGCTGAGCATGATCAGCGGCAGGAAGTAGTTGTTCCAGGTCGCGACCAGCGTGAACAGCAGGACGGTCACCAGCCCCGGACGGAGCAGGCGCAGCGAGATGGACCAGAAGATGCGCAGTTCTCCCGCCCCGTCCAGCCTGGCGGCCTCGATCATCGAGGTGGGCACCGCGTCGGCGGCGTAGACCCGCATCAGGTACAGGCCGAAGGGGCTGGCGAGCGAGGGCACCAGCACCGCCCACGGGGTGTTGACCAGGCCGAGCTCGGTGAACAGCAGGAAGGTCGGCACGGCGAGCGCGGTCGTGGGCACGGTGATCGCGCCGAGCACCACGGCGAACAACACCCTGGCGCCGTGGAAGTCGTACTTGGCCAGGGCGTATCCGCCGAGCGCGGCGATGGCGGTGGCGCCGCCCGCGCCGGCCACGGCGTACAGCACCGAATTGACGAACCAGCGGCCGTAGGCGCCGTCCTGGTAGGTGAACACCTGCCGGACGTTGTCCACCAGGGCCACCCGGTCGGCGAACCACAGGCCCGGGCTGTCGAACAGCCCGGCGTTGGTCTTGGTCGTGCTGACCACCAGCCACGCCAGCGGCAGCAGGCAGTACAGCAGCATGGCCAGCATCGGGACGGTGAGCATCGTGCGCTTGGCCAGGGCGGCGGCCGGCGCCCTCCGCCTCGTCGTGGGGCGGCCCGTCGTCGTGCGCCTCGCCGTGGGGACGGCCGCCGTCGCGCGGTTCACGACCCGCGTTCCCTTCGCCCGGCGGACAGTTGCACGGCGTAGGACACGACGATGGTGACCACGCCGAGCACCACGGCCACCGCGGCCGCGTAGTTGTACTGCTGGCCGTTGAAGGCGAGGTTGTAGGCGTACATGTTGGGCGTGTAGTAGGTGGTGATCTGCGCGGGGGCGAGGCTCGCGAGCACGTTGGGCTCGTTGAACAGCTGGAAGCTGCCGATGATGGAGAAGATCGTCGCCAGCAGCAGCGCGGGGCGCAGCGCGGGGAGCTTGATGCTCACCGCCTTGCGGATCTCGCCCGCGCCGTCGATCTCGGCGGCCTCGTACAGCTCCCTGGGCACCACGCGCAGCGCGGCGTACAGGATGAGCATGTTGTAGCCCGTCCACTCCCAGGTGGCGATGTTGCCGATCGAGGCGAGGATCCACGAGCCGGACAGGGCCTCGCCGCCGAGCGGGCCGAACCGGTCGCTGTACAGGTAACCCCACATGAGGGAGGCGACGACGGCGGGCACCGCGTAGGGCACGAAGATGCCGATGCGGTAGACCCCGGCCGCGCGCAGTCGCCCGCTGTCGATGGCGAGCGCCGCGAGCGTGGCGACCGTCAGCATGATCGGCACCTGGACGACCAGGAACAGCGCGACCCGCAGCAGGCCGGCGTGCAGCAGGCGGTCGGCGAAGGCCGCCGCGTAGTTGGCCGGGCCGACGAAGACGTCGCCGCCGATCAGCCGGTCCTGGAAGAGGCTCAGGTACATGGCGTACGCCAGCGGCGCGACGATCGCGACCAGGAAGACCAGGCAGAACGGGGCGCTGAAGGCCCAGCCCACCCAGTGGTACCGCAGGTGCCGCCCTCGGGACCCGTACCGCCCCGGCCGTCCGCCGAGGCCGTACCGCCCCGGCCGTCCGCCGAGGCCGTACCGCGCCGGCCGCCCGCGCGCGCCGCGCCCGCCCGCCGTGGCGGTGAGCGGATCGCCTGCCATGAGCGCCCCGCCTTCCGTCATGTCGGCGCTGCCATGAAGATCGGGATTCGAGCATCACAGCGTGCTCCGGGCTCGTCAATAGACGGCCGGGGTGAACAGGAGGTACTTCCGTAACGCGGTGTTCTCACGTCGACCGGCGAGGACATCAGCGTGTTAGCGCTGCCACCGATGTCCGTGCGGACGCCCGGCCGGCGGCCGGTTCCACCGTCCACACCGTCCCGGTGGAAGTCGTCATCCGCGGCAGCACGGCGCCCCCGCCGAGATAGCTGCTCCTCCCTGCCTGGCGGAGCGAACGTGCACGTCAGAGGGGCAGTGCCGGTCTCAGGGGCGGGCCGCAGGTGAGTGATTCCTGAAAAATTCATCGATCCTTGACATCAACGAGGTCACCGTTGACGATGCGTCTGCCGGAATCCCATCGTGCGGTGTCTCGTCCTGGGCCGGCACCGCGTGCGCTGAGAGGCGAATAGCTGTGGCTTGGACAAGACGGATGGCCTTGGGCCTGAGCACGATCGTCGGCCTGCTGACTGTGCTCGCCATACCGGCGATCGCCGAAGGCGCCGCGATGCCGGCCGCCCAATCGGCCGGGTGCGCCGCCATCGCGCGCGTCGACGGAGAGTACGCCGGGGGAAGCTCCGTGACCGTCACGATCAGCAACACCGCCGCCACCCCCGCGACCAAGTGGACGGCGAACGTGACCCTCGCCGGCGGCCAGTCGGTGGTGTCCGCGTGGAACGCCATCGTCACCACGGCCGTTACGCCTTCCGCCACCTACGTCACCGCGGTGAACGCGGCCTACAACGGAGAACTCGCCCCAGGGGCCTCGACCACCTTCGGGATGCAGGTCACCGGCACGGGACCGACCCCGACGGTGAACTGCGTCAACAACGCCGTCACCGTTGAGCCGAGCGTCACGCTCACCGAGGCCGACAACGGCAAGACGGTCATCCTCCACATCGGACAGACCCTCGGCATCAGCCTGCCCGCCGCGTACCGTCCGTCCGCCGTCAGTGGACCGGCTCTCGTGAAAGCCTTGACCCGCGGCGGATACCCGACCGATCAGCCGCTGTTCGAGGTGTACCGCACCGGCACCGCCGGTTCCACCGAGGTGAGCACCATGACCGACTACGCCTGCCTGCACACCGCGCCCCGGTGCGCGCTTCCGCAGAAGTTGTGGCAGGTACACGTCAACGTCGTCGGCATCGGCGGCTGAACAGCCCTCCACCCGGCCCGGTGACAGGTGAAGCGTGAGCTCGCCGGGAACCTGGCCGCCAGGCCGGGGCCGACGTTGACGGTCGAGGGGACCACGGAACGGCGCGGGCGTGAGCCGCGGCCGGCCGCTGACGCGCTGACGCGTCTCCCGGCCGGGCGCGGGCTCACGCCTGGGCGACCACCAGCCCGAGGTCAGTACAGCTTGATCTCCGGAAGAGGCAGGTTCAGTTGCCGCGGGCCGTGCCACTTGACCTTGTCCTTCGGCACCTCGCCGCCGGTGAGCGGAGTGCTGAGCACCAGCGGCAGCAGCACCTTGCTCTTGGCGAGGTCGACGGTGACGTTGGCCCCGGTGGCCGCCTCGCCGCTGTAGGTCGCGTCGGTCCCGGCGATCACCAGAGCCAGCCGGTGGTCCTTCTTGAACACGTAGTCCTGCGGCAGGGTCTCCCACCTGACCTTGCCGTATGTCCCGGGCGGCAGCGGGGAGGGCTCGCTGAGCGACTCGCGGTTCTGCACGTCGATCCAGCCGCGGGCGACGATTTCCAGCGGCCGGGTGGCCACGTTCGTGGCCACGTTCTTGTAGCAGCCGTCGTCGGCCGCCGTGCTCTCGCCGAAGCAACTCTCCTGGGTGAGCGTGCTGATGCCCTGACCGCGCCGCCAGTCGACGCGGGTGTCCTCGCCGAAGTCGACCAGGAGGGCCGTCAGGTTCGAGGTGGGCTTGTCGAGCGCGACGCGCAGGTCCACGACGGGCGTGCCGGACAGGCGCAGGTCCAGCGGCAACGCGCCGGTGGTGAACGCGACCCTGCCGGGGTTGGCCGTGCCGATGTCGGCCACCATCGCGTCCTCGGACATCCGGGTGTCGGTGAAGGCGGCCGTGTGTCCCTTCTGGGCGGCGGCCAGGCCGAGCGAGCCGTCGGCCGTGGGATGGAAGGGCACCTTCAGGGCGAACGGCGCCGGCCAGTCCCGCTGGGTGATCCAGCTTCCCGGGCCGACCTGTACGTCGGCGCGCGGCTCGGCCATGATGCCGTTGGCGACGCCGAGCAACCAGCGGTCGAACCAGCGGTGCAACGTGTCCACCCACAGGTCGCGGCGTCCCTCGAAGTCGAACGGGTCCACGTGCTGGTACTGGCCGACCCAGATCTTGCGGGGCACGTCCCGGCCGGCCAGCGCCTGCCACCACTTGGAGAAGTTGTCCGGCTTGACGTTGAGGTCGTTGACCGTGTGCACGGCGAAAACGCTTGCGCGCACCTTGGAGGCGTCGCCCAGCGACCCGGCGATGTAGTCGCGCTCGGCCCAGAAGGCGTTGTAGTCGCCGGTGTCGTCCCCGTCCTCGGCGTCCATGCGCGCCCGCAGGGCGGCGCACTTGGCGTCGGGGTCGGTGTCGACGACGTTCGACAGCCACGACATGTAGTCGTAGTTGTAGACGACGCCGTTGGAGCGCTGGTATTTGTACCAGGAGCTGATCGCCGAGATCGGGACGATCGTTTCCAGCCCTTCGACGCCGGTCGCCGCCACGGCGTTGGCCAGCGTGCCGTCGTAGGACTTGCCGATCATCCCGGCCTTGCCGGTGGTCCAGTCGGCGACGGCGGGCGTGCCGTCCTCCCGGTAGGCGACGGCGCGGCCGTTCAGCCAGTCGATGACGGCCTTGCCGCCCAGCACGTCGGCCCGTCCACCGACGTCCGGGCAGCCCTCGGACCTCGTGGTGCCGACCATGTCGACGTTGAGGACGGCGTAACCCCGCGGCACGAAGTAGTTGTCGTAGAACAGCGGGAACTTGGCGAGGTTGCCCGCGGCGTCGTAGACCTTCCGCTCGGCCTCGTTGCCCCGGCCGGAGTTGTCGTAGTACGGGCTCTCGTCGATGATCACCGGCACTTTCAGGCCGGGCCCCGACTCCTTGGGCCTGATGACGTCGACACGGACGCGGTCGAGCCTGCCATCGGAGTCGCTGTCGACGCTCGACTCGACATAGACGTGCTCGCGGACGGCGTCAGCGTAGGAGAAGACCGGCTGGCTCCGCCCTTGCTCCACGGTGATGGCGGGGGCGGTGGCCGCGTGGGCGGGCGTGCCGCCCACCATGGCCAGGGAGAAGCCGATGAGGGCGGCGCGTATATGCGGCAAGCGGTGCCTCCAGCACAACTAGGGGACATCCGCAATCTCCATGAGTGTCCGCATTGTCGACAAGATTCCTTTATGTGATCGACATCACCCTGATCCACCTATGTGACATGGCACCGTCCGTCCGAGACACCCCGCCGACCCTGACGGTGCTGACCCTCGGCGCTGAGGGACCGGGCATACTGCTTGCCGGCATCCACGACATGAGGAGCGCTCGTCGACGACAGAGCGGCAAGAACGGCCCAACCAAGAGCGGGCCGAGGCCGCGAAGGAGGTCTCGGGGTGCCTCGGCGGTCAGCATTCGGTGACATTGACGGCCAGGCTGCCGTGGGTCGTCTCTGTGGCGAGGCGGTGAACTTCATGGATCGCCGTGGCCCCGGTTCCGGGCAATAAAAAGAGGGGCAGTGGCCGTGACGGCGAGTGCCCCTCCAAGTGTGTGAGACAGCATAACACGGGTGTGTCCATCCGCTACGGTTCGGGGCGGCCGAACAGGCCCGGCAGATGGTCGAACGTATGATCGCGCGCTCGTTGTTCCTGCGTCGTAACCGGGGAGGGATCACCCCCTTGCCGTTCATCTGGGTGGCCGGACACTCGCGACCGGTGCCGTTCGAGCCGCCGGCGCGGGGCGCGGATGTTCTCAGCCTCGTCCATGAGGGACA
The DNA here is from genome assembly GCF_055586705.1 of Sphaerisporangium sp. NPDC049457. Classification (NCBI taxonomy): domain Bacteria; kingdom Bacillati; phylum Actinomycetota; class Actinomycetes; order Streptosporangiales; family Streptosporangiaceae; genus Sphaerisporangium; species Sphaerisporangium sp. NPDC049457. The sequence goes on along the minus strand of NZ_JBVJHR010000009.1, from coordinate 116,428 downwards.
CCTTTACCGTGTTGACGGCTGCCGGAGCCCCATCGACGAAGCTCTCGAACTCGCCGCACCCATCAACAAGGGGCCGCTCGGGCCTGCCGTGGCCGGTTCTTGGGCGGCCGTTGAGGCGTTGCTATCGCATCCTGATGATCCGGCGGAGTCGGAGCGCTCGGGCAAGGCCGTCGCCGCGGACCGCCTGGCCGCCATCATCGCCTGCTCCTGGCCACGAGCCGAACTCACCGCATTGGCCCATCGTCACAGGCCACAAGAAGCCGACGACCTTGCCCGTCGAATCGCCACCTGTGTGACGAATCAGGAACGGGCAAGGTGCGTCGCCGAGGCCCTTCGGCGGTCCGGCCCATCAGTGCTCGACTTCTCCGGCGTCCGGACCCGGCACAGCGATGCTCCGGCTGCGCAGCGGATGGCGGCGTTGATCGCCGACCCACGCGGGGTGCTGGGTGAGGTGATGGCCACGTATCGCATCGCGCTGCGTCGGCTTTACCGGACGCGCAACATCGTCCTGCACGGTGGCGCCATGCAGGGCGTCGCCTTGGACGCCTCTCTGCGGACGGCCGCGCCGCTGGTCGGAGCAGGGCTGGACCGCATCGTCCACGCCGGCCAAGTGAAGGGTCTTGCCCCGCTGGATCTCGCGGCGCGAGCGGAGGTCGCCTTGAGTCTCGTGGGCGGAGAGACGGAGCTGTCCGTGGTCGATCTTCTCGAACCTCGGGGCGGTGTTCGGTGACGTTGACGGCGGACCGGCCCGATCGTCGTTATTGCGGCAAGGGCCGCGAGAGGCGCTCCGATGATGTGAACCGGCGTCGCCACTGTGAAGGGCTGGGCGCCGGTGGTCAGCATTCGATGACGTTGACGGCCAGGCCGCCGCGGCTGGTCTCCTTGTACTTGTCGAGCATGTCGCGGCCGGTGTCGCGCATCGTCTTGATGGCCTTGTCCAGGGCCACGAAGTGGCGGCCGTCGCCGCGCAGGGCGATGCGGGCGGCGGTGATGGCCTTGATGGACGCGACCGCGTTGCGCTCGATGCAGGGGATCTGCACCAGGCCGCCGATCGGGTCGCAGGTGAGGCCGAGGTTGTGCTCGATGCCGATCTCGGCGGCGTTCTCGACCTGTTCGGGGGTGCCGCCGAGCGCCTCGGTCAGGCCGGCGGCGGCCATCGAGCAGGCCGAGCCGACCTCGCCCTGGCAGCCGACCTCGGCGCCCGAGATGGAGGCGTTCTCCTTGAACAGCACGCCGATCGCGCCGGCCGTGAGCAGGAAGCGGATGACGCCGTCGTCGTCGGACCGCGGCGTGAAGCGGTCGTAGTACGTCAGCACGGCGGGGATGATGCCGGCGGCGCCGTTGGTGGGGGCGGTGACGATGCGGCCGCCCGCGGCGTTCTCCTCGTTCACGGCGAGGGCGAACAGGGTGACCCAGTCCATCGCCTGGAGGGGGTCCTTCTCCGTGGCCTCGCTCTGCAGCCGCCTGAGCATCTGGTTGGCCCGCCGCTTGACCTTGAGGCCGCCGGGGAGCACGCCCTCTTTGGCGGTGCCGCGGCGCACGGACTCCGACATGACGTTCCAGAGGTTCAGCAGGTCCGCTTTGATCTGCTCCTCGGTGCGGCCGAAGGCCTTCTCGTTCTCCAGCATGAGCCCAGAGATCGACAGCCCGGTCTCAGCACAGTGCCGCAGCAGCTCGGCCCCCGTGGTGAACGGGTACGGCAGCTCGGTGTCGTCCGGCTTGATGCGGTCGGCGCCGGTGGCGTTCTCGTCCACGACGAACCCGCCGCCCACCGAGTAGTAGACCTTCTCGCGGACCGGCTCGCCCTCGGCGGTGAAGGCGGTGAAGCGCATGCCGTTGGGGTGGTGCGGGAGCGAGATCTTGCGCTCGAACACCAGGTGCTCGCCGACGACGAACGGGATCTCGCGTGTGCCGTACAGCTCGACGGTGCCGGAGGCGCGCATCCGCGCGAGCCGATCGTCGACGGTGTCCACGTCGACCAGCTCGGGCTTCTCGCCGGACAGGCCGAGCAGCACCGCCTTGTCGCTGCCGTGCCCCTTGCCGGTCAGGCCGAGCGAGCCGTACAGGATGACCTCGACCCGCGCGGTCTTCTCCAGCAGCCCGTCCTGGTGCAGGCCGCGGGCGAACTTGTGGGCCGCCGCCATCGGGCCGCCCGTGTGGGAGCTGGACGGCCCTATGCCGATCTTGAACAGGTCGAAGACGCTGATCGCCATTGATCTTCCGTCCTTTGGAACGTGTCGTGCGAGGGATGCCCGGATGAGCGTGGGCTACGCATCTGTTGTGCGCATTCGCGCACCGACCGGCCGGCCGGTTGGGATGGCCGGCCGGCGACGGTGGTCTGGACGGATGGTGGAAGGGTCAGGAGTCGGACGTCGTGACGGTGGTGTACTCCTCGGCGGTGAGGAGCTCCTCGGGGGTGCCCTCGATGCGCACCCGGAACAGCCACCCGTCGCCGTAGGGGTCGGAGTTGACCAGCGACGGGTCGTCCACGACGGTCTGGTTGACCTCGACGATCTCGCCGCTGACCGGCGCGTAGATGTCGCTGACGGACTTGGTGGACTCGACCTCGCCCACGGCGTCGCCCGCCTCGACGGTGCCGCCCACCTCCGGCAGCTGGACGAAGACCACATCGCCCAGCGCATCCGCGGCGAACGCCGTGATGCCCACGGTCACGGTGAGGCCGTCGTCAAGACCGGCCACCCACTCGTGCTCCTTGGTGTAGCTGAGCTCCTCGGGAATGCTGCTCACTTGCTCCTCCGGTAAAAAGGCAGGTCAATCACGTCGACCGGTTCATGGCTACCACGGATGTCGACCGCCAGGCCCTCGGACACGTTGGTGTCCACGTAGGCCATCGCGATCGGCTTGCCGAGGGACTGCGAGGGCGCGCCGCTGGTGACCTCCCCAACGACGGTGCCGTCGGTCAGCAGCACCACGGGGTAGCCGTGGCGCGGCACTCGGCGGCCCCGCGCGACCAGGCCGGTGAGGCGCCGGCGCGGAGGCACGTCCTTGAGCGGCGCGAGCGCCGCGCGGCCGACGAAGTCGCCGGCCTTGTCGAACCGCACGACGCGGCCGAGGCCGGCGTCGAAGGGGGTGAGGCCGGCGTCCAGCTCGTTGCCGTACAGCGGCATGCCGGCCTCCAGGCGCAGGGTGTCACGGGCGGACAGCCCGGCGGGGCGCAGGCCGTAGGAGTCGCCGGCCTTGGTGAGCTCCTGCCACAGCTGCACGGCGTCGCCGGCGGCGACGAACAGCTCGAAGCCGTCCTCGCCGGTGTAGCCGGTGCGGGCGATGAGCGCCTCGATGCCGGCGACGGTGCCCGGCAGGCCCGCGTAGTACTTCAACCCGGGCAGGTCGGCGTCGGTGAGCGTGCCGAGGATCTCCTGCGCGCGCGGCCCCTGGACGGCGATCAGCGCGTACTCGGCGGAGCGGTCGTGCACGTCGGCCTGGAAGCCCTCGGCGCGCCGGGTGAGCTCGGCGGCCACCTGCTCGTAGTTGGAGGCGTTGGCCACGACGAGGAACTCCTCGGCGGCCAGGCGGTAGACGATCAGGTCGTCCAGCACGCCCCCGGTGGGGGCGCAGATCATGGTGTAGCGGGCCCGGCCGGGCTCCAGCGCCGACAGGTTGCCCACCAGCGCGTAGTCCAGCGCCTCGGCCGCCTGCGGCCCGGTGAGGAAGATCTCGCCCATGTGGGAGAGGTCGAACAGGCCCGCGGCCGTGCGCACCGCGTTGTGCTCGGCGGACTCGCTGCCGTAGCGCAGCGGCATCAGCCAGCCGGCGAAGTCGGTGAGCGTCGCGCCGAGGCTCTCGTGCACCTCGCGGAGCGGTGTGGGTCGGGACATGATGGGCACCTCAGACAGGGTTGGATGAGAGCATCCTCCCCCTCTGTCATCGGTGCCTGAGAGTTTCGCCCGGGTTTTGCCGGACTTTCACCTTCGGCGAGGCTCTGCGGAGAAGCCTGCTTTCCAGAGATCACCTGGCCCGCGCGGTCCTTTGCCTTGTGAGGTTCGCGGGGAGGACTTGCTCCTTCAGGGGTCCTGACCGGATGTCAGGACGCTCTCCCGCACGGGATCACCGGTGTTCTCGCACACCCTACCAATGCCGCTCGCCCGACGTCGCGGCGGCGACGAGCGCCTCGAACAGATGACCTTCCTCGCCCGCCTCGGGATGCCACTGCACGGCCAGCGCGAAGGGGTGACCGGCCAGCTCCACGGCCTCCACGGTGCCGTCGTCGCAGGTCGCCGCCACGGTGAGGCCCGCGCCGAGGCGGTCGACGGCCTGGTGGTGGTAGTGGGCGGCGCCGACCTGGTCCTCGCCCAGCACCTTGGACAGGACGGTGCCCGGCACCGGGCGGACCGGCAGGTGGCCGAACTCGCCGGGCGCGGGGGAGTGGCCGCCGTGGCCGACCACGTCGGGAAGGTGCTGGTGCAGGGTGCCGCCGAGGTGGACGTTCAGCACCTGCATGCCCCGGCACACGGCGAGCAGCGGCAGCCCTTCGTCCAGCGCGGTGCCGACCAGCCCGAACTCCGCCTCATCGCGAAATTGCCGGACATAGCCGGTCTGTGGGTGCGGGCGCTCCCCGTACCTGCCGGGGTCGACGTCCCCGCCTCCGGCCACGATCAGGCCGTCCAGCCGCCCGGCCAGCGACGCGGGGTCGCCCGCCGGGGGCAGGATGACCGGCTGGCCGCCCGCCCGCACGACGTGCTCGACGTAGGTGTACGGCAGCAGCGCCGCCGGCGTCCGCCAGACCGTGAAGGCGGCGGGTTCGACGTAGCAGGTGACGCCGATGACGGGTCGCGACATGTGCGCAGGCTACAGCGGGGTCACGTAGGCGCCGGAGATGCCGCCGTCCACCAGGAACTCCGCGCCGGTGATGAAGCTGGCGTCGTCGGAGGCCAGGAACGCGACGGCGGCGGCGATCTCGGAGGCCTCGGCGAACCGGCCCAGCGGGATGTGCACCAGGCGCCGCTGCGCCCGTTCGGGATCCTTGGCGAACAGCTCCTGCAGCAGCGGCGTGTTCACCGGCCCCGGGCACAGCGCGTTGACCCGGATGCCCTCGCGGGCGAACTGGACGCCCAGCTCGCGGGACATGGCGAGCACGCCGCCCTTGGAGGCGGTGTAGGAGATCTGCGAGGTCGCCGACCCCATCACCGCCACGAACGACGCGGTGTTGATGATCGACCCCTTGCCCTGCCGCCGCATGTACGGGATGGCGTGCTTGCAGCAGAGGTACACGCTGGTCAGGTTGACGTCCTGCACCCGCCGCCAGGCGTCCATGCCCGTGGTCAGGATGGAGTCGTCGTCGGGCGGGGAGATGCCGGCGTTGTTGAAGGCGACGTCCACGGCGCCGTAGGTGTCGAACGCCGTGCGGAACATCCCCGCGACGTCGTCCTCGCTGGTCACGTCGGCCCGGACGAACAGGCCCCCGACCTCTTCGGCGATCTTCGTGCCGCCCTCCTCGTCGAGGTCGGCGCACACGACCTTGGCGCCCTCCTCGGCGAAGCGGCGGGCCGTGGCGAGGCCGATGCCCCCCGCCGCACCCGTGATGACGGCGACGCGGTCGCGCAGACGTTGCATGGTGGCGAACTCCCTGGATGTGGATTCCCGATGTCCCTCCGCTGCCGGAGGTCAGTGCGCGATGAAGACGTTCTTGGTCTCGGTGAAGGCGGCGAGCGCGTCCGGGCCCAGCTCGCGGCCGAGCCCCGACTGCTTGTAGCCGCCGAAGGGCGTCCAGTAGCGGACCGACGAGTGGGAGTTGACCGACAGGTTGCCGGCCTCGATCGCGCGGGCCGTCCGCAGGGCGCGTCCCACGTCCCGCGTCCAGATCGACCCGGAAAGGCCGTACTGGGTGTCGTTGGCGATGCGGACGGCCTCCGCCTCGCCGTCGAACGGGACGACGCTGACCACGGGCCCGAAGATCTCTTCGGTGAACGCGCGCTCGTCCAGCGAGTCGTGGGTGAGCACGGTCGGGGGATACCAGAAGCCCTTGCCCGCCGGGCACGTCCCCTGGAAGCGCGGGGCGCCGGTCACGAACGAGGCCACCCGCTCACGGTGCTCGGCGCTGATCAGCGGCCCGAGGTCGGTGCCCGGGTCGCGCGGGTCGCCCACGGTGAGCGCGCCGACCGCCGCGACCAGCCGGTCGAGGAACTCCTCGAACACCGGCCGCTCGACCAGGATGCGCGAGCGCGCGCAGCAGTCCTGCCCGCTGTTGTCGAAGACGGCCGAGGGGGCGGTCGCCGCCGCGCGCTCCAGGTCGGCGTCGGCGAAGACCACGTTGGCGCTCTTGCCGCCGAGCTCCAGTGTGACCCGCTTGACCCGCTCCGCCGCCTTGGCGGCGATGAGCCTGCCCACTTCGGTCGACCCGGTGAAGACGATCTTGTTGACGCCGGGGTGCTCCACGAGCCGGGCCCCCGCGACCTCCCCTGCCCCAGGAAGAACCTGGAGCACCCCCTCGGGGAGGCCGGCCTCCAAGGCCAGCTCCGCCAGCCTCAGCGCCGTGAGCGGGGTCCACTCGGCGGGCTTCACGATGACGGTGTTGCCCGCCGCCAGTGCCGGGGCCGCTCCCCAGGTCATGATGACCATGGGGAAGTTCCACGGCACGATCACGCCCACGACGCCGAGCGGTTCGGCGAAGGTGATGTCCACCCCGCCCGGCACCGGGATCTGCTTGCCATGATTGCGCTCAGGCGCCCCCGCGTAGAAGTGCAGGACGTCGCGGACGTTGCCGGCCTCCCAGCGGGCGTTGCCGGCCAGGTGGCCGGCGTTGGCCAGCTCCAGCGAGGCCAGCTCGTCGCCGTGCCGGTCGACCAGGTCGGCGAAGCGCCGCAGCAGCCGGGCGCGGTCGCCGGGAGAGACGTCACGCCACGCGGGGAACGCCTTCCTGGCGCGCTCGACCGCGTGGTCGGTCTCGGCCGGGTCGGCGAGCTCGACGTCGGCGAGCACGTCCTCGGTGGCAGGGTTGATGATCTTCATATGGTTTGCGCCTCGGTGGCCGGTGCTGTGGTCGCCGCGTCCGCCTCGGCGGCGGCTGCGGTGGTGCTCATTTCAACATCCTGGTGGTCGGGTCACATCCAGGTCCTCGGGTGCTCTGGGGATACTCGTGTCCCATGCCGGCCGGCCGGTCACATGCGGGCAGGCCGGTCACATTCGCTCGAAGCCGCGGAACAGCTCCCAGTCGGTGACCGCCGCGTCGAAGGCCGCCAGCTCGACCCGGGCGTTGTTGGCGTAGTGCTCGACGACCTGCTCGCCGAGCGCGTCCCGGGCGATCTTCGAGCCCTCCCACAGGACCAGCGCGTCCCGCAGGGTGGCCGGCACGGTCGCGGCGCCCGAGGTGTAGGCGTTGCCGGTGTAGGCCTCCTCCAGCGGCAGCTCCTGCTCGATGCCGTGCAGCCCGGCCGCGATGAGGCCGGAGACCGCCAGGTAGGGGTTGACGTCGCCGCCGGGCACGCGGTTCTCCACGCGCAGCGACGGGCCGTGCCCGACCAGGCGCAGGGAGCAGGTGCGGTTGTCCACACCCCATTTGACCGCCGTCGGGGCGAAGCTGCCCGGCACGTAGCGCTTGTAGGAGTTGATGTTGGGCGCGAACAGCAGCGTCAGCTCGCGCATCGCGGCGAGCTGACCGGCGATGAAGTGCTCGCCGAGCCGGGACAGCCCGTGCGGCCCGTCCCCGGCCATGACCGGCTCGCCGTCGCCGCCGCGCAGCGAGATGTGGATGTGACAGGAGTTGCCCTCGCGCTGGTTCGGCTTGGCCATGAAGGTGATCGACATGCCCTCCTGGGCGGCGATCTCCTTGGCGCCGTTCTTGTAGATCGAGTGGTTGTCGCACGTGGTGAGCGCCTCGGCGAACCGGAAGGCGATCTCGTGCTGGCCGAGGTTGCACTCGCCCTTGGCCGACTCGACGTACATGCCCGCGCCCTCCATGCCGAGCCGGACGCGGCGCAGCAGGGGCTCGACGCGGGCGCCGCCGAGCAGGGAGTAGTCGACGTTGTACTGGTTGGCCGGGGTCAGGTCGCGGTACGCCTTGGACCAGGCGCTCTCGTAGCTGTCGGTGTAGACGACGAACTCCAGCTCGGTGCCCACGTACGCGGCCCAGCCGCGCTCGGCCAGCCGGGCCGTCTGCCCGCGCAGGATCTGCCGCGGCGAGGCGGCGACGTCGGCGCCGTCCTCCCAGACCAGATCGGCCATGAGCATGGCCGTGCCCTCCTGCCACGGCACCCGGCGCAGCGTGGACAGGTCGGGGCGCATCACGAAGTCGCCGTAGCCGCGGTCCCAGGACGACATGCCGTAACCAGCGACGGTGTTCATGTCGATGTCCACGGCGAGGAGGTAGTTGCATCCTTCGGCGGCGTGGTGCAGCACCTCCGAAAGGAAGTACCGCGCGGACAGCCGCTTGCCCTGGAGGCGTCCCTGCATGTCGACGATGGCCAGAAGCACGGTGTCGACCCGGCCGGCGGACACCTCTTCACGCAGTTGGTCGACGGTGAGCACCGAGCCCCCTTTTCGCAGAGGTCTGGAAACAGACCATTGCAGGCATGCAAGCATCAGCGGCCGCTCCGCGTCAACGGTCCGGCGCCCCCGAGCCGCCGAATGGACTAATCTCGAACCATTGAGGCCTGGTCTGGGGAGGAAGTGATGGACGGGCACCAGCTCGTCGCGCTCCTGCGGCCGGTCCGCGCCGGGAACGCCTTCGAAGAGACCGTCGAACGGCTGCTGCAGGCCATCAAGCTCGGCGTGGTCGCCCCCGGCGACAAACTGCCCGCCGAGCGCGAGCTCGCCGTCCGGCTCGGCATCAGCCGGGTCACGCTGCGCGAGGCCATCCGCGCCCTCCAGGACGCCGGCTACCTCGACGTGCGGCGCGGCAGGTACGGGGGAGCGTTCGTGGTGTACGAGCCGCCGCGGCCCCGCCGCGACGACCTGCGCCGGGCGGTCAACCGGATGGGCGCGGACGAGCTGGACGACGCGCTGACCTTCCGCATGGCGATCGAGTGCGGGGCCGCCCAGGTGCTGGCGGCCACCGAACTCACCGAGGAGCAGCGCGCGACCCTCCAGCGCAGGCTGGAGGACGTCAACGACGCCGCGCCGGACGACTACCGGCGGCTGGACACGGCCTTCCACCTGTCCATCGCCGAGCTGACCGGGTCGGCGCTGCTCGCCTCGGCCGCCGCCGACGCGCGGCTGCGGGTCACCGACCTGCTCAACGCCATCCCGGTGCTCGGCCCCAACATCGACCACGCCGCCGCCCAGCACGCCGCGATGGTCGCCGCCATCCTCGCGGGGGACCCCGAGGCCGCGCGGCAGGCCGTCGTCGAGCATCTGGACGGCACCGCCGCCCTCCTGCGCGCCTTCCTCGCCTGAACCTTCCGCTTCCTCGCCTGATCCTTCCGCTTTCCCGCCTGAACCTTCCGCGGCCCGCGCTCTTCCGCGCGACGAGCCCTCCCGGTGACGTCGGCGCCGCCTGCGGCCCGTGACCTGGCCCGGCGCCGCCGAGGGCACCACGCTCCCTCCTCGATCGTCTTACCGAGCGGGCGGGATCGGCGGGACGGACGGCATGGCCCGGTGGATCAACGACCGCGGGACCGTACGTAGCATCGGTACTGGGGGGGTTGTCTGTGGGAGTCTGGTTTCACGAACGGATCATCGACACCGGACGGCTGCCGCTCTTCTGCTTCCTGACGGCGCTGATCATCACGTTCGTCTTCACCCGCGCCAACGTGCGGCTGATCCGAGCCAAGGTCGGCTGGTTCCGCGACGTCAACGTCGGTGACGTGCACGTCCACCACGTCGTGTTCGGCGTGGTGCTCATGCTGTTCGGCGGGGTCGCCGGGCTGGTCACCGCACAGTTGTCCTCCGGCTGGTACGCCTGCACGGCCGCGGTCTTCGGGGTCGGCGCGGCGCTCGTGCTCGACGAGTTCGCGCTGATCCTGCACCTGCGGGACGTCTACTGGTCGGAGGAGGGGCGCACGTCGGTCGACGCGGTCTTCGTGGCGATCGCGGTGACGCTGCTGCTGCTGGTGGGCCTGCGCCCCTTCGGCTGGGAGGAGCCGGAGCCGTCGCCCGCGGGCAGATGGTCGGCGGGCCTGCTGCTGCTCCTCAACCTCGCGCTCGCCGTGATCACGCTGCTCAAGGGCAAGATCTGGACCGGGCTCGCCGGGCTGTTCGTGCCGCTCCTGCTGGTGGTCGGCGCGGTGCGGCTGGCGCGTCCGGGGTCGCCTTGGGCGCGCTGGTTCTTCGCCCCGGGCTCCCGCCGTCCCCGGCCGTCCAAGATGGCCAAGGCGGTGCACCGGGAGATCCGCTGGCGCCGGCCGGTGATCAAGGCGAAGATCGCCGTGCAGGAGTTCGTCTCGGGCCGTCACGACCTGCCGTCCGTCTGGAGCAAGGCCGGCGAGACGGTCAGGTCGGCGGACGCCGCCAAGACGGCAGAGACGTCCAGAGCCGGCGAGGCGTCGAAGAGAGGCGAACCGGCGGCCCGGCCGCGCGTCAACCCATGATCACGGACGCGGAAGGCTCGTGGATCACGCATGGTCCGCCGATTACGGGGGAGTAGCGGGGATCAAGGTCGATCGGGTGAGGAGGCGAAGCACGATGGGATTCATGAACAACTGGAAGCCGCGCGAGCTCAAGGCCCGGGTGAAGCGGCGGTTCGGCGCGAGCACCGGCGATCGCACCGCGGCCGCCGAGGCCCGCACCGAGGAGGCCGAGGCCCGGCTGCTGCAGACCCGGGATGAGCTGGAGGAGGTCGCCCGGCAGATCCGCCGCGAGTACGGCATCCGCCGCTGACCGGCTCCCGTCCCGCGGGCGGCCCGCCCGGCGTCCCCGGGCGCGGCGTCCGGCCGGACACGTGGCGCGACGTGTCCGGCGGCGCTTCCTGCGGGCGCGACGGCCGGCTCTCGGCCGCTCAGCCGGGGAGGCCGGCGAGGAACGAGGCGACGACCTGCCGGACGTCCTCGCGGTCCAGGTCGACGTCGTGGCCTCCCGCGGCGAGATAGGTCGTCACCGGATGGCCGGAGGCCAGCAGGGCGTTGCTCAGGTCCAGGGTCTGCGTCGGCGGCACGACGGCGTCCTCGTGGCCGTGCAGCAGCAGCACCGGCACTCCGTTGCCGACGTGGTTGGCCGGTGTCGCGTCAGCGGTCGCCTCGTCGCCGGGGGCGGGGACATGGCCGAGGAGCCGGGCCCACGGGGCGTCCGCCTCTCGGCACTCGGGCCAGTCGGCCGCGAGCGGGTCCACCGGGGGAGCGCACGCGATGACGGCCGCGATGTCGTCGGGCGCGTCCACGCCCCGAAGCCCCAGGTGAAGGGCGAGGTGGGCGCCGGAGGAGGTGCCGGCGACCAGCAGTGGCACGTCCGGATGGCCGGCGCGCACCTTACGGGCCGCCGCCCGCACGTCCTCCAGTTGCGCGGGCCATGTCGCCTCGTGGCTCAGCCGGTGGTTCGCCGGGAAGACGTCGAGACCGTGGGCGGCGAGGATGCCGCGCGAACGCTCGCCGGCGTGCCGCCGCATCCACGCCCCGCCGTGCAACCAGATCAGTGCCCGCCTCATGCGGGGATCCTACGGCCCCGCACTTCCCGGGCCGGTGGGCGCTCCGCCGGGCCGTCCGCCTCCCGCACACCCGTGCCCGACCGCGCCGCCACGGCCGTCGACTCCACGTCGCGGACCAACTACTACGCGTATCCAAGCGTCCGGCGGGGGATGCTGACGGGGAATGCTGCCGACACGACACAGGACACACGACCCCCGGCCACGGCGATGACCTTCTCCGGGCGCCGGAGACGTCCCCGCCGATGACCGGCACCCCCATGACGCATTGCCGTATGAACGAATAGATCATTGAGTGATCCATTGAGTCTCATCGGTTCATCAAGTCGATGAGTCACGTATCGACGTGGAGAGGGCGAAGCGAGCATGCACAAGGACACCCCCGCGCCGGACCTGGCGGCGCTCAGGCGGCGCCTCGGCAAGACCGGCGTGTGGCTCGGCACCCTAGGCGAGGTGGACGCGGACAGCGCGCGCAGAGCGGCCGCCACCATCGAGGAACTCGGGTACGGAGCCCTGTGGATCGCCGAGGTGTACGGGGCCAAGGACTCCCTGGTGAACTCCGCCGTCCTGCTCTCGGCCACCGAGCGGCTCATCGTCGCCACCGGCATCGCCAACATCTACGCGCGCGACGCGGCCTCGGCGGACGCGGGCGCCGGCGCCCTGGCCGAGGCGTGGTCCGGCCGCTTCATCCTCGGCCTCGGCGTCAGCCACGTCCCCCTGGTGGCCGTGCGCGGCCACGACTACGGCAAACCGGTCTCGACCATGCGCGCCTACCTCGACGCGATGGACCAGGCGCCCTACAACGCGCCGCTGGCCGAGCGGCCGGCCCGTGTGCTCGCCGCGCTGCGCACCAACATGCTGCGGCTCGCCGCCGAGCGCACCCAGGGGGCGCACACGTACTTCGTCGGCCCCGACCACACGGCCAAGGCCAGGGAGATCCTCGGCCCGGAGCCCCTGCTCGTCCCGGAGCAGGCGGTCGTCCTCGACTCCGACGCTGAAAGCGCCAGGGCCACCGCCCGCGAGTACATGGCCCTGTACCTGACGCTGCCGAACTATGTGAACAACCTGCGCGAGATGGGCTGGGGCGACGCCGACTTCGCCGACGGCGGCAGCGACGCCCTCGTGGACGCGATCGTCGCCTGGGGCGACGCGGACGCCATTGGCGAGAGGGTCCGCGCCCACCTCGACGCCGGAGCCGACCACGTCTGCGTCCAACCCCTCGCCCCCACCCTCGACGAAACCCTCACCCACCTCCGCCTCCTGACCCCAGCCCTCACCACCTGACAACCCCCTCACCCCGCCCCGCCACTTTGCGAGTCCCGGCCCCGCCCCGGCCCGCCCACCTGGCGTGCTGGTTCTGATCGGCGCCGGGTCGGCGGGTCGGGGTGCGGGCGAGATCGGCGCCGTGTGCGGCGATGGCCCGGCCGGCGTTCCAGTGGCTGTGCCACCGCGCGGCCGGATGCGGTAGCTGGTCGTGGTGCTGGAGTCAGACGGCGCCGGCGAGGCCGCGGATGGCCAGGCCGGCGCCGAGGAGGACGACCGTCGTGGCGGTGCCGATCGGGGCCAGCCCGGCGATCCGTCCGGCCAGGCCTCGCCGGGCTGTGGCGAGCGCGTCCAGGCGGGTGGCCAGCTTCACCAGCAGCAGACCCGTGGCCGTGAGCGTGGCCGCCATCCCGAGGCCGTACGCGCCGACCAGGGCGACGCCGAACCACGTGCGGCCGAGCGCCGCCGCTCCGAGCAGCACGATCAGCGCCGAGGGGCTCGGCACCAGCCCGCCCGCCACCCCCAGCCCGATCAGCCCGGCCCGCCCGTGACCGTGTCCATGCCCATGTCCATGTTCGTGGCCGTGGCCGTGCCCGTGCCCATGCCCGTGACCATGACCGTGGCCGTGGTCATGTCCGTGGGGGGTGCCGTTGGTCCGGGCGCGGGAGGCGGACCACAGGAGGCGCAGGCCGACGGCGGCGATCAGCATTCCGCTGGCCAGGCCCAGCCAGGACAGGACCGACTCCCCGGCCACGGAGGAGAGCGCGCTGATCACCAGTCCCACGACGAGCACCCCGGCAGTGTGCGTGGCGGTGACCGTGGCGCCGACCACCAGCGCGTCGCGGGGCCGGCCCCGCCGTCCGGCCAGGTAGGCGGCCATGACGGTCTTGCCGTGCCCGGGGATCAGCGCATGCCCGGCGCCGAGCACCACCGCCAGCAGCACGGCGAGCAGACCGAGCGGCACGGTGAGCGACGAGGCGCCGATGAGACCGGTGAAGGTGCGGTCCAGCCCGGCCAACCAGTCACCGAACGGCCCTGGAAGGGTCGGCCCGCCCAGAGCCGAGGACGGGCCGCGCAAGGCGTCGGGTCGTCCGTTCGCCGGGCCGGTGGAGTCCGCAGCCGGGGCGGCGGCGGTGAGGCGGAGGGTGACCTCGCGTTGGTCGAGGGGCTCGGCGAGCAGGTCGCCGGGATAGGCGGTCAGTCGCCGGCTCACGCTGACCGAGGGCACGGCGGGCCGGTCCAGCCGCAGGCCCTCGGCGACCGCCGTGATCTCGCGCCAGCCGATGCGATCGTCCAGGAAGGAGTCGGTGAACGCGACCGACGAGGACGCCGTGACGGTGGCCGGCGCCCACAGGGCGCACATCAGGCGGCTGGTCTCCAGGCCGCCCTGGCCCGGCGCGTGCGTGTAGGAGGCGGCGCCGACCCGCCACGGCACCGCCGTGCCGTCCACCGCGAGCCGCTGGCCGCGGGCCAGGTCCGCGCACGTCGCGGCGGCGTACGCGGACTTCTCCGCCGGGGAGGCGGATCCGGAGCGGTCGGCGCCGATCTCCGCCGCGGCTTGGAGCGTAGGCAGCTCGGCGTAGTCGACGATGGCCGTGTTCTCGATCCGCTCAGGGGTGACCTTCAGCCCGTCGTAGTGGTTGACCGTGAAGTTGCCGAGCGGGTGGGCCGCCACGACGGCGGCCAGGACCAGGGCGATCATATGGACCTCGCGTGAGGGGTGAGAGGGCCGGGGGTCATGAGGGTCTGGCGAGGGAGGGGAGGGCGGGGGAGAAGGCGGGGTTGACCGCCCTGGCGGCGGCGAGGGGGCGGGTGGCGGAACCGCGTCCGAGTGCGCGCTCGATCGTGGCGCGGTGGTACAGGGCCAGGGCGTTGCGCCATCCCCTCGCGGTCGCCTTCCTCGCGTACGGCAAGGCTTCGCGGGACCTGCCCGCCTTGTGCAGCGCCCAGGCCAGGGCGTCGGCGGCGGCCAGGTTGCGGTTCCTCGCGTACTCGGCCTCGGCGTGCCGCACCGCCTCCGCCGGGGAGCCGTGGTCGGCCTCGAACTCGGCCCAGGTGAGGTCGTCGCGGACCCCGCCGGCGGCCATGAGCCGTTTCTGCGCCCTCAGCAGCGCCCACTGCCCACCGGGGTCCCTGCCGAGCTTCCGCAGCACCTCGCCGTACTCGACGATGTACTGCGCCAAGGGAAGGCGGGCGACCACCGCGGCGTACCCGCCGGCGGCGCGGTCGAGCCGTCCGGCGAGCGCCTCCGCGCGGGCCTGCCCGGCCAGGGCGGGGACGAACCCGGGGAAGGCGCGCCGCGCCTCCTGGTACATCCGGCCGGCCCGCGGCAGGTCGCCCGCGCGAAGCGCCAGCTCACCGAGGTAGAAGCGGCAGTAGGCGACGTCCTCGGGGGTGAACGCGTCGCTCAGCGCCGCCTCCAGCAGCCGTCCGGCCTCGCGGACGTCCCCGCGCAGCTCGGCGTCGTAGGACGCCCGGGTGAAGGAGGCGACGCCGGGCTTCAGGTCCATCATCCGCCGCACGGACTCGGTGGCGCCCGCGTGGTCACCGAGTTGAGTGCGGGCATCGGCCAGCACGCCGTAGGCGGCGGCGCCGTAGGGGTTGGCCGCGATGGCTTGTCCCGCCAGCCGCGCCGCGTCCGCGAACTCGTGGCGGCCCGCGGCCAGCGCGGCGCGGCCGGTGAGGACGGCGGGGTCGTCCGGGGCCAGGGCCGCCGCCCGGTCCAGCGCCTCCTCGGCCCGCACGTAGGACGACGGGTCGGCGGTGACCCGGGCCTGCTCCACGTACGCGACGCCGAGCGACGCCCACGCCTGGTGGTCCTTGGGCAGCCTCTTCAGCCGTTCTCCCAGGTTCTTCACGGCCGCCGCCGTGCCCGCCGGCGAGCGCGGGATCTCGGCGGACGCGGCGGCGGCCGGCGCCTGGACGGCGGGGGCGGCGGGAGAGGCCGGCGACCGGGGCAGCAGGGTCGCCGCGGCCGTGACCGCCAGGGCCACCGCGAGGGCGCCGGCCCCCGTGACGGCCGCCGCGCGCAGGCGGCCGCGACGGCGATCGAGGTGAGACATGGTGATTCTCCTGGTTTCCCGTACGGCTGAAGCGGGCCCCCGGCCGCCATCGCCGGGGAAGGCGGCGAGACGGCGGGGGCGAACGGCGGAGCGAGGCGGCGAGGCGGGGCGCCGGGGTCCAGCGAGGCGGGGCGCCGGGGTCCGGCGGCGGGGTGGGGGCGCGGCGAGGCGGCGGGGGGTCGCCGGCCTCGTCGCGAGGGGGTGGCGCGCCGGAGGTCCGGTCAGCGCTGGTTGACCGCCGCGGATCCCGGCAGCGGGATGTAGGGGAACTTCGGCTGGAACGGCTTGTCGTTGGCGTCGACCTTGTCCCCCGCGGCCAGGGCGTCGACCAGCTTGCCGGTCAGCGCGGCCCCCTCGACCGCCTGGAGCGAGATGTCGACGACGTCGTCGCCGAGGCGGCGGCCGTTCGGGAAGCCCTGCAGGTCGCCCGCGAGCACGCCGAGCCGGTTCGGGTCGCGCGTGGGCGGGATCGCCATGTTGAGCCGGAGCATCTCCGAGGGCCTGAACGCCCTGGGGTCGGCGTCCTTGTTGAGGATCTGCGAGTTGAGGTCGGCCTTGATGGGGCCGTTGGCCTTGGCGATGCCGGTCAGGAAGATCTCGACCAGGTCGGCGCGCGGCGTCTTGGGCGCGGGGATCTTGTAGATGCCCTCGATGAGCTTGGGCAGCTCGGGGTTGGTGACCCGCTTGACGACCGCCGGGATGCCGGCGTCCTTGTCGGGGCTGATCGAGTTGAAGGTGTCCTTCAGCGCGGCGGGGACGACGACCTCGTTGACCAGCGGGTTGCCCAGCCGCGAGACCTGCTTGTAGCCGCTCGGGCTCCACTTCTCCGTGGTGGACCAGACGCCGATCACCGGGTTGCGGCCGGCGTCGTTCTTCAGCGCCACCTCGTCCTTGGGCACCTGGATGGCGATGCTGTGGACGTTGTAGCCCTTGGTGGTGTCCTGGCCGACCTCCGACAGGTCGCCGCCGTACAGCAGGTCGAAGACCCGGAGGTCGAGGAAGAACGCCTCGTCGGCCTGGCCGGCGAAGGTCCGGCCGCCCCCGGGCAGCTTGCGCAGCGACTGGGCGCGCAGCTTGCCATAGTCGGGCATCGACGCGGCGCCGGTGTTGCTCGGCGCGACGATCCCGTCCTTGATCACCGTGGTCCATCCCCGGCGCGCCGTGAACTTCTTCAGCGTGTAGCGCTGGCGGAACAGCAGGTTCTCGTCGCCGAGCGAGGTGACCGGGCCGTTGTTGTACAGGAAGGTGGAGGTGCCGCGGCGGTCCTCATCGCGGAAGGTCCACTGGTAGGTGACGTCCGGCAGCCCGTTGCCGTTGTTGTCGATCTTGATGTTGTAGCGCGACCTGGTGTCGAAGGTGTAGAAGTTCGGCCCGCCGGCCGGCTCCTCGAACGGGATCCAGTTGGCGATGAGCGTGACGGTGTCGGGCTTGTCGGGGCTGACGAAGGCGTACACGTCGGTGTTGTCGTTGCGCGGGTCGCCGGCGATGAGCGGGGCCTCGCGGTGGGAGGACGCGCCGCCGGGCTCGGGACGCAGGAGGGCGAGCGAAGACGCGGCCACCACCCCAACGGCCCCCAGCGCCAGCAGGGCTCGCCGGTTGATCCGGAGTTCCATGTCGTCATGGTCCTTTCGGCCATCGGTCGCGGCGCGACCGATCGTTCGATCCGTGGGAAGAGGTCCGGCCGGGTCCTCACGGGGATATACGGGGCCGTGGCGTCTTCGGATTGGCCGGCGTGCGATCGGGTTCCGGGCGGCGGGATGAGGACGGCGTTCTTTCGCGTTGTCGATCGCGGGGATGGCCGCCCCGGGGGCTGGAGGTGCAAGTTGGCGGACGGGCTCGAACAGCTGATCGGGGACAGGCGTCTTTCGCCTGTGCAGAGGCGCATCGCGGACTACCTGAGCGAGAACCTCCCTGACGCGATCTTCCTTTCGAGCGTCGAGCTCGCCGAGCGGGCCGGCGTGAGCCAGCCGTCGGTGACCCGGTTCGCGATGGCCCTGGGTTTCGCCGGGTACCCGGAGTTCCGTCACGCCCTGCGTCCGCTCGTGCTGAGCGGCGACGGGGCCGCCGACCCCGCGCCGCCGCGCGGCGGCGACGGAGCGGGCGCCGGGTGGTCGCTGCTTGAGATGATCGACCGCGAGATGCGCAACCTCGCGGCCGTCCGCGACCGCCTGGCCGGTGGCGTCCCGGCGTCCGGCCGGCCGGCCGACGGGCTCTCCGGGCGCATCCGAGGGCTCGGCACGGCGCTCGCGGCCTGCGAGCCGCTGCCCGTGCTCGGCCTGCGCGTGTCCTCAGGGCCGGTCATGACGTTCACCTACTATGCCCGGCGCATCCACCCCGACGTGCGGCCGCTGGTGCACGGCGGCTCCGAGCTGACCGACGGCCTGCACGCGGCGCGCCGCGCCGGGTCCGAGTGGCTGCTGGCCGTCGTGCTGCCCCGCTACCCCGTGGAGGCCGTGCAGGCGCTGGAGTACGCCGCCGAACTCGGTCTGCGCACGGCCGTCATCACCGACCGGGCCGAGGTGCCGTTCCCGGCGGACGTGGTGCTGCACGCGCCGGTGGGAGAGGACACCGTCTGCGGCTCGCACGCCGCGCCGCTGACCGTGGCGATGCTGCTGCTGGAGGCCATGGCCCAGGCGGCGCCGCTGCGCACCCGCGCCCGGCTGGAGGAGGACGAGCGCATGAGCGGTCAGACCGGGGTCTTCCTGGCGCCCTGACGCCCGCCCGGCATGCGCCATCGGCCGAAACCCGTCGGCCGGTGGCTCCTTGATCGGGCGTAACGCCTAAGGTGAGGCGCATGGAGGCACGATCCGTCGCACTGATCACCGGAGGCTCGCGCGGGGTCGGCGCGGCCGTCGCCCGGGCTCTCGCGCCCACGCACGACCTGCTCATCGGCGGGCGCGACGGCACCGCGCTGCGCGCCGTCTGCGACGAGCTGGGCGCGCGGCCGTGGCCGGTGGAGCTGACCGACGAGCGGGCCGTGGCCGAGGCGGCGGCCGCCGTCGAGCGTCTCGACCTGCTCGTGCACAGCGCCGGCGTGGCGCGGCTCGGCGCGATCGCCGAGGTGACGGCGCGTGAATGGCGCGAGTCGATGGAGGTCAACGTGATCGCCGTGGCCGAGCTGACGCGCCTGCTGCTGCCCGCGCTGCGCGCCGCTCGCGGCCACGTGGTTTTGATCAACTCCGGCGCCGGTCAGCGGGCCAACCCCGGCTGGGGCGCCTACACCGCGAGCAAGTTCGCGCTGCGGGCCTTCGCCGACGTGCTGCGGCAGGAGGAGGAACCGCACGGCGTGCGCGTCACCACGGTGTACCCGGGACGGGTGGACACCGACATGCAGCGCGAGGTGCGCGAGCACGAGGGGGGCGCGTACGAGCCCGAGCGTTACCTGCTGCCCGAGTCGGTCGCGCGGGCGGTGCACGTGGCGGTGACGGCAGGCGAGGACGCCCACATCACCGAGATCACCGTGCGGCCCGCGGCGGGCCCGGTCGCCTGACGCGCGGCGTTTCCAAGGCCCCGAGATTGTCACCGTCCATCCGGCCGTCCAGCGCGCCCGATCGGTCATTTCACATGACGTCAATGAATTGATTCATATATCGGGACATACGTTGACTTTTCGCTGGACAGATTGACGGCGTGTCGGACCTTACCTACTGGTGCGAGCTGGCCTGGCTGCCCCCCGGCAAGGCGGTCGAGGGGGTGCTCGTCCGGGTGGAGGGCAGCCGCTTCTCGGAGGTGGCGCAGGGCGTCACCGCCCCGGAGGGCGCCGTGCGCCTGTGCGGGCTGACGATGCCCGGCATGGCCAACGCGCACTCCCACGCCTTCCACCGCGCCCTGCGCGGCCAGGCCCAGGGCGGCGTGGAGAGCTTCCGGGCGTGGCGCGAGCGCATGTACTCGGTGGCGGCGCGGCTCGACCCCGACACCTACCTCGACCTGGCCAGGGCGACCTTCGCGGAGATGGCGCTGGCGGGCATCACCTGCGTCGGGGAGTTCCACTACCTGCATCACGGCGAGGGCGGCCGGCCGTACGCCGACCCCAACGCGATGGGCCACGCCCTCATCCAGGCGGCCAGGGACGCCGGCCTGCGCATCACCCTCCTCGACGCCTGCTACCTGACCGGCGGCATCGGCGCCGCGCCGAGCGGCACGCAACTGCGCTTCGGCGAGCGCGACGCCCATGACTGGGCGGGGCGGGTGGACGCCCTGGCGGACGAGTACGCCGGCAGCGGCGACGTGGTCGTCGGCGGGGCCGTCCACTCGGTGCGCGCCTGCCCGCCTGAGCAGATGCCGGTGGTCGCCGAGTTCGGCCGCCGCAGGGCCGCCCCGGTGCACGCCCAGGTGTCCGAGCGGCGCACCGAGAACCGCCATTGCGTCGAGACCTACAGCGCCACCCCGGTCCAGGTGCTGTACGAGCACGGCGTCCTCGGTCCGCGTACGACGGCCGTCCACGCGACCCACCTGTCGGACGTGGACGTGGCGCTGCTCGGCGGCAGCTCGACCCACGTCTGCGTGTGCCCCACCACCGAGCGGGATCTCGCCGACGGCATCGGCCCGGCCCGCCGGCTGCACGACGCCGGGTCGCCGGTCACGCTGGGCAGCGACAGCAACGCCATGATCGACCTGCTGGAGGAGGCCAGAGCGGTCGAGCTTGGGGAGCGGCTGACCACGGGGGAACGCGGCCACTGGACGGCCGCCGACCTGCTCGACGCGGCCACGATGGCGGGGCAGGCGTCGCTCGGCCACCCCGACGCGGGGTTCATCGTCCCCGGCGCGTGGGCCGACCTGGTCTCGGTGCGGCTGGACTCGGTGCGCACCGCAGGCGCGGGCAGCGGCTGCCCGGCCGAGACCGTGGTCTTCGGCGCCTCGGCCTCCGATGTGCACTCGGTCGTGTCCGGCGGCCGGCGGGTCGTCGTCGAGGGCGGCCACATTCTCGGCGACGTCGGAGCGATGCTCGCCGGCGCCATCTCGGCGCTGCGGGAATGACTGCCTTTCCCCGTCCTTGACCAGCCTTTTCGACGGTCATCCGTGCGCTCTTCAGGTGCGAACTCATCCCTGAGGAGGAGCCCGGAAACCATTCTCCGGTCGTATCTCTTTAGGGAATCTTTGCCTTGGACTGAACGTTGATCCGGCAAAGAAGGGGAGAGCGTGTCGCACCGGTCACGGACGGCCGGAGAGACGGGCTCCACCCGCACAACAGGGGCGCGGCGAGACGAGGTGCCATCGAATGGCAAGGCCGACGGGGAATCGGGCGCAGGACCAGCAGACGGCTGAGAGAGACCTTCTCGGCACCTACCTGGCAGAGATCGGGCGGGTGCCCTTGCTCAGTGCCGACCAGGAGGTCGAGCTGGCAAAGCGCATCGAGGCGGGGCTGTTCGCCGAGCAGTTGCTCGACAGCGGGGTGCCCGAGCCCAAGACCTGCGACGCCCTCGACGAGGAGCTCGAACGGCTCGCCGTGTCGGGGCAGCGCGCCAAGGACGAGTTCATCCAGGCCAACCTCCGCCTGGTGGTGGCCGTCGCCAGGAAGTACTCCGGCAGGGGGATGCCGCTGATCGACCTGGTGCAGGAGGGGAACCTGGGCCTGGTCAGGGCCGTGGAGAAGTTCGACTACCGCCGGGGGTACAAGTTCTCGACCTACGCCACCTGGTGGATCCGCCAGTCCGTGGGCCGCGCCATCCACGAGCAGGCCAGGCCGGTGCGCCTGCCCACCCACGCCGGTGAGCAGATGACCCGCCTGATGCGGGTCCGCCGCGACATGATGGCCGAGATGGACGCCGAGCCGACCGACGCCGACCTCGCCGAGGTCCTCGACCTGCCGATCGAGCGGGTGCGCGAGCTGCGCCGCTGGGCCTCCGACCCGGTGTCGCTGCAGCTCGGCGTCGGCGACGAGGACGAGACCGAGCTCGGCGACATGATCGCCGACGACACCTGGGCCGACCCCGAGCAGCAGGCCATGGACACCCTTGAGCGCGAGCGGCTGGAAGACTGGCTGCAGGACCTCGAAGGCCGCACCCGCGAGATGTTGCGGTGGCGTTACGGTCTGGTCGACGGCCGCGAGCACACCCTCACCGAGGTCGGCGAGCGGTACGGCATCGGCCGCGACCGGGCGCGGCGCATCGAGCGCGACGCCCTCGCCAGGCTGCGCAAGCTCGCCCAGGCAGCCGCTTAGCAGAGCACGACCCCTCTCGGCGCGTCGTATGGGACGCGCCGATGTCGTTTCGCCGACCCTCCGAAACGTGGCCGAAACATCTTTGTCGTGAGTTTCACGTACGTGAAACACGCCAGGTCCAGACCTGAAACGGCAGAAGAACACGCTTTCGCCCAACGTCAGTGTGCAGCCGGTCAATGGAGCCCTGGAGCGCCCACTGCGGGAGAAAACGGCCAAACGCCATTTGTAAGGAGGGTCGCATCGAATGAAGATCGATAGCGGCACCACAGCCTGGATGCTCGCGGCCACCGCGCTGGTGCTGCTCATGACTCCGGGCCTCGCGTTCTTCTACGGGGGCATGACCAGGGCCAAGAGCGTCCTGAACATGATGATGATGTCGTTCGCCAGCATCATCACGGTGACCGTCGCCTGGGTCCTCTACGGACACTCGCTGGCGTTCGGCGCCAACGGCAACGACCTGCTGAACAAGTTCGTCGGAGGGCTCGGGGACGTCGGCCTGCAGAGCCTGGTCGACACCGCCACCAAGGACGACGGCACCGGCATGCCGAGCCTGGTGTTCTCCGCCTTCCAGCTGACGTTCGCCATCATCACCGTCGCCCTGATCAGCGGTGCGATCGCCGACCGCGCCAAGTTCGGCGCATGGGTCGTCTTCTCCATCGTGTGGGCGACCATCGTCTACTTCCCCGTGGCCCACTGGGTCTGGGGCGGCGGCTGGCTGACCCAGCTCGGCATCGAGGACTTCGCCGGCGGCACGGTGGTCCACGTCAACGCCGGTGCGGCCGGTCTCGCGCTCGCGCTGGTGCTCGGCAAGCGCAGCGGCTGGCGCAAGGACCCGATGCGGCCGCACAACCTGACCCTGGTGCTGCTGGGCGTCGGCCTGCTGTGGTTCGGCTGGTTCGGCTTCAACGCCGGCTCCGAGCTCGCCGTGGACGGCACCGCGGGCCTCGCGTTCATGAACACCCAGGTCGCGACGGCGGTCGCCGCAGGCGCCTGGATCCTGGTCGAGAAGCTCCGCGACGGGCATTCCACCACGCTGGGCGTCGCGTCCGGCGCGGTGGCCGGTCTGGTCGCCATCACCCCCGCCTGTGGTTTCGTCGACCCCTGGGCGGCCATCGTCATCGGCGCCCTCGCCGGCGCGGTCTGCGCCTACGCGGTGGGCCTGAAGTACAAGCTCGGCTACGACGACTCGCTCGACGTGGTGGGCGTCCACCTGGTCGGCGGCGCGCTCGGCGCCATCTCCCTCGGCTTCCTCGCCGCCTACCCCTTCCTCGACCCGCAGGCCAAGGGCCTGTTCTACGGCGGCGGGTTCACCCAGCTCGGACGCCAGATACTCGGCCCGGTCGTCGTCGGGTTGTACTCCTTCATCCTCGCCTGGATCATCGGCAAGATCATTGACAAGACGATGGGCTTCCGGGTCACTGAGGAGGACGAGGTCACCGGCATCGACATCACCACCCACGCCGAGACCGGCTACGACCTCGGCTCCGTTCACGCTTCCGGCGTCACCGCGTCGGTGAACGGCCCAGTCCCATCAGTGGCGAAGAAGGTAGACGCATGAGGCTCATCACAGCGGTGATCAAGCCCTTCAAACTGGACGACGTCAAGGCGGCTCTCGAGCAGTTCGGCGTCAAGGGCATGACGGTCAGCGAGACCAGCGGGTACGGCCGGCAGCGCGGCCACACCGAGGTCTACCGCGGCGCCGAGTACCAGGTCGACCTGGTGCCCAAGGTCCGCGTGGAGGTGCTCGCCGAGGAGGAGGACGCCGAAGACGTCATCGACGTCATCGTCAAGGCCGCCCAGACGGGCAAGATCGGCGACGGCAAGGTCTGGTCCGTGCCCGTGGAGACCGTGATCAGGGTGCGCACGGGAGAACGCGGACCGGAGGCCCTCTAACCGGATGATGAGAGGCGACGCTCGCTCATATGCCGCGGCCCGCAAGGAGCGGGCCGCGGACATCGACCGCTGGCTGGCCGACCTCTTCCGCACGGCGTATCCCCAGCCGTACGGAGGACGGGAAGGCCGGATCGGGCTCGGGGGGGCCAAGAGCGGGTTCTCCTCCGCAGAGGAACGCGGCGCCGGAGCCTCCCCCGGGGGGCCCGGCGCACCGTCCGCGGGGGCCGGCGCGGCCCTGGGGGGTGCCGGCATCGCCCTGCTGGCCGTCGGCAGCCTGGGCCGCGCCGAACTTGCCCCGGGCAGTGACCTCGACCTGGTGCTGCTGCACAACGGCCAGGAGGACATCGGCCGCATCGCCGACCGTGTCTGGTACCCGATCTGGGACTCCGGCCTCGGGCTCGACCACTCGGTCCGCACGGTCGAAGAGGCCACGAAGGTGGCACGCGAAGACCTCAAGGCGGTGCTCGGGCTGATCCAGGCCCGCCACATCGCCGGCGATCCAGAGCTCACCAGGGCGGTACGCGAGGCCGTGCTCGCCGAATGGCGGTCCGACTCCCGGCGCAGGCTCGCCGAGCTGCACGAGTCGGCGGACAAGCGCGCCGAGTCCTCCGGCGAGCTGGCCTTCCTGCTCGAACCCGACCTCAGGGACTCCCGCGGCGGCCTGCGCGACGTGCAGGCCATGCAGGCCGTGGCCGCCGCCTGGGTCGCCTCCGCGCCCGGCCCGCGGGTCCGCGAGGCGTACGAGTTCCTGCTGGACGTGCGCCACGGGTTGCACATGGTCACCGCCCGCGGCGCCGACCGCCTGGTGCTGCAGGAGCAGGACGCCGTGGCCGGGGCGCTCGGCCTGCTGGACGCCGAGGCCCTGATGCGGCGCCTGGCGGAGGCCGGACGCACGGTCTCCCACGCCTTCGACGCCACCTGGCGCACCGTGGACCGCCTGCTGTCCGGGCCCGCTCCGCGCGGGCGGCGCCCGCTGGCCGACGGCGTGGTCGAGCACGGCGGCGAGGTGGTCCTCGCACGCGGCGTCAGCCCCAAGGACGACTGCGTCCTGGTGCTCAGGGCGGCGGCCGCGGCGGCCGAGGCCGGCCTGCCGATCGCCCCCGCCACCGTCTCGGTGCTCGCCGCCCAGTCGCCGCCGATGCCGGTGCCCTGGCCCGACGAGGCCCGTGACGCGCTGGTGGCGCTGCTCGGCGCCGGGCGCGCGGCCGTGCCGGTGTGGGAGGAGCTCGACCAGGCGGGGGTCATCGTCCGGCTCATCCCCGACTGGGAGCGCGTGCGGCACCGCCCCCAGCGCAACCCCGTCCACCGTTTCACGGTCGACCGCCACCTCATCGAGACGGCGGCGGGCGCGGCGTCGTTCACCCGGGAGGTGTCCCGGCCCGACCTGCTGCTCATCTCGGCCCTGCTGCACGACGTGGGCAAGGGCTGGCCGGGCGACCACTCGACCACCGGCGAGATCGTCGCCAGGGACATCGGCGCCCGCATGGGCCTGGTCCCGGCCGACGTGGACACGCTGGCCACCGTGGTCCGCCACCACCTGCTGCTTCCTGAGACCGCCACCCGGCGCGACCTGGACGACCCGGTGACGATCTCGCGGGTCGCCGAGGCGGTCGGCACCCGCGAGGTGCTGGAACTGCTGGCCGCGCTCGCCGTCGCCGACGGCAACGCGACCGGACCGGCCGCCTGGAACTCCTGGAAGGCCTCCCTGGTCTCCGAGCTGGTGCGAAAGGTGCGCTCGGCGTTGTCGGGCAGCCCTCCGGCGCCCGCGCCCTCGCTGTCTCCGCAGCAGGCCTCGCTGGCCAGGCACGGCGGCGGCGCGATCCGGGTCAACGGCGGCGCGGTCACCGTGGTCGCGCCCGACCGGCCGGGCCTGCTCTGGCGGGCGGCCGGCGTGCTGGCGGCGCACCGCATGGTCGTGCGCTCGGCGTCGGCGGCCTCGGCGTCCTCCACGGCGGTGATCGAGTTCGCGGTGATCCCCGAGTACGGCACGCCGCCCGACCCCGCCACCCTGGAGGCCGATCTGCGCCTGGTGCTGGCCGGCCGCCTGGACATCGAGCAGCGGCTCGCACGGCGCACGCGGTCGGTCCGCCCGGCGCGGGTGCCGGTCGCCCCTCCGAGGGTCAGCCTGGTGGACGACGCCTCGCAGACGGCCACCGTCGTCGAGGTCCGGGCGCATGACCGGCCCGGGCTGCTGTGGCGCATCGGGCGCGCCTTCGGCGAGTGCAACCTTGACGTGCGCGCCGCCCGCGTGGAGACTCTCGGCGCGGAGGCCGTGGACGTCTTCTACGTGGTCGACAGATCCGGTCAGCCCATAACGGACGCCGAGCAACGGGTGCAGGTGCGCGAACACGTGCTCGCCGCGCTGCGCTGAACGAGCGGCGCCGCACCGCTCCGGCGTGCGGCGCCGCACCGTATTCGCAGGTCAGCGCACCAAGATCGCTGCGCGATTCATAACAATTACGTTGGGTGTGCCGGTTCGGGCCTCGCCGATCGTGACCTTGTGGTCGAATTGTCCCGGTTATGTCCTTATCAGCCATGCCGTCATCCATGCATGGAAAGAGCGCAGGGGGTGGCGCGATGAACATGATGGATCCCGGGACCCGGGCGATACCCGACTCGGACGTAGGTGCGGGTCCGAAGCGGCGCAGGCACGCCGGCGGCCAGGGGGGTCAGAACGGTTCCGGCGGCCAGCATGTGCAACGCGGCAGGCGGATCCCGGGACGGCTCGCGCCGCGCAACTGGCGCGTCTCGGCGCGCCTGACCGCGCTCATCCTGGTGCCCACGCTCGTCGGCGTCCTGCTGGCGGGCCTGCGGGTCGTGTCCTCGATCGACGGCGTCGCCGCCTACCAGCGCAACGCCGCCGAGGCCACGATCGCCGCTCACCTGCGCGAACTCGCCTTCCATCTGGGCTTGGAACGCGACAGGTCCATCTGGTACCAGACCACCCGGCAGCAGCGGTCCGCGCTGCTCGACCAGCGCGGCGCCGTCGACGCGGCCCTCACCAAGGTCCGCGGCGACCTCGCCACCATCGACACCGAGTACGGGGTGCGGGCCGTCCAGGACGCCCAGCAGGTGCGCAACCGCCTGGACACCATGGCGGTCGTCCGCAAGGGCGGCCAGCCGGCCAAGTTCACCGACATGGTGACCGCGGTGCTCCGGCTGCACGACGAGATCATCCAGACCAGCGAGGACCCGCAGCTCGTCGGAGACCTGCGCGGCCTCAGCGCGCTCGCCCACGCCAAGGAGGAGGCCTCCCAGCAGCGCGGCACGCTCATCGGCACGCTCGCGCGCGGCCAGCGATTCACCGCCGACAAGCTCGAGGACTTCATCGCCTCCCGGTCGCGGCAGCGGACCGCGCTCGCCACCTACAGCGGCGAGGCCGGCGCCGACAACGGCCGCCTGCTGTCCTCCACCGTCCAGGGCGAGCGGGTCGTCAGGGCCGAGCTCACCAAGTCGTGGGCCATCGCCCTGGCCTCCCGCAACCTGCCGGTGCGGGCGAACGGCGCCGGCGGCAACGCCGCGGTCAAGCAGTGGTTCGACGACGGCACCAAGACCATCGACCTGCTCCAGCGGGTCGAGCACCAGGTCGCCGCGACCGTCGCCGCCCGCGCCACCGCGCTGGAGTCGGCCGAGCGGCGCAACGCGATCATCGCCGGTGTCCTCATCCTCGCGCTGATCCTGCTGGTGCTGGCCACCACGGTGCTCATCGCCCGCTCGCTGGTCCGGCCGCTGCGCCGCCTGCGCTCGGAGGCGCTGGAGATCGCCGGGTTCCGTCTGCCGGCCGTCGTGCGGCGGATGCGCGAGTCGGGCGACGTCTCCGAGGCCGCCGACGTCCAGCCGATCGTCGTCGGCACCCACGACGAGATCGGCGAGGTGGCGACCGCGTTCGACGAGGTCCACCGCCAGGCCCTCCGGCTGGCCGCCGAGGAGTCGCAGCTGCGCGGCAACGTCAACTCGATGTTCGTCAACCTCTCGCGGCGCATCCAGACGCTCGTCGAGCGGCAGATCTCCCTCATCGACGGCCTGGAGCGCGGCGAGCAGGACGGCGCGCGCCTGGCCGACCTGTTCAAGCTCGACCACCTGGCCACCCGCATGCGCCGCAACAGTGAGAACCTGCTGGTCCTGGCCGGGCACGAGGCCGCGCGCAAGCGCAGCCAGCCCGCCAAGCTGGTGGACGTGGTGCGGGCGTCGCTGTCGGAGGTCGAGGACTACGAGCGGGTCAGCGTCAAGGTCCACCGCAACGCGGCCATCGCCGGGCACGCGGCCAACGACGTGGTGCACCTGGTCGCCGAGCTGGTCGAGAACGCCCTGTCCTTCTCGCCGCGCAACACCCGCGTCGTGGTCTCCAGCAGCATGATCGAGGGCGGCGGCGCGCTGCTCGCCGTCAGCGACTCCGGCATCGGCATGACGGCCGAGGAGATCGCCGACACCAACCGCAGGCTGTCCGACCCGCCGGTCGTGGACGTCTCGGTGTCGCGCCGCATGGGCCTGTTCGTGGTCGGACGCCTCGCACTGCGGCACGACATCCGCGTGCAGCTGCGGCGCGGCGACGCGGCCGGGCTCATCGCCATGGTCCTGTTCCCCCCGGAGCTCATCACCGCGTCCGCCGGGCGGCCGCTGCTCCCGCAGCGCGGCGCGCAGCCGGAGCCGTCCGCGCTCGGCGGCGTCGCCGACCCGTCCGCCAACGGCGCTTCCGCGGCCTTCAACGGCGGCGGATCGTCCGCGTACAACAGGGACGAGCCGTTCTCCGCCTTCAACGGCCGTGGCTCCCGGCCCGCCGCCGGCGGCGCGGGGCCCACACCGGTCCCTAACGGCACCGGGCCCGCTCCGCTCGCCGACGACGGGTCCACCCCCATGCCGAACGGCACCGGGCCGCGGTCCTTCCCCAGCGCCTTCCAGCAGGCCCGCGACGGCGCCGGGCCCGCGTCCGGCCCTCTCGGAGCCGGTTTCGGCCAGGAACCGCCGCGCCGCGGCGCCTTCGGCGGGCCCGCGCCCTCCGGCGCCGGCCGCCCGGGTCACGGGCAGGGCGCGTGGGGCGACGAGCCGGTCTGGGGCGACGAGGCGGCCTCCGGGGCGGCGGACGGCGACGAGACGGCCTTCGGGCCGGTCGGCCCCTCCACAGGCCCCTCCAGCCTCTCCAGTCCCTCCAGTCCCTCCACAGGCCCCTCCGGGCCCTCTGCCGGCCCCTCCGGCCCTGCCACGCCCTCCGGCCCCGTCACGCCTTCCGGATGGTCCGCGGAGCCTTCCGGCCCGGCGGCCGCGTCCTCGGGCCCGGCCACCGGTTCGTTCGGCGCTCCCGTCCGGCCGTCCGGGCTGCCGGTGCGCTCGCCCGCTCGGCCCGCCCAGGCCGACCCGCCGACCGCGCCCTTCACGCCCGCCGTCCCGGGCGGGCCGGGAGCCGGGCCCGCCGGGCCGCTCACCGACCCCGCGGGGCAGCGTACGGGCGCCTACGGGGCTCGTTCCACGGACGATCCCGGCCCGCGCACCGGCCCCGTCGAACGGCACACCGGGCCGGGCGGGCCGCGTACCGGGCCACTGGAGTCCCGCCCGGCCGCGCCCGCGGCCGGCGCCGCCGAGACGCCGCTGGAGCGCGGCGACGAGTTCCTGCCGATCTTCGCCTCCGTCGAGTCGGCGTGGTTCCGCCGTCCCGACCCACAGGAGATCGCCGCCGCCCGCGCAGAGGCCGAGGCCGGCGAGGGACAGGCGGCGACGCCGGGCCAGGGACAGGGGGCGGCGACGCCCGGTCCCGAGTACGCCGGCGAGGCGGCGGGCACGGCGGAGCCCGCCGAGCGTCCGGAGGCGGCGCGGGAACCCGCGCGACCGGCCGCCGGCGCGGCCTGGGGCTCCACGGCCGACTCCGGATGGCAGGCCGCCGACGCGGTGAAGGACCCCTCGCTCGGAGGCGTCACCGCCGCGGGGTTGCCGAAGCGGACGCCGAAAGCCAACCTTGTGCCGGGATCGGTCTCCGGGCCCGCGGCCGCCGTGGCCGCACCCGCGTCTCCGCCCCCACAGGTGTCCGCCGACCTGATCCGTGCCAGGATGTCGCGCTTCCAGCAGGGCATCCAGCGGGGCCGGGCCGACATCACCGAGGCGACGCCCCGCAACACCGACAGCGACAATCCCTAAACCGCTTGACCGACCCTGACCGACGCTGCATTTGATGAGGAGGGCTCGTGATCGACCTGAGTCACGAGGCACGCAGGTTCGACTGGCTGATCACCGAGTTCGTCAGCGGGACGCCGGGCGTCGCGCACGCGGTGGTCGTCTCGGCGGACGGCCTGCGGCTGGCGAACTCCGACGGTTTCCCGCCCGACCGGGCCGACCAGCTCGCGGCGGTGGCCGCGGGCCTGCTGAGCCTGACGGTCGGCGCTTCGCGGGTGTTCGACGGCGGCGGTGTGACGCAGACCGTCGTCGAGATGCAGTACGGCATCATGCTGGTCATGGCGATCAGCGACGGCTCCTGCCTGGCCGTCCTCGCCTCGCCCGACTGCGACATGGGCCTGGTGGCCTACCAGATGACGCTCCTGGTCGAGCGCGCGGGCCAGGTGCTGACCCCCGCCCTGCGCGCCGAGTTGCAGACCTCCAGGATCCGGTGATGCTCGAAGGTGACGGGACCGAGGACGAGCCCCTCTTCCGTCCGTACGCCGTCACCGGGGGCCGTGCCGAGCCGAACTACCATCTCGCGATGGAAACTCTGGTCTCATCGGCCCCCATAATGGGCGATGATTTGTCCCTGCTCACTCCCGAGCAAGAAGCGATCATCGTGCTCTGCCACTCCGTCCGTTCGGTCGCCGAGATCTCCGCGCTGCTGCGGGTGCCGCTCGGCGTGGCCCGCGTGCTGATCGCGGACATGGCCGACGAAGGTCTGGTACGCCTGCATCTGCCGAGGCTCGACCAGGGACTACCAGACCACAACCTGCTCGAAAGGGTTCTCAGTGGACTTCGCAGGCTCTAGCCGCGGCCCGGCGCTGACGTCGACGAAGATCGTCGTCGCGGGCGGGTTCGGCGTCGGCAAGACGACCTTCGTCGGCGCGGTGTCGGAGATCCTCCCGCTGACCACCGAGGCGGTGATGACCGACGCCAGCGCCGGCATCGACGACCTGGGGCTGACCCCGCACAAGACCACGACCACGGTCGCCATGGACTTCGGCCGGCTCTCGCTCGACCAGGATCTGATCCTGTATCTGTTCGGCACGCCCGGGCAGCATCGTTTCTGGTTCATGTGGGACGACCTGGTGCGCGGCGCCATCGGCGCCGTCGTGCTGGTCGACACCCGCCGCCTGGCCGACTGCTTCCCGGCCATCGACTACTTCGAAGAGGCCGGCCTGCCGTTCGTGGTCGGCATCAACGGCTGGGACGGGCACTACCCCCACGTCGAGCAGGAGGTGCGCGAGGCGCTCACCCTCGCCCCGCACATCCCGATCGTGCGCACCGACGCCCGTTCCAGGGACGCGGTGAAGTCCACCCTGATCACGCTGGTCGAGTACGTCCTGACCGTCAGATCGGCCTACGGCCGCACCAACTGAAAAGCCACCCCCGACATCACCACAACCTCCCCGAGACCATCGCGGCGGGTCGTGGTGTGGTGATGCCGGCGCCCGTGTGCGGCGGGCGGGTGATCTGGCCGCGCTAGGGGGTGGAGGCGGACCACCAGGTCGCGGCGACCAGTTCGGCGACGAGGGTCTCGGTCAGCAGGGCCACGTCCGGGTCGTCGTCGCCCTTGTACCTGAGCGGGTGCGCGCCTTCCACCGTGCCGCCGACCGCCAGCACGGTCGAGCCGCGCTGGCTCACCCACTCCATGGCCTGGCCGTCGTAGCGGGACCCCGGGAAGAGCAGGGCCCGGTAGTCGAGGGTCTTGGTGAGGTACACGTCCACATGGGCCCAGTCGCCGGTCTCGCACGCGTCGGCGGGGCGGCGCGGCCCCTCGCGCAGCATCAGCGCCGACTGCTCGGCCGAGGACAGCCGCTCGGCGGGCGCGATGGTGTAGACGCCGTGCGGCCCGTCGAGCAGGGTGAGCGCGTCGGCCAGCCAGGCGCCCCTGCGGTCCAGCAGGTCGGCGCTCGCCTCGGCGGCCCGGCGCACCAGCCCGGGGACGTCCGCCTTGACCCCGGTCAGCCGGGCCTGCAGCGCCAGCAGCAGCGCCAGCGTGTGCTGGAAGGTACGGCAGGAGACCCCGCCGCGCTCCTCGCCCGCCGCCATGCCGGCCACCAGATCGGCGCCCTCGGCCACGGGGGAGCCGGGGGTGTTGGTGAGCGCCAGGACCGTGGAGCGCCCGCGATGGCGCTCCAGCGCGTCCAGGGTCTCGCGGCTGCCGCCGGTGGCCGAGATGGCGACGACCAGGGTGTCCCGCGCCGGCGCGTGGCCGATCGCGGCGGAGGCGTACTCGGCGACCGCGTCCACGCCGGCGGCGCGCAGCCGCAGGGCCGCCACCCCGGCGGCGTAGCGCGAGCTGCCCATGCCGAGGAAGACCACCCGCCGCACGTCCTCCGGCAGTCCTTCGAAGGGGTCGCCCTCCTCCAGCACGGCGGCGAGCGACTCCAGCGCGGCCGGCTTGGCCTCCAGGTCGGCCAGGTACAACTCGGGGTTCACGCGATCTCCTCGGCGGGCGTATAGGACGCGGTGGTGCGTATGGGCGGGGGAGCGTCCGGGAAGCGGGCGCGCAGGACGCCCATGGGGGCGTAACGCCAGCGGGGGAGGTGCAGGGCGGCGTAGATCAGCTCGCGGCACTCCTGCTCGATCTCGAACGCGCCGAGCAGCGATTCCTGCAGCAGCCCGGCCATGCCCCGCGCGGCCAGGCCGTCGCGGTACGCCGACAGCAGGACGCCGCGCGCGGCGGCCGCCCAGGCCAGCGCCCGCGCCGGGTCGGCGCCGCGGCGCCGGATCGCCACCTGCGCCACGTGTTCGAGGCTGGTGCCGAGCTGAGCCAGGTCGCGGGCGGCCGGCTGGAAGGGGTCGGCGCCCGTCACGGTCGGGTTGCCGTCGAAGTCGACGACGGCGTAACCGTCGCGCCAGCGCAGCGTCTGGCCCACGTGGAGGTCGCCGTGGATCCGGATGAGCGGCGTGCCGGCCGCCTCGCCGAGCCCGTCGAGGCGGCTCGCCAGGGCATCCGCCCGTCCGGCCAGCCAGGCGCCGTCCTCGCCGCCGGTGAGCCGCAGCGCCCGCGTCAGGGCGTCCCTGGCGCGCTCGGCCCACCCGCCGTCCGGCCCCGCGACCCGGACCGGGTCGGGGAAGGCGGGGGAAGGGGTGGCCATCGCGGCGTGCAGGCCCGCGGCGAGCCCGCCGAGGGCGGCGGCGAAGGCGGTGCGCCCGGCCTCCGCCTCGTCCACGCACCACTCCCAGCCGTCCGCGGCGTCCGGCAGGTAGGCGGTGACCAGGGCGACCAGCGTCCCGCCGCCGCCTTCGCGCGGGCGCGCGGTCAGCGCGGCGTACGGCAGGGCGGTCTGGGTGAAGCCGACCGCCGCCAGGTGGGCGAACATCTCAGGGGCGGGCTGGGGGAGCGGCGCGGGCGGTGTGAGCCACTTCACCACGACCCGCTCGTCCACGACCACCGAGCGGTTGGTCTGGTCGACGTCGAACCCGCGCTCGCCCGCCGTGGCCGGCACCGCCGGCAGCGGGTGGAACCGCGTGACCGCGAGGTCGCCGGGCGGGTCGTCGCCCCGTGACAGGGCGGCGAGGAGGGCCGCGGTGACGCCGTCCCCGGCGACCGGCGTTCGCCCCGGCGACGCCGGGGCGTCAGGATCTGTTGAACTCGGATTCAACTCGGCAACCAAACTACGAGCTAACAATGTCCAGGAAAGTCTTGCTCATGTTGATATGTGCTGCAACACTCCTGCTTTGGTCTGCCGTGCGAAGGTCAGGCACCGCGGTCTTTCTCGTACCACAGAACCTTGAATACCTAAGGAGTAGCGGCCGTGTCCCGAACCCGGTACACCCGTCATCTTCCGGCTGCGGCGGTCGCCGCCGGTCTTGTTCTAGCTCTCGCGGCGTGTGGCGGTAGCAGCTCGACCAGCGCCGACGGCGCCGCGCCGAGCGCGGCGGCCGATGAGCTCAACCCCAACGCCGACCTGAGCAAGCAGTCGCTCACCATCACGATCTGGGACGGCTACAGCCCGAAGGACCTGCCCGAGCAGGTGAAGAAGAAGCTGGGCTTCGAGATGAAGACCACCTTGCACGCCACGAACGAGGAGGCGGTGACCAAGCTCACCGCCAACGCCGACAGCGGCGTGGACGTGGCGTTCGTCTCCGGGCAGTACGCGCAGGCGCTCAACGAGCAGGGGCTGCTCGAACCGCTGCACCCGGAGCTGATCCCCAACCTGGCGAACCTCTACCCCGAGGCGGCCCAGATGTCGTTCGACAAGGGCAACAAGTTCTCGGTGCCCTACACCTGGGGCACGACGGGCATCTGCTACCGCACCGACCTGGTGAAGACGCCGCCGACGAGTTGGAACGATCTTTTGACCCCCGCGCCCGACCTCAAGGGCAAGGTCACGATGATGACCACCGAGCGCTGGCTGGCGCTGCCCGCCCTCAAGGCCATGGGCGCCTCGATCAACACCACCGACGACAAGCAGCTCGCCCAGGCCAAGGACGCGCTGCTCAAGGCCAAGCAGGCCGGGATGCTCTACGACGACACGACCTTCGGCGCCAAGCTTGAGAAGGGCGAGGCCGCGCTGGTCGAGGCGTGGGACGGCTGGTGCCCCACCACCAACCCGAAGATCAAGTTCGTGGTGCCCAAGGAGGGCAGCGACCTCTGGTCGGACACCATGGTGATCATGAAGACCTCCAAGAACAAGGAGGCCGCCCACGCGTTCATCAACTACATCCTCGACCCCGCCGTGCACAGCTGGGTGGGCGAGAACATCCTGTACAAGGTGCCCAACAAGGCCGCCATGGACCTGCTGATCGCCAACAACAAGGACCTGCTCGAGAAGAACACCCCGCTGCAGATGACCCCGGCGGAGCTGCTCAAGGGCGAGTCCATCGTCGACCTCGGCGAGGCCTCCGGCAAGTACACCCGCCTGGCCACCGAGATCTCCGCCAACCAGTGACGGTCTCGCGTTGAGTACTGAGCACGACAGCGCACGACCCGGCGGGGGGGGGGGGGGGCCCCCCCCCCCCCCCCCCCGCCCCCCTCCCCCCCCCCCCCCCGCCCCCACCCCCCCCCCCCCCCCCCCCCCCCCCCCCCCCCCCCCCCCGGTCGCGCGCCCTCGGCGGCGCCGCCGCGCGCCTGGCGTTCCTCGGCCCCGGCCTCGGCTACCTGATCGTCCTGCTGCTCGTGCCGCTGGCCCTGGTGCTGAGTTACACGATCTTCCGGCGCGGGCGGTTCGGCGGCGTGGTGTACGAGGCGACCGCCGAGAACTTCACCCGTTTGTTCGACCCCCTCTACCTCGACGTCGTCATCGGCTCGGTGAAGACCGCCACGCTGACGACGCTGGCCGCACTGCTGATCGGCTACCCGACGGCCTACGTGATCGCCGGACTGCCGCGCAGGTGGAAGACGCTCGCGCTGGTCGCGATCGTCCTGCCGTTCTGGACGAACTTCCTCATCCGGGTCTACGCCTGGGTGATCCTGCTCAGCGGGCCCGGCCTGGTGAACAAGGCCCTCACCGGCATCGGCCTGATCGACGAGCCCCTGCAACTGCTCTACAACCAGGGCACGATCGTCACCGGCCTGCTGTACTCCTACCTGCCGCTGATGATCCTGCCGCTGTACGCGGCGATCGAGCGGCTGGACCCCCAGCTCCGCGAGGCGTCGGCCAACCTCGGGGCGCGGCCCGCGCGCACGTTCGCGTCGGTGACGCTGCCGCTCACCCTGCCCGGCGTCATGACCGGGTGCGTGTTCGTGTTCGTGCCGTGCCTGGGGAACTTCGTGATCCCCGAGATCCTCGGCGGCGGCCGCTCGATCATGGTGGGCAACCTGATCAGGGACCAGTTCCTCAAGGCCCGCGACTGGCCGTTCGGCTCCACCCTGGCCCTCGCGGTGATCGCCGTGCTCGTCCTGCTGCTGTTCCTGCAGGCGTGGGCCTCGCGCGCCTACGGCGGGACGGAGGGCCGCCGTGCCTGAGCGCCGGCTGATCTACGTGCCCTTCTGGGTCACCTACGTGTTCCTGTACACCCCCATCGTCGTCCTCGTCGTGATGTCGTTCAACACCGGCAAGTCGCCGTACGTCTTCGAGGGCGTGAGCCTGAAGTGGTACGGCGAGCTGGCCGCGGACGACACGATCAGGCAGGGGCTGGTCAACACGCTGATCGTCGCCGCGGGGACGACCGCGCTGTCGACCGTGCTCGGCACGCTGCTCGCGGTGGGCATGGCCAGGCACACCCGCTCGCGCCTGCTGGACGCGCTCGGCCTGCTGCCCGCCGTGCTTCCCGACCTGGTGCTGGCCATCGGCCTGCTGGTCTTCTACGCGGCGGTCAAGATGACGCTCGGCCTGCACTCGATCATCCTCGCGCACACCGTCTTCGGCATGGCGTTCGTCGCCGCGGTCGTGCGCACCCGGCTCGCGCACGCCGACACCTCGTTGGAGGAGGCCTCCCGCGACCTCGGCGCCTCGCCGCTGACCACGTTCGCGCGCGTCACGCTGCCGACCCTGGCGCCCGGCATCGCGGCGGGGGCGCTGCTGGCGTTCACCCTGTCCATCGACGAGTTCGTGATCGCGTTCTTCACCGCGGCCCCGACCGAGCCGACCCTGCCCATCGTCATCTACTCGATGGTGCGCTTCGGGGTCACCCCTGAGATCAACGCGCTGGCGACGATCCTGCTCGCGGTGAGCTTCACCGTGGTCATCGTCGCCCAGCGGATGACCCGACTGACGGAGTCCCTGTCATGAGCGCTGTACCCGACGCCCCCGCCGTGCCGCAGACGCTGGTGGGCATCGAGGGCGTCTCCCGGCGGTTCGGCGAGGTGACGGCCCTCGACGACGTCTCCCTGGAGATCCGCCAGGGCGAGTTCTTCGCCCTGCTCGGCCCGAGCGGGTGCGGCAAGACCACGCTGCTGCGCATCCTCGCCGGGTTCGACTCGCCGGACGCCGGCGCCGTCACCCTCGACGGCGCCGACCTGCTGCGCCTGCCGGCCCACCGCCGCCCGGTCAACCTGATGTTCCAGTCGTACGCGCTGTTCCCGCACATGAGCGTCGCCAAGAACGTCGCCTACGGGCTGGAGCGCGAGCGGCTGCCCCGCGCCGAGATCAGGTCCCGGGTGCAGGAGGTGCTCGCCACCGTCGGCCTGACCGAGCAGGCCGCCCGCCGGCCGCAGCAGCTGTCCGGCGGCCAGCGGCAGCGGGTCGCGCTCGCCCGCGCCATCGTGAAGCGGCCGCGCCTGCTCCTGCTGGACGAGCCGCTGTCCGCGCTGGACAAGAAGGTGCGCGCCGAGATGCAACTGGAGCTCAAGCGCCTTCAGCACGAGGTCGGCATCACCTTCGTCGTGGTCACCCACGACCAGGAGGAGGCGATGTCGCTCGCCGACCGCATCGCCGTCATGCAGGCCGGCCGCGTGCAGCAGGTGGACGCGCCGGTGCGGCTGTACGAGCGCCCGGCGACGCCGTTCGTCGCCGGCTTCATCGGCGCCAACAACCTGTTCGAGGGCACGGTCGCCGGCGACGGGCTGGCCGTCGACGGCCTCGGCACGCTGCCCGCGCGCGGCGGCTTCGCGGCGGGCGCGCCCGCGCTGCTGGGGGTGCGGCCGGAGTCGGTGCGCCTCGGCGAGACGGGCATCCTCGACGGGGTCGTGGCGGACGTGAGCTTCTACGGGGGCGTGTCCCACATCGCGGTGCGCGTGCCCGGCCATGACGCTCCGATTCTGGTCGCCGCCCAGGGCCCGACCCGGGTGCGGGCCGGCGCCCAGGTGCGACTCGGCTGGTCGGCGGCGGACGCCGTGCTGATCGCGAGGTGAGGCCGATGAGCCGGGGAAGGGCACGGCCTCCGCGCGGGTCAGGCGGGGGATTCCAGCGCGTTTCCCGTGACGGTCCTGGCGTAGCTCAAGATGAGCTCGGCCGCCTCGCCGGGGCCGATCACCGGGTGCCGCGCCGTGATGCGGTAGCCGTAGGCGTCCTCCAGCGCGACCAGGTTGCGGGAGATCGTCAGCGAGTCGCCGACCAGGGTGAACACCCCGAGCGCCGACCCGGTGTCCAGGATGGACTGGTACATCGCCACCTGGCGGTCGTACAGGGTGGTGAGCAGGACGGCGTACACCCTGTTGCGGGCGGCCGCGCCGCCGAGCTCGTTCAGCAGCCGCACGCCCGGGTCGTCGGGCCCGACCGGCAGGCCGGAGCGGATGGTGACCACGAGCTTCTGGACGGGGTCGGTGCACTGCGCGACGCGCTTGACGCGCAGCTCGTAGAAGCGCTCCATGCCGGCGTGGTGGGCCTCCACCAGCAGTTCGCTCAGGTCGGGGTAGTGGTAGAGCACCGCGCCCGACGTCAGCCCGGCCTCCTCGGCGACGTGGTTCAGGTGGACCCCCTGGGTGCCGTGACGCAAGATCGCCCGGCGGGCGGCCTCGATGAGGTCGACCCGCCGGTCGGCCCGGCTTTTGCGCGAGCTCATGCCAGCCTCCCTGTGCCCCGTTGTTGAACCTGGAGTCTAAAGCCACACCCCGGCTCTGGGTCATGAAAACGTGGTAGTTGATCCCCATACCCGTCAAGCATTTGAATCAGTCTTCAAAAACGATGGAGTACCGATGGCCACCATCCTGTTCATGCCGGAGAGCGCCTATGGGCCGACGAACAACTGCGTCGGCATCGGCGACATCCTGCGCCGCCGCGGCCACCGCGTCGTCTTCGCGGCCGAGGCGTCGTGGAAGGGCAAGCTGACCGAGATCGGCTTCGAGGAGGACCTGGTCGACCTCGCCCCGGCGGCCGAGGAGGAGCAGGACGCGGGCCAGTTCTGGAAGGACTTCATCCGCGACACCGCGCCGGAGTACCGCAAGTCCACCCTCGCGCAGCTGGAGACCGTCACCAAGCCGATCTGGGACGCGCTCATCGACGGCGCCAAGTACTGCGAGCCGCAGCTCAAGGCGATCATCGAGCGGGTGAACCCCGACGTCATCGTCGAGGACAACGTCATCACCTTCCCGGCGCTGCTGACCGCGGGCAAGCCGTTCGTGCGCATCGTCTCGTGCAACCCGCTGGAGGTGAAGGGCGACGGCGTGCCGCCGGTGTTCAGCGGCCTGCCCTCCGGCGACGGCGCCGAGTGGGAGGCCTTCCGGGCCGAGTACGACCGCACGCACCGCGACATCTGGGCCGCCTTCAACGAGTGGGTCGTCGAGCAGGGCGCGCCGGCGCTGCCCGACCTTGAGTTCATCCACGAGGGCGACCTCAACCTCTACGTGTTCCCCGAGATCGCCGACTACACCGACGCCCGCCCGCTCGGCCCCTCCTGGCACCGCCTGGACTCCTCGGTGCGCGAGACCGACGAGTCGTTCGAGCTGCCGGC
The DNA here is from genome assembly GCF_055586705.1 of Sphaerisporangium sp. NPDC049457. Taxonomy (NCBI): domain Bacteria; kingdom Bacillati; phylum Actinomycetota; class Actinomycetes; order Streptosporangiales; family Streptosporangiaceae; genus Sphaerisporangium; species Sphaerisporangium sp. NPDC049457. Next base: position 77,094 of record NZ_JBVJHR010000009.1, on the reverse strand, counting down.
CTCGCTGGCCGGCGGCGAGGGCTCGCTGGTCTACTTCTCCCTGGGCTCGCTCGGGTCGGCCGACGTCGAGCTGATGCAGCGCGTCATCGACGTGCTGGCCACCACCCCGCACCGCTACATCGTCTCCAAGGGCCCGCTCCACGAGGAGATCAAGCTGGCCGGCAACATGTGGGGCGCGGAGTTCGTGCCGCAGACCAAGATCATCCCGATGGTCGACCTGGTGATCACGCACGGCGGCAACAACACCACCACCGAGGCCCTGCACTTCGGCAAGCCGATGATCGTACTGCCGCTGTTCTGGGACCAGTACGACAACGCCCAGCGCATCGACGAGCTCGGGTACGGCGCGCGCCTGTCCACCTACGCCTTCGACGACCAGGAACTCGTGGGCGCGGTGGACCGGCTGCTCGCCGACACCGCGTTGCGGGCGCGCCTGGCCGAGGCCGGCGAGGAGATCCGCCGCCGCGACGGCCTGCGCAGGGCCGCCGACCTCATCGAGGCGGCGGCCGTCCCCGCGGCCTCCGCCTGACGTTCCACCCCGCCGGCCCTCGTCCGCGAAGCCCGCGAACCTCGCGCAGCTCGCGGGGACGCGGGGCCGGCGGCTCCGCCCGAGAGAGAAGCACATGATCTGTACCCCCATCGACCCCGCCACCGGAGCGCCGCTGGCCGAGGTGCCCGACACGCCGCCGCGGGAGGTCGCCGGCGCCGTGCGGGCGGCGGGCGAGGCCTACCTGCAGTGGTCGCAGGCCACGCCCGCGGAGCGGTCGCGCGTCCTGCTGCGCCTGGCCGATCTGGTGGAGGCCGACGCCGAGGAGCTGACGCGGCTGGAGGTGTCGCAGACCGGCAAGCCCGCCACCGTCTTCAGGGACGGCGAGCTGCCGTTCGCGGTGGACAACCTGCGTTTCTTCGCCGGTGCTGCCCGCTCCCTGGAGGGAACGGGCGCGGGCGTCCTCAGCGCCGGCTACACCTCGGTGCTGGTTCGCCGCCCGGTCGGCGTGGTCGCCTCCATCGCCCCCTGGAACTTCCCGCTGGTCATGGCGGTGTGGAAGCTCGGCCCCGCTCTGGCGGCGGGGAACGGGGTGGTGATCAAGCCGGCGCCGCAGACGCCCGGCACGACGCTGCGCCTGGTGGAGCTGGCCGCCAAGGCCGGCTTCCCCGACGGGCTGGTGCGGGCCGTCACCGGCGACGCCGAGGTGGGGGAGGCCCTGACCACCGACCCCGGGGTCGACATGATCAGCGTGACCGGCTCGACGGAGACCGGCCGCTCGATCATGCGGGGCGCCGCCGGGGACCCGGCGGGCGGGCGTCCGGGGCTCAAGCGGGTGCACCTGGAACTCGGCGGCAAGGCGCCGGCGCTGGTGTTCGCCGACGCCGACCTGGCCGAGATGGCCAAGGGCGTCGCCATGGGCGCCACCTACAACACCGGGCAGGACTGCACGGCCGCGACGCGCGTCTACGCCGAGCGCGAGGTGTACGACCAGGTGGTCGAGGCCCTGCGGGAGACCCTGGCCGGCATCGTCGCCGGCGATCCCTGGGATCCGGCGACCGACATCGGCCCGCTGATCTCGGCCGGCCACCGTGAGCGCGTGCACGGGTTCGTCGAGCGCGCCCTGGCCGGGGGCGCCCGTCTGGTGACCGGCGGCGCGCCGCCGCGGGGCCGCGGCTTCTACTACCCGCCCACGCTGATCGCCGGGGCGGCCCAGGACAGTGAGATCGTCCAGGGCGAGATTTTCGGCCCGGTGATCGTCGTGCTGCCGTTCTCCGGCGAGGACGAGGCCGTGCGGCTGGCCAACGACACCCCCTACGGGCTCGCCTCGTCGGTGTGGTCGCGGGACGTGGGAAGGGCGCTGCGGGTGTCGCACCGGCTGGACGTGGGCGTCACCTGGGTGAACGATCACCTGCCGATCGCCTCGGAGGCTCCGCACGGCGGGGTCAAGGGCAGCGGGTTCGGCAAGGACATGAGCCAGGAGGCGGTCCAGGAGTACTCCGTGACCAGGCACCTCATGATCAAACACGCGCCGTCGGAGGCGCGAGAGGGATTCCGGCCCGCATAGTTACGGAAGCGAGCTGGCGGTTTTATCCCTAGATGTACCAGTTTGATGCTAATTGTCCATATATGTTCTGTTGGCCGATCTGGTAGGGGTGTGCTCCAATTACCATCGCCTGATGGATGTCTCGGACGTCTCATGCGCCTCGCGCGTGACGTACCCCCCTGCACGCCAGGCTCGGTGAGAGGTTGCGAAAATCAGTGAGGAATCAGGAACCCCGGGGGAACCCAGGGCGAAATGACCGTGTGGAGCGGTCCGAGCCATCCACGGCGCGCACTCCCGAGACGGGAAGCCGCCTGCGACTGAAGAACTGGCGTGTACGGTCCCGCCTGATCGCCCTCATCATCGTCCCGACGATCGTCGGCGTCATCCTCGGCGCGGTGCAGCTGACCAACGCCATGGCAACCTCGGCCGAGTACAGCCGCCTCACCGAGGTCGCCGTGCTCGTGCAGAGGATCGACGTCCTGGTGCACGAGGTCGACCGCGAACGCGACCTCACCGCCTGGTATCTCGCCGAAGGACGCCGCCAGGCCCGCCTGAAGAAGGTGCGCGCCCAGCAGGCCGTCGTGGACCGCGCCAGAGAGCCGGTGCTGAGCGCCGTCTCGGCCCTGGACTCCTCGCACACCGCGCGTGTGCGCGCCGAGGCCCAGCAGATCCGCCGCTGGCTCGAAGGCCTGCCCGGCCTTCGCACCCGAATCGCGAGCGGCGTGCCCCCGCGGGCCGCGCTCGGCATCTACTCCAGCCTCATCAACGTCCTCACCTCGATGCAGGGCGAGCTCGGCGCGTCCGGCAAGGACCAGCGCCTGTTCGGCGACACCATCGCCCTCGGCGCGCTGAGCCGCGCCAAGGAGGAGGTCTCGCGCCAGCGCGGCCTCATGACGGTCGGGCTCACCACCCTGGGCAAGCTGGGCGGCGGCTTCGACTACGACGACTTCGTCGACTTCCCCGGCTCCTGGAGCCGCCAGCAGAGCGAGACCGCGACGTTCCTGGCCGAGGCCCAGCCCGCCGACGTCAAGTTCTACAACGACACCGTCCGGGGCCAGCAGGTCGACAAGGCCGACTGGATGCGCGCCCTCGCGCTGGCCCAGCTGCGCCAGTTCAAGGAGATCCAGGACCTCGACCCGATCCGCCGCGACGACACCACCATCTGGTACACCTCCACCAGCGCGGTCGTCGACCGGATGCGCAAGGTCGAGGAACGCCTGGTCGGCTCGGTCGTCCAGCAGAGCCAGGCGCTGCAGCAGGAGGGCGGGCGGCAGGCGTTCGTGTCCGGCGCCCTGATCGTCGTGCTGCTGCTGCTGGTCCTGATCATCACCGCCGTGGTCGCGAGTTCGCTGACCCGCCCGCTGCGCCGTCTGCGCGCCGAGGCACTGGAGATCGCCGGCAGCAGGCTCCCGCAGACCGTCCAGCGGCTGCGCGAGAGCGGCGACGCCGCCCAGACCCCCGACGTCGTGCCCATCGGCGTCAACTCCAGGGACGAGATGGGAGAGGTCGCCCGGGCCTTCGACGAGGTCCACCGCGAGGCGATCCGCCTGGCCGGCGACGAGGCGCGCCTGCGCAGCAACGTCAACGCCATGTTCGTCAACCTCTCGCGCCGCAGCCAGACCCTGGTCGAACGCCAGCTCAGCCTCATCGAGGGCCTGGAGCAGGGCGAGGAGGACGAGACCCGGCTCGGCAACCTGTTCAGGCTCGACCACCTGGCGACCCGCATGCGCCGCAACAGCGAGAACCTGCTGGTCCTCGCCGGCCAGGAGACCGCGCGCAAGTGGAGCGAGCCGGTGCCGCTGGTCGACGTCTGCCGCGCCTCGCTGTCGGAGGTGGAAGGCTACGAACGCGTCGAAGTGCGCGTCCAGTCCTCCAGCGCCGTCGTGGGGCAGGCCGTCAACGACGTCGTCCACCTGATCGCCGAGCTCGTCGAGAACGCCGTCTCCTTCTCCCCGCGCGACACCAAGGTCGTCATCACCAGCAACCGCGTCGACGGCGGCGGGGTGATGGTGGCGGTCAGCGACACCGGCATCGGCATGACCGCCGATGAGGTCGGCGAGGCCAACTGGCGGCTGGCCAACCCGCCGGTCGTCGACGTGTCGGTCTCGCGCCGCATGGGCCTGTTCGTGGTCGGCCGCCTGGCGCTGCGCCACCACATCAAGGTGCAGCTCAGGCAGCAGGACAACGGCGGCCTCGCCGCCATGGTCATGATTCCCGAGGCGCTGCTGTCCAGCCCGTCGGCGCCGCGGATCCCCGGTGCGCCCGCAGGGACGGCCGCCGCCGGCCAGTTCGGCTCCGCGGGCCAGGTCGCCTCGTTCGGCGCCGGGGGCCATCCCGCGCCCGCCGGCTTCGAGGCCCCCGGCTCGCGCGGGATGCGCGCACCCGTCTTCGGGGCCGACGACCCGGGGGTGACCGCGGGGCCGGGCCCGGTGAACCGCGGTCCGTTCGAGCGCGGCCCGTTCGAGCGCCCGCCGCTGCCCGCGCGCGACGCGTTCGAGCGCCCCGCCGCTGCCCAGGGCGGCGTGTTCGCGAGCAACCCGCCGGACGGGCGCGGCGACCACAAGCCGTTCGACCGCGACTCCGCCACGATGGACGACCTGTTCGACCGCTACTTCAACCCCAACCCGCCGATCGACACCCCGTGGCCGTCCGACATGCCGGCTCCCGGCACCACCGGCGAGGGCGCCGTGCCCTGGTCGTCCGACCTGGCCAACCAGGAGACCGCCTCCTGGCCGGCCATCCCGTCCGGTCCCGCGACCGGCGGCCCCGGCGGTCCTGTGACGGGCGGCCCGGCGGGTCCGGTGACCGGCGGTGCGGCAGGGCCGTTCACCGGCGGCGCTCCGGCGGGGCCCTTCACCGGCGCTCCGGCCGGTGCGGTGACCGGCGCAGGGACGCAGACGCCGGGGCGCTCCTTCGGCGCCGTCCCCGACGACCACACCGGCCCGCTGCCGGTGGTGCACAACTCGCCGCTCGACGAATCGGAGGAGTTCCTGCCGATCTTCGCGGCGGTCGAGTCCGACTGGTTCCGCCGCACGGACCTGGAGCCCGCCCCGCGCGAGAGCGCGGCCGCGCCGCCGGACGAGCCGGCGCCGCCCGTGCGTCACGAGGCCGAGCAGGCCGTGGTGGCGGAAGCGGCCGAGAGCAGAGGCTGGTCCTCTCCCGCCGACGCGGGCTGGCAGGCGGCCCAGGCCGCCAGCGACCCCTCGCTGGGCGGCGTGACCTCCTCCGGGCTCCCCAAGCGGGTGCCCAAGGCGAACCTGGTGCCGGGATCAGCCGACACCGGGCCGTCGGTCTTCACCCCGCAGCCCTCGCTGTCGCCCGACCGGGTGCGCAGCCGCCTGTCGAGCTTCCAGCAGGGTGTGCGGAAGGGGCGGGCCGTCGCCCGCGGCGAGCAGAACGACGACTTTGCCGCCAATTGGAATGATGACCGTAACAAGGAGGACTCGTGAGGGAGCTGAGCCAGGCCGCCCGTGGAGTCAACTGGCTTATCACTGACTTCGTCAACAACGTCCCGGGTGTGGCGCACACGGTCGTGGTATCGGCCGACGGCCTTCCGCTGGCCTACTCGGAGGGGTTCCCCAAGGACCGGGCCGACCAGCTCGCGGCGGTGGCCGCGGGGCTGATCAGCCTGACCCAGGGCGCCTCGCGGGTGTTCGAGGGCGGCGCGGTCACCCAGACCGTGGTGGAGATGCAGCGCGGGCTGCTGCTGATCATGTCGATCAGCGACGGATCCTGCCTGGCCGTGCTCGCGGCGGCCGACTGCGACATGGGTCTGGTGGCCTATCAGATGACGTTGTTGGTGGAGCGTGCCGGTCAGGTGCTGACCCCGGCCGTGCGTGCCGAGTTGCAGGCGTCCCAACCCAGGTGAGGGGCCGATGACAGGAGGACGCTGTGGCACGTCACGGCTGGACAGATGACGGCGACCCGCTGAGCGGCGGTTCGCCGTACCCGCCCATCGAGGACGCCCGCCGGTTCGCCGGCGCGACGGCCCCGCCGCTCCCGACACACGAACCGGTGGAACGCAGTTCCCTAGTCCGGCCGTACGCGATGACCGGGGGCCGTACCGCCCCCAAGACCTCGCTGGCCATGGAGGCGCTCGTCTCCTCCTCCACATCGTCACATCAAGATCTGTCGACTCTCACCCCCGAGAAGCAGGCGATCAGTACGCTGTGCCGTCAGGTGCGGTCGGTCGCCGAGATCGCCGCGATGCTGCGCATGCCCCTCGGCGTGGCCCGCGTCGTGATCGCCGACATGGCGGCCGAGGGCTTGGTCCAGGTGCACCACCCGCAGCTGGAGACGGGTAAGCCGGACCTCAACTTGCTCGAAAGGGTTCTCAGTGGACTTCGCAGGCTCTAGCCGCGGCCCGGCGCTGACGTCGACGAAGATCGTCGTCGCGGGCGGGTTCGGCGTCGGCAAGACGACCTTCGTCGGCGCGGTGTCGGAGATCGTCCCGCTGACCACCGAGGCGGTGATGACCGACGCCAGCGCGGGCATCGACGACCTGGGCCTCACTCCGCACAAGACGACGACGACCGTGGCCATGGACTTCGGGCGTGTGTCCCTGGACCAGGATCTGATCCTCTATCTGTTCGGCACGCCCGGGCAGCATCGTTTCTGGTTCATGTGGGACGACCTGGTGCGCGGCGCCATCGGCGCCGTCGTGCTGGTCGACACCCGCCGCCTGGCCGACTGCTTCCCGGCCATCGACTACTTCGAAGAGGCCGGCCTGCCGTTCGTGGTCGGCGTCAACGGCTGGGACGGGCACTACCCGCACGCGGACGAGGAGGTCCGCGAGGCGCTCACCCTCGCCCCGCACATCCCCCTCGTGCGCACCGACGCCCGCTCGCGCGACTCGGTGAAGTCCACCCTCATCGCGCTCGTGGAGCACGCCCTGACGATGCGCGTCGCGGTTCCCGGCTGGGGAGGCCGCTGAACCCGGCGGGGGCCCGCGTCCCTGCCGCGCCGCTCGTACGACGGCGGCGCGTTCCGCGTGTGCGGGCGTCGTCGTGCGCGTGGACGGACGCGGAAGACTCCCCACGCTCGTGGCCGGAGATGACAAAGGGGACGCAACACCGGTGATCCGGGCCGCGTCCCCTTTGTTGTCTTTTTCGTCTCCGCCGGTCTAGCCGTCCGCGACGGCCCGGCCCTGCGCGACGCCCGCCGTGGACGCGTGGCCCTTGCCCCGCACCAGACGGCCCACCTCGGCGCGCAGGTGGACGAACGCCGGCAGCTGCCGGGTCGCGATCTGGTCGCGCGGGAACGGCAGGTTCACGGCCAGCTCGCCCGCCACCCGCGCCGGCGACTTGGTCAGCACCACGACGCGGTCACCGACGTACACGCTCTCGTCGATGTCGTGGGTGATCAGCAGGATGGTCATGCGGTGGTCCTTGCGGACCTGCAGCACCAGGTCCTCAAGGTCCTCGCGGGTCTGGGCGTCCACCGAGCCGAACGGCTCGTCCATGAGCATCAGCGCGGGGCGGTAGGCGATCGCGCGGGCGATCGCCACGCGCTGCTGCATGCCGCCGGACAGCTCCCAGGGGTACTTGGCGGCCGCGTTGGGCAGGCCCACGGCCGCGAGGGCCTCGGCGGCGGCCGCACGTCGCGCCGCCCGGTCCCTGCCGCGCCTGCGCAGCGGCAGGGCGACGTTGTCCTCGACCGACATCCAGGGGAACAGCGACCGGCTGTAGTCCTGGAAGACGACGGCCAGGTCTCCGGGGGTGTCCGCGATCTCGGTGTCGCGGATGCGGATGTGGCCCTCGGAGGGCTTGATCAGGCCGGCGATGGAGCGCAGCAGCGTGGACTTGCCGCAGCCGGAGGGGCCGACGACGCTGACCAGCTCGCCCTCCGAGACCTTGAGGTCGATCCCTCCAAGGGCTTGGTGGGCCTTCGGGCCTTCGCCGTACGTGTGACGCAGGTTGACGACATCGAGCACGATCGTTCCTCAGGTTGTCTGCCGGGCTTGCCGGTGCCAGGAAAGGACGCGGCGCTCAACAAGGATGAACGACGCGTTCAACGCATAACCGAGGATGCCGAGCAGTACCACGCCTCCCCACATCCCGGGCAGGTCGAAGCCCTGCTGTTTGAACAGGATCAGGTAGCCGATGCCGTTGACCGCGCCGACGAGCTCGGAGACCACCATGAGGATCACGGCGATCGACAGGCTCACCCGCATCCCGGCGAAGATCTTCGGCGCCGCCGCGGGCAGGATGATGCGGAAGAACCGCTGCGCCCGGGTGAGCCCGAACACCTTGGCGGTGTCGGCGTGGACCGCGTCCAGATAGCGGGCGCCGTCGACGGTGTTGATCAGGATGGGCCAGACCACCGTGTAGACGATCGTAGCCAGCTGCATCGGCGTACCGATCTTGAAGATGATGACGAAGAGCGGGATCAGCGCGGGCGGGGGCGTGGCCCTGGCGAACTCCACGATCGGGTTGACGTAGTCGTAGAGGGTGGAGGACCGGCCCAGGGCGATTCCCGCGGTGATCCCGACGACGCAGGCGAGGATCCAGCCGCTGAACAGCCTGCCGAGGCTCGGGCCGAAGTTCGCGATCGCCTCCTCGGTCAGGAACAGGTGGCTCGCGGGCCCGGAGAACCACAGCTCGTACATGCGGACGACGATCGCCGACGGCGGCGGGAAGTAGAACGACTCCGCCTGCCGGGTGACGAGCTCCCAGGCGGCGATCGCCACCGGGATCAGCCAGACCCGGGTGAGCGCCGCGGTCAGCCATGACCGCGGGTTCCCCGTGCGGGAGGACATGGAGGGCCCGGTGGAGTCCCGCAGGTCCCCGGGGGCCGTCGTGACGCTCATGCGGCGCCTCCTGCCTTCACCACGTGCCATCGGAACGCCCAGCGATGCGCCCTGACCAGCAACGCGTTCGCGAGGAGCCCGAGTGTTCCCGTCCACACCGTGGCCGCGAGCACCAGGTCGGTGCGGAAGCCGGACTGGGCGCGGATCATGTAGGTGCCGATGCCGTCCACGCCTCCGGCCAGCAGCTCGGCGCTGACGGTGACGATCAGGCCGATCGAGACGGCGATGCGCACACCGGTGAGCACGAACGGCGCCGCGCTGGGCAGTGAGACCCGTGCCAGGACGGCGAGCTTGCCGAACCCGAAGCTGCTCAGGGTCTCCTTGGCGACCGGGTCGACGTCCCGCAGGCCGTACATGGTGTTGATGAGGATGGGCCAGATGGCGGCGTACACGACGATCGTCATCTTGTTGCCGTGGTCCCAGGCCATCAGGAGCGTGACCAGCGGCAGCAGGACGACCGACGGGATCGGGCGCATGAACTCGACCAGTGGCCGCACCGCGAGCTCGACCTTCGGGAGGGTTCCGAGCAGCAGGCCCAGAGGGGTGCCGAGCAGCACGGCGACGAGAAGCCCGCCGCCCCAGACCTCGAGGGTGCCGCTCAGGTAGGACAGGAACTCAGGGTCGACGATGAGCCGGCCGGCGGCCGGCAGCACCGTGGAGACCCGTGGCAGGAGTGTGGGGTCGATCAGTCCTGATCGTCCCGCGAGCTCCGCGACCACCAGAAGGCCCGCGACGCCGATGGCGCCGCGGACCGCTCGTGCATGGATCATTGAGGCAGGGGCACCAGGAGCGGGGCGGCCTCCATCTTGCCCTTGAGGAAGCCGTACTCCAGCATGAGGTCCGGGACCCGCTGGATGCGCGTGGCGTTCAGCGAGGTCGGGAAGACGCCCAGCTTCATGACCGCCGCGACGTCCGGCTTGATCTGGGTGTAGTCCGGCAGGACCGCCTCGACCGCCTTGCGGTCGGACGCGGCGACCTGCTGTCCCTTGAGGATCGCCCGCTGGAAGGCGGCCATGGTCTTCGGGTACTTCTTGGTCCAGTCGGCGGTGGCGGCCCAGCCGGCGATCGGGAAGTCCTTCATGGCGCCGGTCATGGTGTCGGCGAGCACCCTGGCGCCGTTCTCGCGCTGCACGTTCGACAGGAAGGGCTCGGGCAGCCAGGCGGCGTCGATCTCACCGGAGATGAGCTTGGCCGGCGCCTCGGGGAAGGCCAGCGGAACCCACTGGACGCTCTTGTTCGGGTCGAGGCCCGCGGTCTTCAGCACCGAGCCGACCGCGAGCTGACCGACGCTGTTCGGCGCCGCGATGGAGACCCGCTTGCCTTCGAGGTCCTTGACCGTCTTGATCTTGGAGTCCTTGGTCACGACGAGGTCGATGACGTCCGGGCCCGCCTGGTAGGAGTCCGCGACGACGCGCCAGTCGCCGGCCTTGGCCTCCTGGGAGGAGAAGATGGAGAAGTAGGCGAGGGCGGCGACGTCGAGGCTGCCGTTGATCAGTCGGGGCAGGGTGGCCGCGGTGCTCGGAGTGATCTCCGTCTTGACCGTCAGCCCTTCTTCTTTGAAGAATCCGCGCTTCTGGGCGATGTAGAGAGCGGAGTGGTCGGCGATCGCCGAGGTCGAGACGGTGATGGCCGTTTTCTCCAATCCGCCGGCGTTCGCCGGCGCCGCGGAGGAGGTCGGCTCGTTGCTTCCGCAGGCCGCGAGCGCCAGGGTGGCCAATACACCGACGACGAAGGTACGACCCCTAAGGCTTCTCATTGAGGTGGTCCTTTTAGTTGTGGGGGGAAGAGTGCCGAGCCCGCCTCTGGGAAGGCATGGCGGCACGGCGAGCGTGAAGCCTAGCGGAGGAAGATCTGCGCTCACATGGATACGCGGCCTATGTCATGAAAGTTGTAAAGAAATCCACTTTGACGTTGATCGAGTGATATGTCCGCTTTCGTGACTTTGGAACGGTGTAGACAGCGATGCACGCGAGGAATCGGCGTCCGGGGTCCTGCTCGGGGGTGTGATCTCGTGCGGACCCTCCGGGTTCGATCCGTCCTGGCCGAATAATGCTTTGGACCGTTCTAATTACCCATAGCTATTGGTCGACCTCGTAGGCTTATGCTCCAATTGCCCCTTGACTTGCCACGTGTAACACATGCGTGGCCTTCCCCCCTGAAGCAGACCAGCTGGCGAGAGGTTGCGACCAGTGAGGACAGCAACAATCGAGAGCGGTCGCCGTACCATGCCGGACGCAGCCCAACCGCCTTCGGAGTCGGGTGCGCCCACCGACCCAGGACACAAACCCGCAAGGTCGATGGCTCTGCGTAACTGGCGGGTGCGTACCCGTCTCATCGCGCTCATTCTGGTGCCCACCACGGTGGCCGTCCTCCTCGGTGGACTCCGAGTGGCCACCTCCATACAGAGCGCCACCGAATATGAACGCGTCCGGACCGTCGCCGAGTTCGTCACGACTCTGAGCGACCTTGTCCACCAGCTCGACCTCGAACGCGACCTCACCAGCAGGTTCGTCGCCAACGGTCGCCGCGGCACGCAGGCACGCCTGCTCATCCGCGAACAGCAGAACGGCGTCGACGCCGCCGTGCAGAGAGTGCTCGACCGCAAGACGGCGGTGCAGCGGGCCCTGGGTGAGGTCGGCAAGCAGGAGTTCGGCCGCGTCCTCGACCGCCTTTCCGAACTGCACACCCTGCGCGACATCACGGTGAGCTCACAGCTGCCTCCCCTGCCGAGCGTGCAGAAGTACAACTTCGTCATCGACGACCTGCTCGCGGTCTTCGACGAGACGGCGCGAGGCAGCACCAACGAAGCACTGGGCTCCAGCGCCTCCGCGTTCGCGGCGTTGTCGCGCTCGGCCGAGCAGGCGTCCAGGCAGCGAGGGCTGATGCTGACGGCGCTCCTCGCCCGCGCGTTCGACCAGAACACGCTCAACGCCTTCCAGACCGCCAGGTCCCAGCAGGCGAGCGAGCTGAACTCGTTCCTCTTCCTGGCCACGCCGGCCCAGCGCCAGGCGTACTCCGACACGGTCAGCGGCCGGCAGATCGACGTCGCCGCCGCCATGGTCGACCGCGCGCTCTTCATCACCGAGACCAGCGGCGTCGTCCGGCCGCAGGCGGCGGGTGGCCAACAGCAACCGGTGGCCGTCCCGCTCGACCTCATCGAGGGCGGCAATGACGTGCAGGCCTGGTTCGACGCCTCCAGCGACGGGCTGAACCGCATGCACGAGGCCCAGCGGACGTTGGGCCGTTCCATCGTCGACCAGGCCGCCGAGCTCGCGCGCGCCGACCAGAGCCAGGCCGCCGTCAACATCGGCGTCGTGGCCCTCCTGCTCATCCTGGTGCTGGTCATCACCACCGTCATGGCGCGGTCGCTGGTGAGCCCGCTGCGCCAGCTCCGCCGCGAGGCGCTGGAGATCGCCGGTCGCCGCCTGCCCGAGATGGTGCAGAAACTGCGCGAGTCGGAAGGCAACACCGGCCCGCCCGAAGTGCGGCCGATCGGCGTCGGCTCCACCGACGAGGTCGGGGAAGTGGCCCGGGCCTTCGACGAGGTCCACCGCGAGGCGATCAGGCTGGCGACCGACGAGGCGCAGCTGCGCAGCAACGTCAGCGCCATGTTCGTCAACCTCTCCCGGCGCACGCAGACCCTCGTGGAGCGGCAGATCACGCTGATCGACGGTCTGGAGCAGGGCGAGCAGGACGACAAGCGTCTCGGCGACCTGTTCCGCCTGGACCACCTGGCGACCCGCATGCGCCGCAACAGTGAGAACCTGCTGGTCCTCGCCGGCCAGGAGCCCGCCCGCCGGTGGAGCCAGCCCGTGCCTCTGCTGGACGTCACCCGGGCCTCGCTCTCAGAGGTCGAGAACTACGAGCGCGTCGCCATGAACGTCCCCGGCGGCGTCTCCATCGTCGGCCAGGCGGTCAACGACGTCATCCACCTGCTCGCCGAGCTGGTCGAGAACGCCATCTCCTTCTCGCCGCGCGAGACCAGGGTCAGCGTCACCGGCAACCGCATCGACGGCGGCGGCGTGATGATCTCGATCACCGACGCCGGCATCGGCATGACCGACGAGGAGCTCGCCCAGACCAACTGGCGGCTGGCCAACCCGCCGGTCGTCGACGTGTCGGTCTCGCGCCGCATGGGCCTGTTCGTGGTCGGCCGCCTCGCGCTGCGCAACGGCATCCGCGTGCAGCTGCGGCGGCACGACACCGGCGGCCTCACCGCGATGGTCCTGCTGCCCGAGTCCCTCATGGGCTCGCCCACCCACCTCGGCGGCGCCCCGTCCGGCGCGTCGCAGTCGTTCCCGGGAGGCCAGGCCCCCGCCTGGTCCGCCGTGGGCCAGCCCGCCGGGCAGCCCATGTTCGGCGCGACCCCGCAGGCCAACAGCGCGTTCGGCGTGCCGGCCGGCGCGGACGCCTTCGGCGGCTCGTTCGCCGACGCGGCGCCGTTCGGCGGCCCCAACGGCGCGGGCCCCATGGGTCCCACCACGGGCGGCGGGTTCGGCGGCCCCAACACCGGCCCGGGCGGCTACTCCGGCCCGGCCACCGGCTCCGGCGGCCACTCCGGCCCGCCCAGCGGGTCGGGCGGCTTCTACGGCCCGGGGTCCGGCGGCTTCGGCGGCCCCGCGACGGGCTCGGGCTACGGCGGCCCGCCCACCGGTCCCGGCTCCTTCGGCGGTCCTGCCACCGGCGGCGGGTACGGCGGCCCGGCCTCCGACGCGTTCAGCTCTCGCGGCCCCGCCCCGGACGCGTTCGGCGCGCCCACCGGCGGCACCGGGAACTTCGGCCCCTCTCCGTTCGGCGGCCCGCCCACCGGGCCCGGATCCTTCGGCGGCCCGGCGACCGGCGGCGGCTCCGCGGCGGGACCGGGTTCGTTCGGCGGCCCGCCCACCGGCGGCGGTTCGTTCGGCGGCCCGCCCACCGGCGGCGGTTCCTTCGGCGGCCCGCCCACCGGTCCCGGGTCCTTCGGCGGCCCGGCGACGGGAGAGACGCCCGGGCGCCTGCGCCCGCGCCGTTACGACTCTCCCGACCTGGACGCCGTCACCGGCCCGCTGCCCGCCGTGCACACCTCTCCCATGGAGCAGGAGGAGGAATTCTTGCCGATCTTCGCGTCCGTCGAGTCGGCCTGGTTCCGCAGGGTGGACGGCGAGCAGGACAAGGACAAGGATTCCGGCGGATGGCAGCAGATCCCCGCCGACGCCGGCTGGCAGGCGGCCGCGGTCGTCCAGGAGCCGGTGAGAGACGGCACCACGGCCGCGGGCCTGCCCAAGCGCGTGCCCAAGGCCAACCTGGTGCCGGGCACGGCGGGCACACAGGAGGCCGCCACGTCGCCGCCGCCCGCCATGCCGGCGCTCTCGCCCGACCGGGCGCGCAGCCGCCTGTCGAGCTTCCAGCAGGGCATCCGGCAGGGCCGTGCGGTCGCTCGCGGTGAGCTGAGCGAGGACGAAGTGGCGTTCAATACCGAGCTGCGGCGCATTCAGGGCGACAAGGAGGACAAGTGAGAGAGCTGAGCCAGGCCGCCCGTGGAGTCAACTGGTTGATCACCGACTTCGTTCGGGGGGTCCCGGGGGTGGCGCACACGGTGGTGGTCTCCTCGGACGGGTTGCCGCTCGCGTACTCGGAGGGGTTCCCCAAGGACCGGGCCGACCAGCTCGCGGCGGTGGCCGCGGGGCTGATCAGCCTGACCCAGGGCGCCTCGCGGGTGTTCGAGGGCGGCGCGGTCACCCAGACCGTGGTGGAGATGCAGCGCGGGCTGCTGCTGATCATGTCGATCAGCGACGGATCCTGCCTGGCCGTCCTCGCGGCTCCCGACTGTGACATGGGTCTGGTGGCGTACCAGATGACGCTGATGGTCGAGCGCGCAGGGCAGGTGCTGACCCCCGCCGTGCGCGCCGAGCTTCAGGCGTCGTCGCCGCGGTGACCTCCATGGGCGGCCCGGGCTGGGAGGACGGGTTACGGCGGTACCAGCAGGAGCCGTCGTCGCCCGTCCGGCCCTTCACGGTCACCGGCGGGCGTACGACGCCGAGGACGCAGTTGGCCATGGAGACGCTGGTTCATTCCACCATTCCGCCATATCAAGATATTTCCGGCTTGATCCCGGAGTACCAGGCGATCAACACGCTGTGCCGCCAGGTGCGCTCCGTGGCCGAGATCTCCGCGCTGCTGCGGGTGCCGCTCGGCGTGGCCCGGGTGCTGATCTCGGACATGGCCTCAGAAGGCCTCGTCCAGCTGCACCAGCCGCAGCTCGACGCCGGCAAGCCGGATCTCAACTTGCTCGAAAGGGTGCTAAGTGGACTTCGCAGGCTCTAGCCGTGGCGGGTTGACGTCGACGAAGATCGTCGTCGCCGGCGGGTTCGGCGTCGGCAAGACGACCTTCGTCGGCGCGGTGTCGGAGATCGTCCCGCTGACCACCGAGGCGGTCATGACCGACGCCAGCGCCGGCATCGACGACCTGGGCCTCATCCCGCAGAAGACCACCACCACGGTCGCCATGGACTTCGGGCGTGTGTCGCTGGACAGCGAGCTGATCCTCTACCTGTTCGGCACGCCCGGCCAGCATCGTTTCTGGTTCATGTGGGACGACCTCGTGCGCGGCGCCATCGGCGCCGTCGTGCTGGTCGACACCCGCCGCCTCGCCGACAGCTTCCCCGCCGTCGACTACTTCGAGGAGGCGAAGCTGCCCTTCATCATCGGGCTCAACGGATGGGAAGGGCAGTACCCGCACACCGAGGAGGAGGTCCGCGACGCCCTCACCCTCTCCCCGCACATCCCGATCGTCCGGACCGACGCCCGGCAGCGGGAATCGGTGAAGAGCGCCCTGATCTCCCTGGTGGAGCACGCTCTCACCATGCGGGTGTCGGTGCCCGGCTGGCGCGGCTAGCGACGTCCGGCCTCCCCGCCTCCGTTCGATACGCGTGACCGGGCCGCGGAGCGGATAGGCTGGGAGGTCGAGTCGCAGACGCACCGACCCCGGACGACCCGTAGCGCAGAGGCTGGCCAATCACGTGTTCGAGACGCTTTCAGACCGGCTGACATCGGTCTTCTCCTCCCTCAGGTCCAAGGGGAGGCTGTCCGACGCCGACATCGACGCGACATGTCGAGAGATCCGCATCGCCCTTCTGGAGGCCGATGTCGCGCTCCCGGTCGTCAAGGACTTCGTGTCCCACGTCAAGGAGCGCGCCCGCGGCGCGGAGGTCTCCCAGGCGCTCAACCCCGCCCAGCAGGTCGTCAAGATCGTCAATGACGAGCTGGTGCAGATCCTGGGCGGCGAGACCCGCCGGCTCAGGTACGCCAAGACCCCACCGACCGTCATCATGCTCGCCGGCCTCCAGGGCGCGGGCAAGACCACCCTGGCGGGCAAGCTCGCCCGCTGGCTGCGCGAGCAGGGCCACGCCCCGCTCATGGTCGCCGCCGACCTGCAGCGGCCCAACGCCGTCCAGCAGCTCCAGGTGGTCGGCTCCCGCGCCGAGGTCGCGGTCTACGCCCCCGAGCCCGGCAACGGTGTGGGCGACCCCGTCGAGGTCGCCCGCGGCTCGATCGAGCACGCCCGGCGCCAGCAGCACGACATCGTCATCATCGACACCGCGGGCCGCCTCGGCATCGACCAGGAGCTGATGAAACAGGCCGCGGACATCCGCGACGCCGTCAGCCCCGACGAGGTCCTGTTCGTCGTCGACGCGATGATCGGCCAGGACGCCGTCACCACCGCCCAGGCGTTCATGGACGGCGTCGGGTTCGACGGCGTCGTGCTCACCAAGCTCGACGGCGACGCGCGCGGCGGCGCGGCCCTGTCCGTGCGGCACATCACCGGCCGTCCGATCATGTTCGCCTCCACGGGCGAGAAGCTCGAGGACTTCGACGCCTTCCACCCCGACCGCATGGCGTCGCGCATCCTCGACATGGGTGACATCCTCACCCTCATCGAGCAGGCCCAGCGCACCTTCGACGAGGAAGAGGCCGCCAAGATGGCGGGCAAACTCGTCTCGGGCGACGGCTTCACGCTCGACGACTTCCTCGAGCAGATGATGATGGTCCGCAAGATGGGCCCGCTCAAGAACCTCCTCGGCATGATGCCCGGCATGGGGCAGATGCGCGAGCAGCTCAACCAGGTCGACGAGCGCGATCTCGACCGCGTGGCCGCCGTCATCCGCTCGATGACCCCGGCAGAGCGCCAGGACCCCAAGATCATCAACGGCTCGCGGCGCGCCCGCATCGCCCGCGGGTCCGGCGTCACCGTGACCGAGGTCAGCAACCTCGTCACCCGGTTCTTCGACGCGCAGAAGATGATGAAGCAGGTGGCCGGCGGCATGGGCATCCCGGGCATGCCCGGCGGCCGCAAGGGCAAGGCCGCGCAGAAGAAGCCCAAGAAGGGGCGCAAGGTCAGCGGCGACCCCCGCAAGGCCGCCCTCGGCAAGGCCGGCGCCGCCAACGGCGGGTCCTCGGCTCCGCCGCAGCTCCCGCCGGGCCTCGGCGGCCTGGGCGGTCCCGGCGGGGGCACGCTCCCGCCCGGCCTCGAACTGCCGCCCGGCTTCGACATCTCCAAGTTCCGCCGCCCCGGCCAGAAGTGACGGCCCGCCCGTCCGGCCCCGCCGCCGGACGGGCGCGGTATTTACGCCGCTCGGGCGCCGATCGGGCGCGACGGGGGCGTCGATTCGGACAGGCGTCGAATCATCTGGCAGAATGTCATGCTGGAACACCGTGACCGTGGGTGCCCTCTCACCCCCGCGCGTCATGTTTGTCCCTCGGGCGGTCATCCCGTCGTGCCCCACTCGACGAGACGCCCGCTCACCCACGCGCGAATCCAGGAGAGACCACACCCGTGGCAGTCAAGATCAAGCTCAAGCGGCTCGGCATGATCCGCAACCCGCAGTACCGCATCGTCGTGGCCGACAGCCGCACCAAGCGTGACGGCCGTGCCATCGAAGAGATCGGCCTGTACCACCCGAAGGAGAACCCCTCCTTCATCCAGGTGAACTCGGAGCGCGCGCAGTACTGGCTGGGTGTCGGCGCTCAGCCGACCGAGCCGGTCCTCAAGCTCTTCAAGCTCACCGGCGACTGGCAGAAGTTCAAGGGCGAGCCCGCCCCGCCGGCCCTGCTGGTCGCCGAGGCCAAGCCCGACCGTCACGCCATCTACGAGGCCGCCGCCAAGGAGTCGCTCGCCGGTGACGCCGGCACCGGCAACGCCACCACGCAGCGCAAGGCCAAGAAGACCGTGAAGGCCGAAGACACCACCACCCCCGCCGCGCCGGCCGAGCCGGCCGCCGAGGAGAAGCCGGAAGGCGAGGCCTGAGGTGCTTGAGGAAGCCCTCGAGCACCTGGTCAAGGGCATCGTCGAGCACCCGGACGACGTTCTGGTCCGCCCGCGCCGCATTCGCAGCGGGCGTGTCCTCGAGGTCCGGGTCCATCCCGACGACCTCGGCAAGGTCATCGGCCGTGGCGGCCGCACGGCCAAGGCGCTTCGCACCGTGATGAACGCCCTGGCCGACGGCAAGTACGTGCGGGTCGACCTGCTCGACCTGAACGAAGCCCGGTAACCAGACCACAGAGGCAACCACCTCTGGACAGGGGACCCCCGGCATCCGGGCGGTCCCCTGTCGCGGTTGCGGCGGCCCCCGCCCCGGGGGCCCCGTCCGCCAGCCCCGAAGGAGCAGCGACGTGCAGTTGGTCGTCGGCCGCATCGGCCGCCCACACGGCATCCGTGGCGAGGTGACCGTCGAAGTGCGCACCGATGACCCGGACGCGCGCTTCGCCCCCGGCGCCACCCTCGCGACCGACCCGCCGGGCGCCGGCCCGCTGGTCGTCGAGAGCATGCGCTGGCACAAGAACATCCTGCTGCTCGGCTTCGACGGCGTCCACGGCCGCGACGCCGCCGAGGCGCTCCGCGACACCATGCTCGTCATCGACTCGGCCGACATCCCGCCGTCCGACGACCCCGACGAGTTCCACGACCACCAGCTCATCGGCCTGTCCGTCGTCACCACCGGCGGCGAGGCCGTCGGCGAGATCACCGACGTCCTCCACCACGGACAGGACCTTCTGGTCATCCGGAAGGGCGGCGGCGAGGTGTTCGTCCCGTTCGTCAAGGCCCTGGTGCCCGAGGTCGACCTGGCGGCCAAGCGCGTCGTGGTCGACGCGCCCCCCGGCCTGCTCGACCAGGAGGAGACGCCGTGACCGGCGGGCGGCGGGCCGCGCGGGCGTGCGGGCGGTGAGCATGCGCGTCGACATCATCTCGATCTTCCCCGAGTACTTCGCCCCGCTCGACGTCTCGCTCATCGGCAAGGCGCGGCAGAAGGGCCTGCTGGACATCCGGCTGCACCACCTGCGCGACTGGACCCACGACGTCCACCGCACGGTCGACGACACCCCGTACGGCGGCGGGCCGGGCATGGTCATGAAACCCGAGCCGTGGGGGGAGGCCATCGACGCCGTCGTCGCGTCGGCGAGCACGCCGCCCCGGCTCGTCGTCCCCACCCCGAGCGGGCGGCCGTTCACCCAGGAAGTGGCCCTGGAGTACGCCAAGGAGCCCTGGCTGTTGTTCGCGCCCGCCCGCTACGAGGGCATCGACTCCCGCGTCATGGCCGAGTACGGGCCGCGCCTGCGCCTCGACGAGGTCAGCATCGGCGACTACGTCCTGGCCGGGGGAGAGGCCGCCGTGCTCGTCATCGTCGAGGCCGTCGGGCGCCTGCTGCCAGGGGTGCTCGGCAACGCCGGCTCGGTGGCCGACGACTCCTTCGCCCCCGGCGCCATGGCCGGCCTGCTCGAAGGGCCCGTCTACACCAAGCCTCCGGAGTGGCGCGGGCATGAGGTGCCCCCCATCCTGCTGTCGGGCAACCACGGGGCGATCGCCCGGTGGCGGCGCGACGAGGCGCTGCGCCGCACGGCCGCCAAGCGGCCCGAACTGGCGGCGCGGCTCGCCGGCCAGACCTTGGACAAGCGAGACAGGGAAGTCCTCGAACAGGCGTCGCGCGCGGGCGGCGAGCCTTCCGCCGAGGCGGGCTGAGACCGTCCCCGACGAGGCGGGACGGCCGCGAGCCTGCGCTTCGTTTCGCTTCCCGGCGCAACATATGGCAGACTGAATCGCTGTTGCCAACTGCCCTGCGGTTGGCGTGGCCGGCCGACACACACGGCCCGGCCTCAGAGACGTATTCAGCCCAGCGCTCGTGTCTTCCTCGCCGCCATGCTCAGCGCATGGCCGGGCGGACCTCCGAGCGCTCGCTCAAATCGAGGAACCGCTGTCATGCACACGCTGATCCAGGAGCTTGAGAAGGCCTCCACACGCAGTGACGTCCCGAGCTTCCGCCCGGGTGACACGCTCGAGGTCCATGTCCGCGTCGTCGAAGGCAACCGGTCCCGCATCCAGGTCTTCAAGGGCTTCGTGCTGCGTCGCCAGGGCGGCGGCGCGCGTGAGACGTTCACCGTCCGCAAGGTGAGCTACGGCGTCGGCGTCGAGCGCACCTTCCCGGTGCACAGCCCGGTCATCGAGAAGATCGAGGTTGTGACCCGCGGTGACGTCCGCCGGGCCAAGCTGTACTACATGCGCGACCTGCGCGGCAAGGCGGCCCGCATCCGCGAGAAGCGCGACGCGCTTCCCACCAGCAAGTAGTCCGGGCGCCGCAGTGGCCCGCACCCGCAAGGGATGCGGGCCATTTTGCTGAAATTTCATCGGCGTCCGAAGCCGTCGCCCGGGTCCCGCCCGCGGCGTGTCCCCACGGTCGCGGGCGTGTCCGGCCCCAAGAGTGCTTTTCGGACACGGAGTTTCTTTGGACGTGATGCCGAGTCGGCGGCCCGCCGCGGAGCGCGCATCATTTAGGCTCGACAGCGATGACTAGCGATGGCCAGGGGGCCGGCGGGCCGCGCCGCCCCGTCGAGGACGAGGTAGACGTGGTCGCGGAAGACACCAAGCCGTCAGCCAAGGGCGGCGGCAAGGAGAAAAAGGGCTCGTTCTGGCGAGAACTCCCGGTCCTGGTGGTGGTCGCGCTGGTCCTGGCGCTCATCATCAAGAGTTTCGTGATCCAGGCGTTCTACATCCCGTCGGAGTCCATGGAGAACACCCTGCTCGTCAACGACAGGGTGTTGGTCAACAAGCTCGTCTACCACACCCGTGACATCGAGCGCGGCGACATCGTGGTGTTCTCGGGCGTCGACTCCTGGGCCAGCGAGGTGGACGTCCCAGACCCCTCCAACCCGGTCGCGGGGTTCTTCCGCTGGGTCGGCACGGCCTTCGGCGTGGTCCCCGGTGAGAAGGACTACATCAAGCGCGTCATCGGCCTGCCGGGCGACACGGTGAAGTGCTGTGACGCCAAGGGGCGGATCACCGTCAACGGCGTCCCCCTCGAAGAGCGGGCCTACCTGTACCCCGACGACCAGCCGTCGCAGAAGTTCTTCGAGATCAAGGTCGAGAAGGGCCGCCTGTGGGTGATGGGCGACCACCGTTCGGTCTCGCTCGACTCGCGCTCCCACCAGGGCGACCCCGGCGGCGGCGCCATTCCCGAGGACAAGGTGGTCGGGCGGGCGTTCGTCATCGTGTGGCCGTTCTCGCGCGCCACGACGCTGCCCATCCCCGACACCTTCAACCAGGCCGCCCTGAAGTCCGTCGCCATGGCGGGCGACTCGGCTCCGCTGCTGCTCGGCCTCGCCGGGGCGGTCCCGCTGATGGGGGTGCGCCGCCGCTGGGTCGTCCGCAGGGCGCGCCGCCGCGCCGACTGACCGTCCGCCCCCCGCCCGCCGCCGCAGCACTCCCGGGCACGCCCGCCGCGGCCTCCAGAGGCCGCCGGGCCGCACCGTCGTCCGTCGCCGCCGCTCCGACGGTGGCGGGCCGCCTTCCCCCGACCAGACGAAGGAGACAGGGCCGCTCCTCCCCGGACCGACCGGTGCCAGGGGCGCCCCGCGATTCCGATGAGCGTCACAGAGGACAAGCCGGAGCCCCGCGACCCGGCCGCCGCCCCGCACAATGCCGAGCCCGCCGCACAGGCCGCCGTCGTCCAGGCGGCCTCCGCGTCCGGCGAGGCTTCCGCGGCCGGGGACACCCCCAGAGCCGAAGACGCCGCCGTTGCCGGGGATTCCGCCGGTGCCGCGGCGCCCGCCACGCCGGACGCCGGCGACGGGCAGGGCGACCCGGATGGCCCGGGCGACCCGGCCGCCAAGGCGAAGAAGAAGTCCAGCTGGCGAGAGTCGGTCGTTCTGGTGCTCGTCGGGGTCCTCGTCGCGGTGCTGGTGCGCCTGTTCGTCCTCGACTCGTTCTACATTCCGTCGGAGTCCATGGAGAACACCCTGCTCATCGACGACAGGGTGGTCGTCAACCGGATCACCGGCGACATCGGGCGCGGCGAGATCGTGGTCTTCAAGGGCTGGGACGGCACCACCCTCATCAAGCGCGTCATCGGCGTCGGCGGTGACCAGGTGAAGTGCTGTGACGCCAAGGGGCGGATCACCGTCAACGGCGTCCCGCTCGACGAGGAGTCCTACCTCAACCCGCAGGACTATCCCTCGCAGCAGAACTTCGACGTCACCGTGCCCAAGGGCCGGCTGTGGCTGATGGGCGACCACCGGGCCGCCTCGGAGGACTCCCGCGCGTTCATGGGCGACCGGTACCACGGCACCATCTCCACCGACGACGTGATCGGCCGGGCCTTCGCGCTCTACTGGCCGTTCTCCCGGGTCACCACCCTTCCCGTACCCGACACGTTCGCAAAGGTGCGATAACGTACCCCTCTTCACGATTGGGGCGTAGGCTGGTGGCCATGGTCGCGCTCGCATCGCCGTTCACCGGCCAGGGGGCTCGACTCTCGCGCAGGTCCGTTCCCTCGCGGCGGGGCGCCGAGCCGCCTGCCCCATGACCGTACTTTTCCGTCCGCGCCCCAGCGTCGTGCGCCGGGACTCAGGGCTCTACGGCTACGAGAGGGCGCTGGCGCGCCGCGGGCTGTCCCCGATCGCCGGCGTGGACGAGGCCGGCCGTGGCGCCTGTGCCGGGCCGCTCGTGGTCGCCGCCGTGGTCCTGCGGTCCGAGATCGACGGCCTGGCCGACTCCAAGGTGCTCACCCCCGCCAGGCGCGAGGTGCTGCACGACCACATCCTCGCCGCGGCGCACGCGGTGAAGGTCATCGTGATACCGCCCGAAGAGATCGACGCGCGCGGGTTGCACAAGTGCAACATCGCCGGGATGCGGCGGGCCGTCGCCGGTCTGGGGTGCGATCTCGGGTACGTTCTGATCGACGGGTTCCCGGTGCCCGGCCTGCCCGCGCCGTCGTTGGCCGTGTGGAAGGGCGACCAGGTCTCGGCGTGCGTGGCGGCCGCGTCCATCGTCGCCAAGGTGACCAGGGACCGCATGATGACCTCGCTGGACGATCAGTATCCCCAGTACGGCTTCGCCGAGCACAAGGGGTACGTCACGGCCCGCCACCGGCGCGCTCTCGCCGCCAACGGCCCCAGCCCGCATCATCGGTTCTCGTTTGTGACGGTGAACTCGGTGGTGCGGTCGGGAGCGGGGGCCGAGATAGGCGACAATGAATTGGGGGCCGGTGTCCTCTGATGGGCGGCACCGGGGGAGGAAGGGAAGTGGAGGACCGGGATGAGCGCAGAGGATCTCGAGAAATACGAGACCGAGATGGAGTTGCAGCTCTACCGGGAGTACCGCGATGTGGTGGGTCTCTTCACCTACGTCGTTGAGACCGAGCGGCGCTTCTATCTGACCAACTCCGTCGACCTCGACGTCCGCACGGCCGAGAACGGCGACGTGTTCTTCGACGTCAAGATGCAGGACGCCTGGGTCTGGGACATGTACCGCCCGGCACGGTTCGTCAAGAACGTCCGCGTGGTGACGTTCAAGGACGTCAACGTCGAAGAACTGGCCAAGCCAGACCTCGAAATGCCCAAAGAAGGCTTCTCGAACTGACACCCAACCCACCACTCGCAACCCAACACCCAAACCGGCCTCTCGCCCTGACGCCCAAGCCGACCCCCGACCTGGTGTTCAAGACGGGTCTCCCGACCAAGACGGCCCTCTCACCCTGACGCCCGAGGCGGTCCTGGCGACCTGACGCGTAGGACGGTCCTCCCGACCTGACGCGTGAGACGGTCCTCGCGACCTGACGGCCACCCACGCCCGAGCTGCGCCCACCCTTCACCCAAGGCCAAGCGCAGCCCCAACCCCACTCCGCACCACTCAATCGGGCCCCCACCAGCCCCATGTGGCCCGGTGCGTTGTACGCAGGCCGGTAAGGGACCTAAGGGACCGGCCGGCCTGCTGTGCGGCAGGCGCCGAATCCGCGAGAAACCTCGGGTACGCGGACCCGTCGCGGACCCGTCGCGGACGTGAGCGGCCGCCACGGAGGCGTTTGATCGTCGCGGAGCAGGAATCTTCTCCGAGCGATGCACCGTCATGGACGTCGCGATCCCTCGGGGAGCGTCCGGCTACCCCAATGGGTTTCGTCCACAGGTCCGTTATGCCGTAACTCGTCTCTCCCGTGATGGTTTCACCCTGGCGGAGCTGCGAGAGCGCCACGTCAGACAACCGCAATAGGGGCCTTTCATCGCTCATCTCGATCCCCAGGACGCGAAACACCGACGCTTGATCATCGCCCTATCCACAGAACGCCGTTCGGTGATCTGGCGGGTGAGCGTCATGCGCGAAGGTCGGGGCCGGAGGTGGTCCCATGACCATGGCACACGAGCTTGGAAGGCACGGCGAGCAGCTTGCCGTCGACTACCTGCGGGCGGCGGGCCTGCAGATCCTGGAGCGCAACTGGAGCTGTTCCGAGGGCGAGATCGACATCCTGGCCCGTGAGGGCCCGATCCTCGTGGTCGTGGAGGTCAAGACCCGTTCCGGGCGCAGCCACGGCTCGGCCTTCGAGGCGGTGACGGCGGCGAAGCTCGCCAAGCTCCGCACCGTCGCGGCCCGCTGGCTCACCGGCCGGCGTGAGTGGTTCTCCTCCATCCGCATCGACGTGGTCGCCCTTGAGCGCTTCGCCGGTGAGTTCTCGATCCGGCACGACCGGGGGGTGTCGTAGATGGCCGTCGCTCGCACGCGATGCGTCGCGTTGGTAGGGGTGAGCGGCCACGTGGTGGAGGTGGAGGCCGATGTGGGCCACGGCATCGCCGGCGTCCACCTGATCGGCATGCTCGACACCGCGCTGAGCGAGGCCCGCGACCGCGTCCGCTCAGCCGTCATCAACAGCAGATTTCCCTGGCCGGACGCGCGGGTCACCATAAGCCTGTTCCCGGCCAGCCTCCCCAAGCGCGGCAGCCTCTTCGACCTGGCCATCGCGGTGGCATTGCTCGGAGCGGCCGGGGTGGTGCCCAAACAGCGCATCGCACCGCCCTTCTTCCTCGGAGAGCTCGGGCTCGACGGCTCGTTGAGACCGGTGCGCGGCGTCCTGCCCGCCGTGCTCGCCGCGGTGGAGGCCGGCGCGCGTTGCGTGGTCGTTCCCATGGCCAACGCGGCGGAGGCGTGCCTGGTGCCGGGAGTCACCGTGGTACCGGTTCTCACGCTCGCCGAGCTGGTCGAGAACCTCCGAGAGGCGGAGGCCGCCGACATGCCGGTCATGCGCGAAGCAGCGGAACCCGCTGCGAGCCCCGGCTCCGACGCGACCGGCCTGTCACCTGATCTCGCCGACGTCGCCGGTCAGGCCATGGCCCGTCGCGCCCTGGAGGTCTGCGCGGCGGGCGGGCACAACCTGTGGATGCTGGGCCAGCCCGGCACCGGCAAGACGATGCTCGCGGAACGCCTTCCCACCTTGCTGCCTCCCCTCGATCGCGACCAGGCGCTGGAGGTCACCGCCATCCACTCGGTCGCGGGCACCTTGCCGCCGGGGCGTCCGCTGCTGCGGCATCCGCCGTTCATGGCGCCGCATCACACCGCCACCGTCGCGGCGATGGTCGGCGGCGGAAGCGGCGTCATCCGGCCGGGCGCGGTCTCCCTCGCCCACCGGGGCGTGCTGTTCCTGGACGAAGCACCCGAGTTCCCGGCGCGCGTGCTCGACTCACTCCGGCAACCGCTCGAGTCCGGGCAGGTCACCGTCGCCCGCGCCATCGGCACGGTCACGTTTCCTGCCCGGTTCATGCTCGTGCTCGCCGCCAATCCCTGTCCGTGCGCCCAGCCGTCCACCCCCGAGAGCCCATGTCAGTGCACCCCTCACCAGCGGCGGCGCTATCTGGCGCGCCTCTCAGGGCCCCTTGTCGACCGCATAGACGTCAAGGTGAAGCTCACCCGCTCGACACGGCGCGAGCTGCTGTCGGACCGGCAGTTCATCGAATCGAGCGCCGTGGTGGCCGAGCGGGTGGCACTGGCCCGTGAACGCGCCCTGAAGCGCCTCGCGGGCACGCCGTGGAGATGCAACGCCGAGATCCCCACCGCGGCGCTCCACGCTGATCACCGCCTGCCCGCACCGGCGATGGCCCCTCTGTACCGCTGCCTGGACACCGGAGAACTGAGCGCCCGCGGTCTCGACCGCGTCATCCGCCTCTCGTGGACCCTGGCCGACCTTTTAGGCAAGGACATACCCGACCTCTCAGAAAGCAACGCAGCCATGGCCCTATGGCTGGGCACCGACTGACGCCGCCCCTGCCTCGCCGGCCTGGCTGCGCAAGGAGACCGACTCTGAGCCGGCCCCGAGCAGGCTCATCTCCACTCACACCCCCTCACCCCCGCGCTGACTCATCCGTACTGGAGGATCCATGTACGCCCAGCAACGCGTCGACTCACCGGCGGCCGGAGTGTCGCAAGCCGCCGCGGCGTCCTCCGTGCCGGCCGAAGTCGTCGCCGCGGTCGCCACGCCGTCCGCGCCCGTCGCCCCGCCCTCCGAGCGGTCCCAGACGGTCACCACGTTCACGATGGCGGACGGCGAGGAGGTCCCGCCGCCGTGCGTGCCGTCCCGGGACGGCCCCACCTTGCTGCCGGTCTCGTCCGCTGACGAGGGGGATCGCCGGTCTGATACCGGAAGGTCGGCGACGTTCCAGCGTGGCCCGGGAAGGCTGGCCAGGGTCACGCTGATGCGCATCTCCGACACGGGCGACGGCCTCATGGGCAGGCTGGTCGCCGCGTACGGGCCCGAGGGCGCGCTCGGGCAGGTACGGCAGGGAAGGCTCGATCCCTGTTTCGTCGATGAGATGACCTCCGGCAAGAGCAGGCCGCCGGATGTCGAGCGCCACCTCAGGGCGTGGCGAGCCCGGCTCCAGACGGCCGACCCGGTGGCCGACCTCGACGAGGGTGAACGGCTGGGCGCCCGACTGATCGTGCCCGGCGACCTGGAGTGGCCGACCCAGCTGGACGACCTCGGACCCGATCGCCCTCTCGCGCTGTGGTTGCGTGGAGACGCCGATTTCCGGTTCTCCTGCCTTCGCTCGGTGGCGGTGGTCGGCTCGCGGGCCGCCACTCCGTACGGCACCCACGTCTCGGCGGAGATGGGCGCCGGGCTTTCGGAGGCCGGCTGGACCGTCATCTCGGGCGGGGCCTACGGCGTGGACGCGGCCGCGCATCGCGGTTCCCTGGCCGGCTCGGCTCCGACCATCGCAGTGCTGGCGTGCGGCATCGACATCGTCTATCCCACTGCCAACCATGACCTGTTCGCGGTCGTCCGCCGGAAAGGAGTGATCGTGAGCGAGTGCCCGCCCGGTGTGCGTCCGACGCGACCACGATTTCTCATCCGCAATCGGGTGATCGCCGCCCTGTCACGAGGCACCGTCGTCGTGGAGGCGGCCCTGCGGAGCGGGGCGCTCAACACCGCCGCGCACGCGGTCGCCCTCCGGCGCCATCTCGCCGCGGTGCCAGGTCCGGTCACCTCTGAGAACTCCGCGGGCTGCCACCGGCTCATCCGGCGAGCGGAGGCCGTCTGCGTCACCTCGTGCAGAGACGTGATCGAACTGGTGGGAGCCATCGGCGACGACCTGGCTCCGGAGCCGCGAGGGCCTGTGCTGTCGCGAGACCTTCTCGATGAGGAGACCCGAGCCGTTCTGGAGGCGGTGCCGGCGCGATCGGGAGCCGGACCGGCGACGATCGCCGTCGCCGCGGGTGTGGACATCCCCACGGTTCTCAGCCGTCTCGGAGCCTTGGCGGCGGCAGGCTACGTGGAACGCTCAGACCGTGGCTGGCGCCTTCGCCGCCCGCGCTGAACCGCCTTTCCCCCCGCCGAGCCCAGCTTCGAAGCTATGAGGCAATGCGAGGAGGAGATGACCGGTCGAAGCCTGGGTCTGGCCGTATGTCGGGAAGTCCGAAGATCAGGAGCCTGGAGAGGTACGGGGCTGGCGGCCGGACGATATGTGGGCCGGTTCAGGTGACAGGAGGGTGGTCGGCGGTGCGGGAACCGTGCTCGTCGCGCTCTGTCAGGGGGTGACGGGAGGTGTTGTGGGCCAGTGGGGGAGGAGGCGCACCTGACCGAGGCCGACGAGCAGCAGTGGATCAAGATAACGCGACTTGTCGATCAAACCCCAGTGCAGGCAGGGGGACGGGCAGTGCCAAGTTCGCCCCTCGGTCGTGCCGATGATCTGCCCGCGGTTCACCGTCTGCCCGCGCCGGACCGTCGCGTGGACGGGCAGATACGTCGTGCGCAGTCCGCCGGAGTGAAGGATCATGATCACGCCTCGGCCGGCGAGCGGGCCGGCATATCCGACGATGCCCGGACCGGCCGCCCGCACCCGCCGACCAGGGCGCGCGGCGACATCGATGCCTCGGTGCCCCGCGAGCCACGGGCGCGGTGGCGGGGCGAACCGGCGCAAAATTCTGGCCGGCCCGTCAAGCGGCAGGCTCCACCGGACGGGATCATCCGTGAACTTCGAGTCGGTGATCGCACCGGGCGGGGCGGCGGGCGCCTCGGAGGGATGTCCTGGGATGGATGTCGGCGGGTTCGTGAGCATGGACGGTGACGGCGTCTGCCCCACGCTGGGGGGCTCTGCGGCCGAGATCGTGTGGCGCGTGCGCGGGTCCCGACGGTTCTGATGATGGGCGCTCGTGCCGGCAGGTGAGGGCGAGGCGGCGGGGACCGGGGAAGGCGGTGCGGCTGTCGCCGTGGCGGGTTGGGGGCGGGCAGCGGGCACCGATATGAGGCCGAGCGTGATGAAAAGCACCGGGGCCGGGCGGGTGATCGGAAGACGCATGCGAGCAGGTTGCCCGGAAGTGACGTAGCGCGACCTGACCGAACGTCGTTCTGTGCATAACCGCCGTCGCCGTAGCCGACCAGGTACGGATGGGGTGAGACGGCAAGAGCCGCGGCACGGCGTCCGAAGTACGTGTCCGATGTCCGACGTCCGGAGATCACCGGCCATCGGACGGCGGGTGTCCGCAGCGGCGCGCCGGAGTTGGCGGGCGGCGTGGGCGCCGCGGTCCGCGTTGAGTGCGGCGTCAGCGGGGGAGCCATCCGGCTGGTGTTGAGGCGCGCGTCGGCTCTGCCTGTGATCGGGATGCTCTGAGTCCGGGTGAGTCGCGTTCGGCGGAGGGAGCTCTGTCGGGTGATCGGGACGTGCTGAGTCGGGGCGGGTTGCGTTGGCCGGAGGGGGCGTCGGGTGCCTGGTTGGGCGGGCAATGGTTCTGCCCTTCGTGGTGATCTTGTTCGGTGTGGTGGGTGGTTGATCGGGGGAGGGCGGTGGGGGTTGGGGTGAGGGTCTTGTGGGGTGGGCTGGGGGCGGGTTGGTTCCGGGTACACTTTTGGTGGCTCGCCATGCGGGCCGACTTCGCACGCCCACAGGCGATTCGTCCTCTCGGTCCGCGTTTCGACGCGGATGGGACGACTCAGGGCGTCAGGGCGGGAGCCCCAGGCTTCCGCGGACAACCGAGAAACGCGCCTTCGCGGCGCTCTACCCAGGAGGACCATTACTCATGGCCCCCGTCGTCACCATGCGGCAGATGCTCGAGAGCGGCGTCCACTTCGGGCACCAGACCCGGCGCTGGAACCCGAAGATGAAGCGCTTCATCCTCACCGAGCGCAACGGCATCTACATCATCGACCTGCAGAAGTCGCTGTCCTTCATCGACCGCGCCTATGACTTCGTCAAGGAGACGGTCGCCCACGGCGGCACCATCCTGTTCATCGGCACCAAGAAGCAGGCCCAGGAGGCCATCGCCGAGCAGGCCGCGCGGGTCGGCATGCCCTACGTCAACCAGCGCTGGCTGGGCGGCATGCTCACCAACTTCTCCACCGTGCACAAGAGGCTCCAGCGCCTGAAGGAGCTCGAGGAGCTCGACTTCGACAACGTGGCCGGCTCCGGGCTCACCAAGAAGGAGCTCCTGATGCGCCGCCGCGAGAAGGACAAGCTCGAGCGCACCCTCGGCGGCATCCGGGACATGGCTCGCGTCCCGAGCGCGGTGTGGGTCGTCGACACCAAGAAGGAGCACATCGGGATCAGCGAGGCCCGCAAGCTGAACATCCCGGTCGTCGCCATCCTCGACACCAACTGCGACCCCGACGAGGTCGACTACCCGATCCCGGGCAACGACGACGCCATCCGCGCCGTGAGCCTGCTCACCCGCGTGATCGCCGACGCCGTCGCCGACGGCCTGATGGCGCGTGCCGGCGCCACCCGCGGTGACGAGAAGCCGACCCCCGCCGCTGAGCCGCTGGCCGAGTGGGAGCGCGAGCTGCTCGCCCGCGACGAGCAGGCCGCCGCTCCGGAAGCCGCCGCCGAGGCTCCCGCCCAGCAGGACGCCCCCGCCGCGGAGGCGACCGAGGTCGCCGAGGTCGCCGAGGTCGCTGAGGTCGCTCCCGCCGCCGAGGACGCCCCGGCCGCTCCCGCCGCAGAGGCCGAGGGCACCGAGCAGCAGGGCTGAGGCTCCGTCAGGCCGTACGGGCATCTGCCGTACGGCGAGCAAGTCTCTTCACGGGTGGGTGTGCCGACCAGGGGCGCACCCACCCGATCCACGACGACTCGACGAGGAAAAGACAATGGCTTCCGTGAACATGGCCGACGTCAAGCGGCTTCGTGAGCTGACCGCCGCCGGCATGATGGACTGCAAGAAGGCCCTGGAGGAGTCCGACGGCGACTTCGACAAGGCCGTCGACCTCCTGCGCGTCAAGGGCGCGAAGGACGTCGGCAAGCGCGAGGCGCGCACCGCCTCCAACGGCCTGATCGCCGTCAAGCACGAGGGCGAGTCGCTCGCCGCGCTGCTCGAGCTCAACTGCGAGACCGACTTCGTCGCCAAGGGCGAGCGCTTCCAGGAGCTCGCCGCCCGCGTCGTCGCCCACGTCCTCGACACCCGGCCGACCGACGTGCCGAGCCTGCTGGAGTCCGAGCTCGACGGCAAGTCCGTCAAGGAGCACCTGGACGAGGCCAACGCCGCCCTCGGCGAGAAGATCGAGGTCCGTCGCTTCGTCGTGCTGGAGGGCGGCTACATCGCCTCCTACATGCACAAGACCGACCCGCAGCTTCCGCCGGCCGTGGGCGTCCTGGTGCAGCTCGACACCCCGAACGCCGACCTGGCCAAGGACATCGCCCAGCACACCGCCGCGATGGCCCCCAAGTACCTCAGCCCCAACTCCGTCCCGGCCGACGTGATCGAGAAGGAGCGCACGGTCTTCGAGCAGATGACCCGCGAGGAGGGCAAGCCGGAGGCCGCCATCGGCAAGATCGTCGATGGCCGCATCAACGGCTGGTACAAGGACTTCACCCTCCTGGAGCAGGCCTTCGTCAAGGACAACAAGAAGACGATCGCCAAGCTCGCGGCCGAGGCCGGGGTGAAGGTCCTGGCCTTCGCTCGCTACAAGGTCGGTCAGGCATAGGCTTAGCCCCGAGAGGGACTGACCAGCTCATCATCACCACCGAGGAGGCCGCCGTCGTGCAGGAGAACCATCGATCCGCTACGCCGGCGGCTTCGTCGTACGACGGGCCGCTCCGCTGGAAGCGCGTCATGTTGAAGTTGTCCGGCGAGGCGTTCGCGGGCGCCGAGCCACTGGGCATCGACCCCGTCGTGGTCGCCAAGCTCGCCGACTCGGTCGCCGAGGCCGTGCGCGAGGGCGTGCAGGTCGCGGTGGTCGTCGGCGGAGGCAACATGTTCCGCGGCGCCGCGCTGTCCGAGCGCGGCATGGACCGCGCCCGGGCCGACTACATGGGCATGCTGGGCACGGTCATCAACTGCCTCGCCCTGCAGGACTTCCTGGAGAAGCGCGGCGTCGAGACCCGGGTGCAGACGGCCATCACGATGCAGCAGGTCGCAGAGCCGTTCCTGCCCCGGCGCGCCATCCGCCACCTTGAGAAGGGGCGCGTGGTCATCTTCGGCGCCGGGCTCGGCTCGCCGTTCTTCTCCACCGACACCTGCGCCGCGCAGCGTGCCCTGGAGGTCGGTGCGGAGGCCGTGCTGAAGGGCACTCAGGTCGACGGGGTCTACGACTCCGACCCGCGCAAGAACCCCGACGCCGTCCGCTTCGACCAGCTCGACTACAGCGAGGTGCTGACGCGGGGTCTCGGTGTCATGGATGCCACCGCGATCAGCCTGTGCATGGACAACGGCCTGCCCATCGTGGTCTTCGACCTGATGGGTGAGGGGAACATCCTGCGGGCGGTCCGCGGTGAAAAGATCGGCACGCTGGTGAGTCCGGCAGGGAAATAGGGAGCCGCTGTGATCGACGAAACCCTCTTCGAAGCCGAGGAGAAGATGGACAAGGCGGTCGCGGTCGCCAAGGAGGACTTCGCGGCGATCCGCACCGGCAGAGTCAGCCCCTCGATGTTCAACAAGATCAATGTCGACTACTACGGGTCGCCGACCCCGGTGCAGCAGCTGGCCTCGTTCCATGTTCCAGAGGCCCGCATGGTCATCATCCAGCCCTACGACAAGGGTTCGATGAGCGCCATTGAAAAGGCGATCCGCGACAGCGACCTCGGGGTCAACCCCGGCAACGACGGCGCGGTGATCCGGGTGGTGTTCCCCGAGCTTTCCGAGGAGCGCCGCCGGGAGTACATCAAGGTCGCGAGGACCAAGGCCGAGAGCAGCAAGGTCTCGGTGCGCAACATCCGCCGCCACGCCAAGGAGACCCTCGACAAGATGGTCAAGGACGGCGAGACCGGCGAGGACGAGGTGCGCCGCGCCGAGAAGGAGCTCGACGACCTCACCCAGAAGCACGTCGCCAAGATCGACGAGCTGCTGAAGCACAAAGAGGCCGAGCTGCTCGAAGTCTGAGCACTGAGCGGTTCTGAAAGGTCAGGTTGGGGCGCTTCCACTCCGGTGTCGGCCGTGGGGAAGCGCCCTCGCCGCGTTCGGCGGCCACCGCGCCCCCTCCCCGCCCTCCGGCGGCACTGGCGAAGTGGGTCACCGGGCGCGGTCGTCGCACGAGAGTGGGATCACTGTGGAAGGTACGGCGGCGGACGGCACCGGGCCGGTCGGAGGTCACGGGTCCGGAGCACGCCCGCCCGAGCCCCCCGCGACCGGTGAGACCACCGGCGCGCCCGGTGTGGCGGGCAAGCCCGGGCGCATCCGCACCGGGCGCAACCTTCCCGCGGCGATCGCGGTCGGCGTGGCGCTCGGAGCCGTGGTCATCGGCTCCCTCTACTTCGTCAAGGTGCTCTTCCTGGTCGTGGTCCTGGCCGCCGTCGGCATCGGCGTCGTGGAGATGGTTCGCGCGTTCGCCGTCCGCGACGCCAAGGTCTCCATGCCGACCGTCCTGGCGGGCCTGGTCGCCATGCTCGCCGGAGCGTACTGGGGCGGCCCCATCTGGCTGCTGGGCGCGTTCACGCTGACCGTGCTGGTGCTGCTCAGCCGGCGCATGCTGCAAGGCCCCGACGGATACGTCCGCGACGCCTCCGCCAGCGTCCTGACGGCGGTGTATCCCGCGCTGATCGCCGGGTTCGTGCCGTTGATGCTGAGCCATCAGGACGGTCCAGACCGGGTGGTCATCTTCGTCGCCGTCACCGTGTGCAGCGACATCGGCGGCTACTTCGCGGGCATCCTCTTCGGCAGGCACAAGATGTCGATCATCAGCCCGAAGAAGACCTGGGAGGGCTTCGCCGGCTCCGTGCTGGCCTGCGTGCTGTGCGGGGCGCTGCTGGTCCGGTTCCTCCTGGACGGGCAGTACTGGCAGGGCGCCGTGGTGGGCGTCGTGGTCGCCGTCTGCGCGACGCTGGGCGATCTCGTGGAGTCGGTGATCAAGCGCGATCTCGGCATCAAGGACATGGGCAACGTGCTGCCGGGCCACGGCGGCATGATGGACCGCCTGGACTCGCTGCTCGCCACGCTCTTCCCCGTCTGGCTGCTGCTGGCCGTCTTCGTCCCCGCCTGACGTCCGCGTACGGGGGGCCGACCGGCCGTCAGGGGACGCGGCCCGACAGCGGCAACGCCTGGTGGCCATGCTCGGCGATCAGCCGCAGCTCCTGTTCGGTCACCGGGACCAGCCACAGCCACCGCACCTCATCGCCGCTGAACGCGAATCCCGACAGGTCCGGCAGTCCCGGCACCGTGTCCACCAGCAGCACCCCCTGGTAGGCGGAGCCGAGCGGGAACGACGCCGCCTCGCGGTACCAGCGCGCGGTGTGTCCGTGCCCGAGCCAGGTGACCGAGTGCCACGGGTAGCGTGCGAGCCACAGGAACAGCTGCGCCGCCTCCGTCGCCTCCCCCCGCGTGGCCACGGCCAGCTCGACGCGCGCGTAGGTGTCCGGCTCCTCGATGTACTGCTCGACCGTGGGCATGCGCTGGCAGCTCATTCCCACCGTGGACAGCACCGTGTACCCGTCCCGCGGGCGTTCGGTGATGCCCACTGCCGGGAGCCGGCCGCCGCCGACGTCCCAATATCGCGCGGCCGGGCCGATCCGGGCGTCCAGGTGGCTCATGACGAACTGCTGGAAGGACGGCCAGGCGGCGTCGCCGAGCCGCCACTCCCAGTACGAGCGGGCCTTGGCTATGCGCGGCGCGAGCCCCTCCAGCGCCTCGCCCAGCGGCCAGGCGAACGGCGACTCCCCGACGGCGTCCCTGGCGTAGCCGGGCATGCCGCGTTCCAGGTCCGCCCAGCCGGGAATCACCGCCAGGAGCTCGCCGTTGCGGTAAAGGGCGGCGCCGTCGCCTTCCTCGAACCACAGCACTTCCAGCTCGTCCGCCGTGAACGGCGGCGTGCCCTCGGGGACACGGGTGTTGCCCAGCGGCATGACCGGGGTCTGGCCGGACTCGATGCGCGCCAGGTCGACAGAGGAGGGCGCGGGTCCATGATTGGCGAGCCACACGGCTCCGTGAATCCCGCCTTCGGCGTCGCGCAGGTAAGCTACCGACGACAACCCGTCGTGTTCGACGGTCACCACGCGACTACCGTAGGGGCTGGTGTCGGTGAGAACGACATCGGTGATGCCCAACGCGTATCCGCCTTTCCGGTGAACCTCTCCCCGTTCGGCCGAGGATCGCAATAGATCACACGGAATGGCTGTCCGATGCAGCTTCCGGCAAACCGTTAAGAGAAGGACATGTCCGCCGAGCTAACCTTTGTCGCCCCCCGACGGGCCAAGCCGTCGCGCCATCTGGCCGACCTGTCCATGGCGGAGCGCCGTGCGGCCGTCGCCGAGCTGGGTGAGAAGCCTTTCCGCGCCGACCAGCTCTCCCGGCACTACTTCGAACGGCTGACCGCCGACCCCGAGCACATGACCGACCTGCCGGCGTCCTCGCGCGACCATCTGGTGACCAGCCTGATGCCCAGCCTGCTGACCTCGGTGCGCGAGATCACCTGTGACGGCGGCATGACGCGCAAGACGCTGTGGCGGCTCTTCGACGGGGCGCTCGTCGAGTCGGTGCTGATGCGCTACCCCGACCGCGTGACCATGTGCGTGTCGTCCCAGGCCGGGTGCGGCATGAACTGCCCGTTCTGCGCCACCGGGCAGGCCGGGCTGACCCGCAACATGTCCACGGCCGAGATCGTCGAGCAGGTCGTGGCCGGCGCACGCGCGCTCGCCAGGGACGAGGTCCCGGGCGGCCCCGGCCGGGTGAGCAACATCGTCTTCATGGGCATGGGCGAGCCGCTGGCCAACTACAAGGCGGTGATCGGCGCCGTGCGCCGCATGGTCGACCCCGCGCCCGAGGGCCTCGGCATCTCGGCCCGGGGCGTCACCGTCTCCACGGTCGGCCTCGTCCCCGCCATCGAGAAGCTCTCGAAGGAGGGGCTGCCGGTGACGCTGGCCGTCTCGCTGCACGCTCCCGACGACGAGCTGCGCGACACGCTGGTGCCCGTCAACACCCGCTGGAAGGTCGGCGAGGTGCTGGACGCCGCCTGGAGCTACGCCGCCACCACCAAGCGGCGCGTCTCGATCGAGTACGCCCTGATCAAGGACATCAACGACCAGGAGTGGCGGGCCGACCTGCTGGGCCGGCTGCTCAAGGGCAAGCTCGTGCACGTCAACCTGATCCCGCTCAACCCGACCCCCGGCTCCAAGTGGACGGCTTCCCGCCCTGAGGACGAGCGGGCGTTCGTGCGCCGCCTGGAGTCGCACGGAGTGGCCGTCACGGTGCGCGACACGCGAGGACGCGAGATCGACGGCGCCTGCGGTCAGCTCGCCGCCGCCACGCCCGACGCGTGAGGTCACGCGTACCTGATCGTGTTCACCGGCGGCGCCGGCGCCGCCGGGTGATGCGGCGTGTCACCCGATGATCTGCCGATCGGGCTCGATGAGCGCGACGACCCGCTCCTGCTCGCGCGTGTAGGGGCCGCCGATGTACTTCGTCGCGATACGGTCGGCGATCTCCCAGGCGGCGTCGCCTTCGAGCCATTCGACCACCCTGCCGCGGACGATGACCGGCTGGAACGGGTTGTCCGCCGGTGTCAGGGAAAGCGCGACCCGCGGGTCGCGCCGCAGGTTGCGGGCCTTGCGGGAGCCCGGGCCTGTCATGATCGCGACTCGGTCGCCGTGCGTGCCGATCCAGACCGGGACGGAGTGGGGAGCGCCGTCGGGCAGGACGCTGGCGAGGTGGGCGATCGGGGTGCCGTCGAGCGCGTGCCGTACGTTCGGGGCGAGCATCGTGGTCATCTCCTGGGTGAGTTCTGTGGTGCCTTCGGGTGGGCCGCCGGCGGGGACGCCGGAGAGCCGCGCGAGGCGGCCGGCGACTCCGGCGGTGACGTCCGGGAACCGGGGCTCCGGATGCCATGACGGTGGGGCGCCGCCCCTTTTGGAGTTCCTTGAAGAGACTCCATGACCATAACGCTCACAGTTCCCCGAAGGAACCCCAATCGCCGGACCCACGTCGG
This sequence comes from Sphaerisporangium sp. NPDC049457, assembly GCF_055586705.1. NCBI lineage: Bacteria > Bacillati > Actinomycetota > Actinomycetes > Streptosporangiales > Streptosporangiaceae > Sphaerisporangium > Sphaerisporangium sp. NPDC049457. The sequence continues at coordinate 40,132 of NZ_JBVJHR010000009.1, read as the reverse complement.
GCGCCGCGCCCCGCTCGGGCACGGCGCGCGAGGGCAGTGGTATGACTGGTGCCGACCGCGAGACCTATGGGCAGGAGCGCATGCCGGCTGTGCAGGACCAGGCGAACGAGGCGAACGCGGCCGGGCGGGTCGTGGACATCTACACGGACGGGGCGTGCAGCGGCAACCCCGGGCCCGGCGGCTGGGGAGCCGTGCTGCGCTACGGCCGCACGGAGAAGGAAATCTACGGCGGCGAGGCCGGGACGACCAACAACCGCATGGAGCTGATGGCCGCGATCATGGCTCTGGAGAGCCTCACCCGGCCGGTCGCCGTACGCCTGCACACCGACAGCACCTATGTCCGCAACGGCATCACCCAGTGGCTGCGCGGCTGGAAGCGCAACGGCTGGCAGACGGCCGCCAAGCAGCCGGTCAAGAACGTGGACCTCTGGCGACGCCTCGACGAGGCCACCGCCCGGCACACCGTCGAATGGCTCTGGGTCAAAGGCCATTCCGGCCACCCGGAGAACGACCGCGCCGACGCCCTCGCCCGCCGGGGCGCGGAGCAGGCCCGCGCCTCCGCCGGCCGTCCCGACTGAACGCGGGCCGTCCCGACTGAACGCGGGCCGTCCCGACTGAACGCGGGCCGTCCCGACTGAACGTCGGCCCTGTCCCCCCGGCCGAACGCCGGCCGGTCGCCCCGACCGAACATCGGCCGGTCGCCCGGACGGCTTCGCGTGGGCCCGGCCAGGCCCGGCCACTCACGGTTCAGCGCGGAGACCTGGTCTTGTGCGGCTTTTTGCGTAGTCGGCGCGGCAGGACGCTGGAAACCTCGGTCGAAGTCACATCGACCATACGAGGAGGCCGACATGCGCGCCCTGATCCCTGCCAACCCCCGCCAGTTCGCCGCGGCCTTCGTCGAAGGACTGAGGGTCATCGGCCGCCGCACCCGCGCCTCCTGACGACGCGCGCGGCGCCGCCCGGCCCGGCGCCGGGCGGCACGGACGGTTGAGCGGCGGCCGGCCACGGAATGATGGCACCGAGTCCACTTCACCCGCCGACGGGAGCCACGCGTGAGAATCGGAGTCGTCCTGCCCCAGACAGAGATCGGCGCGGACGTGGGCGCGCTGCGGGCCTACGGGCAGGGGGTCGAGGAGCTCGGCTTCCGGCACGTGATGGCCTACGACCACGTGGTCGGCGCCGACCCCGCGGTCCACCAGGGCTGGCAGGGCCCGTACGACGTGCGCAGCACCTTCCACGAGCCGATGGTCCTGTTCGGGTACCTCGCCGCGCTGACCTCCCTGGAGCTGGTCACCTCCATCATCATCCTGCCGCAGCGCCAGACGGCGCTGGTGGCCAAGCAGGCGGCCGAGGTCGACCTGCTCACCGGCGGGCGGTTCCGGCTCGGGGTGGGGCTGGGATGGAACGCGGTCGAGTACGAGGCGCTCGGCCAGGACTTCGCCGTCCGCGGCAGGCGCATCGAGGAGCAGGTCGGCCTGCTGCGCCGGTTGTGGACCGAGCAGGCCGTCACCTTCCACGGCGACCATGACCGGATCACCGGAGCGGGTCTCGCGCCCCTGCCGGTGCAGCGGCCGATCCCCGTCTGGTTCGGCGCGCAGTCGCCACCGGCGTACCGGCGCGCCGGCCGGCTGGCGGACGGCTGGTTCCCGCAGGTGACTCCGGGCCAGAGCCTGGACGAGGCCAAGGCGATCGTGGAGGAGGCCGCCGTGCGGGCGGGGCGCGATCCCTCCGCCCTCGGCATGGAGGGCCGGGTCGCCTGGACGGGCGACCCGGACGAGGTGGCCGATCGGGCCCGCCAGTGGCAGGAGGCCGGCGCCACCCATATCGCCGTCAACACCATGAAGGCGGGTTTCGGCTCGGTCGACGAGCATCTGGCGGCGCTGCGAAGCGCGGCCGAGGCCCTCGGCCTGCAGAAGGGCTAGCCCGCCGCTGTCGGTCAGGCGCGGCAGACGATCTCGCCGTGGAGCACTGAGAACCAGCCGTCTTCGGACGCGCCCCACTCGCGCCAGGCTTCGCCGATGCGCTCCAGGCCGGCGGTGGTGGCCAGGCCGTAGGCCACGGCCTGCTCGGCGAAGGCCGACTCGGTGACGCGGTCGGCCCACAGCCCGCTCCACCACGCGCGGTCGTCCGGCGTGGCGAAGCACCACACCGAAGCGGTGGAGGTGACGTCGGTGAACCCGGCCCGGCGGGCCCACGACGGCAGGCGGCGTCCGGCGTCCGGCTCCCCGCCGTTGGCGCGGGCCAGCCGGTGGTACAGGTCGAGCCACTCGTCGAGCACCGGCGTTTCCGGGTACCAGGCGAAGGCGGCGTAGTCGGAGTCGCGGGCGGCGACCACCCCGCCGGGCCGGCAGGCCCGGCGCATCGCGACCAGAGCGCCGACGGGGTCGGCCAGGTGCTGGAGCACCTGGTGGGCGTGCACGACGTCGAAGGCGCCATCAGGGTGCGCCAGGTCGTGGACGTCGCCGACCTCGTAGGTGAGGTTGGTCAGGCCCGACGAGGCCGCCGCTTCCGTGGCCCGCGCGATGACGCCCTCGCTCGGGTCGATGCCGACGACCGGTCCGGGGGCGACGAGTCTCGCCAGATCGGCCGTGATGGTGCCGGGCCCGCAGCCCACGTCCAGCAGGGACATGCCGGAACGCAGGTGCGGCAGCAGGTACGCGGCCGAGTTCGCCGCCGTGCGCCAGGTGTGCGAGCGCAGCACGGACTCGTGGTGCCCATGGGTGTAGACGGCGCGTCGGGCCGGCATGGTCCTCATCTCCTTCGACGGGGGATGTGGTGAGCCTAACCGTCTTCCCATATTCCGAGAAGGAACGTCTCTTATCTTGAGACGCAAAGTGGGCATGGTCCGGCGGACGACCTGCGCGGGCCGGGCGTGGCCTGGGGAGACTACGGACGGGTGTGGCGGAGGCGGACGTAGGCGATGAGGGCCACCGCGCACCACGCCGCGGTGACGGCGGCGAGCTCGGGAAGCGAGCGGGTGAGGAAGGCGCTCTCGCCGGCGGCGCGCATCCAGCGGATGATCGGCACGGTCAGCCAGGTCACGGGAGCGAGGCTGACCAGCAGGATCGCCACATACCCGCCGAACAGCGCCAGGGCCGAGGTGGCCGCGTCCGGGAGGATCGGGCGGCTGGTCAGGGCGCCGAGGGCGATGCCGGTGACCACCGAGAGCACGTGCAGCGCGAGCCCGCCCAGCAGGACGGCGGGGCCCGGCGTCGCGGTGAAGCCGATGGCGAGCGGAACGGCGAGCGCGAGCACGGCCAGCCCGGCGTTGACCGCGGCCGACGCGACCAGGCCGGCCGCCACCTCGCGCCCGGGGCGTCCGGCGGCGGTGCTGGAGATCAGCCGCTGCATGTCGGGTTCGGTGTCCAGCAGGCCGCGGGCCGCCCAGGCGAAGACGGGCACCAGCAGCGCCGCGGAGTCGCCGTAGGAGGACAGTTCCTGTCCCAGGTTCACCCGCACGGAGTACAGGATGATCATGACGGCCAGCAGGCCGACGAAGGGATGAATGACGCGGTGCGACCGCAGGTACGCTTCGATCTTGAACCTGGTGAGGGACGCCGTGGGCCTCATCACGCCTCGCTTCCGGGGTTCCGCCCGCCGCGGATCACGGCCGGGTAGCCGTCGGCCTGGAGCTTGCGGGCGACCGCCTCGGCCTCCGCGGCCTCCACGACGATCTCGATGACGGCGATGGCCGCGCCGCCGGCCGTGGCGATGCCGGCGGGCTCGGCGGCACCGACCGCACCGGTGGTGGTGGCGGCCTGCGGGGCGGCAGCGGCGGCGGCGGCGGAGGCCGGGTCGTTGGCGTCCTGCCGGCGTACCGTCTGGTCGCCGACGTGCAGTCGCAGCAGGCCCGGCCGCCCGGCGAGGCCGTTCTGGTGGTCGCTGACCACGACGATGCCGTCCGCCGCCGCGACCTCCTCGACGATGCCGGGCAACTCCGCGCGGGCCTGCGCGTCCAGGCCGGAGAACGGCTCGTCCAGGATGAGCAGCCCCGGCGGCGCGAGCAGGGCCTGCGCGAGCCCCACCTTGTGTGCGCTTCCCTTGGACAGGTCGCCGAGGGGCACGTCGAGGAGCGCCGCCATGCCGAGGCGGTCCACCCAGGGGTCGATGGACGCGGGGGTGAGGCCGCGGACGGCCGCCATCCGGGACAGGTAGGCGATCACGGTGAACGGCTGCTCGACCGGGAAGATCTCGGGCGCGTACCCGACGACCGCCGGGCGGCCGGTGACCCGGCCCCGCGTGGGAGGCGTGGCACCCGCGAGCAGTCTCAGCAATGTGGACTTGCCCGCGCCGTTGCGCCCCGTGACCTCGGCGACCGTGCCGGGCGGCAGGTCGAGGTCGACACCGTGCAGTACCCACGGGGCGCGGCGTGCGTAGCGGAAGGAGAGGTTCGCGAGCCGCATAGGTGGGCAAGCCTACCGGTCGGTCGCTAACTACCTGGATTTCACCATGTCATGCGTTCAGAATGGTAAACAAGGGAAATAAAAGCCGGGGTGTGAACCTGGAGGATAGGCGTGAACCGCTTTCCACGCGTGCTGGGTGTGCGGACCGGCTATGACCCTGATCAGGTCGACGCGCTGATCCGGCGCATTGAGGCGACCCTCGGCCGCGGAGTCCTGGACGGTCCCCCGATCACGGCGGACGAGATTCGCGACGCCCGCTTCGCCGCCAAACTCGGCGGGTACAACGAGACGGCCGTCGACTACGCGCTCGACGCCTTCGTGATCGCGGTGGAGATCCACGGCCAGGCGGCCACGGCGCCCGCGGAGCCGGAACCCGCGTCGCCGCCAACGCCCCCCTCCCCTTCCCCCGCGCCGCCCGTGCCGGGGCCTCGCGTCGTCCCCCATCCCGTGCTGGAACCCTCCCGAGAGTCCGCGTTCGAGCCGTTCAGGGCGGCGCCGCCCCGCGAGACGCCCCGGGCCGCCTCCTTGTTCGAGCCCGCGAAGCCGATGTCCGCCTTCTCCGTTCCGCAGGCGGCCCCGGTGCCGGAGAGCACCAAGGCGGCGAAGGGAGAGGACGATGACGAGGACGACGCGCCCACCCTGCCGGGCATGCCCAAGGTGACGGCCGAGCCCCCCGCCCCGGCGGTGGCCGGCCCGCCGGGCGCGCGCGACCTCGGTGCGGCGGCCCCCGGTACGGCAGCCCCCGGTACGGGGGTCCCCGGCGGGGCGGCCCCCGGCGTGGTGGACGCTCTCGCGGCGAACCCCGGTGCGGCGAACCCCGGTGCGGCGAACCCGGGTGCGGTGGACGCACGTGTGGCGGACGCCGGTGCGGGGCGTCCGCGTGCGGGGCACCTGGACGCGGGAGTCCCTGACGCGCTCGGGCTCGGTCCCGGCCGGACGCCTGCTCGGCCGCCCTCCCCGCAGGCGTCCCCGCCGTCGTCCGCGCAGCCGGGGACGGGGCCGCTGGCGGCCGCCTGGCTGGAGGAGCAGGCGGTGCGGGTCGAACGCGTCCTGTTCCGCCCCGCCCGGCTCGGAGCCGGGTACAACGAGGACGAGGTCGACGTCTTCCTCGACCACGTGGTGGCGACCCTGCGCGGCGTCAGCGAGCGGCCGCTGACGGCCGAGCAGGTCAGGAAGGCCACCTTCTCGACCGTCGTCTTCAAGACCGGGTACGCCGTGACCCAGGTGGACGCGTTCCTCGCCGAGGTGGCGGGCGTCCTCGACCGCCGCGAGGCCCTGGTCGGCGAGCAGGAGCAGCCCGTGTGAGCCCGATGAGGGCGGGAAGCCTTAGCGCGTGCCCCAGGAGTAGGTTTGTTTGCGCAGCTTGAGGTAGACGAAGGTCTCGGTGGCGCGCACGGTGGGGATGGCGCGGATCTTGCCGAGGATCTCCAGCAGGTGGCTGTCGCCCTCGCAGACGACCTCGACCATGATGTCCAGTGAGCCGGCCGTGAGGACGACGTAGTCGATCTCGTCGATGGAGGACAGCTTGTCGGCGACCGTCTCAAGGTCGCCTTCGCACTTGATGCCGATCATGGCCTGGCGGGGGAAGCCCAGGGTGAGGGGGTCGGTGACGGCGACGATCTGCATGACCCCGGCGTCGAGCAGGCGCTGCACGCGCTGGCGCACGGCGGCCTCCGAGAGCCCGACGGCCTTGCCGATGGCGGCGTAGGGCTTGCGCCCGTCGGCCTGCAACTCCTCGATGATCTGCTTGGAGATCTCGTCCAGCACCACGGGGCCCGGCCTGGCGTCCTGGTGGTTGTTGTCCCGTCGCGCCTTTGGCGGCGTCGTCATCTCCGCGTCCTTCCTCAGAACCCCGGGCCTGCTACAGCGCGGCGATTACGGAGTCGTTCCCGCCATGTTGCGGTCCTGGTGCGACATGTTGTCAGTTCATCGTGCTCTGTCAAGCGAATTCGTAGCAATTTGATATATTCGCGACGAAATCCCTTGTCGTAGCCCCTGGCCTCTGTCAGAGTCGCGACAACTCAGCCACCTCCAGAGGAGGTCAACGTTGACCAGCCGTCTGCAGAACTTCATCAATGGTGAGCTCGCGGACGCCCAGAGCGGCCAGTTCTCCGACGTGATCGACCCGAGCACTGGAGAGGTCTACCTCCAGGCGCCGGTCTCCGGGCAGGAGGATGTCGACGCGGCCTACGCCGCGGCGCTCGCGGCGTTCGCGTCGTGGGGCGCGACCACCCCGGGCGAGCGCGCCGGCCACCTGCTGAAGATCGCCGACGCCATCGAGGCGCGCGCCGACGAGCTCGTCGAGGCCGAGTGCCGCAACACGGGCAAGCCGCGTACGCGCATGGCCGAGGACGAGATCCCGCCCGCCGCCGACCACTTCCGCTTCTTCGCCGGCGCCGCGCGCACGCTGGAGGGCCCTACCTCCGGAGAGTTCCTCGCCGACCACACCTCGGTGATCCGCCACGAGCCGATCGGCGTGGTGGGCCAGGTGACCCCGTGGAACTACCCGCTGATGATGGCCGTGTGGAAGATCGCCCCGGCGCTGGCGGCCGGGAACACGGTGGTGCTCAAGCCGTCCGACACCACCCCGGTGTCCACGGTGAAGCTGGCCGAGATCATCGGCGAGATCCTCCCGCCCGGCGTCTTCAACGTCGTCGTCGGCGACCGCGAGACCGGCGCCAGGGTGGTGGGGCACCCGTCGGCGTCGATGGTGGCGATCACCGGCTCGGTGGGCGCGGGCGTCCAGGTCGCCAAGAACGCGGCCGACGACCTCAAGCGGGTGCACCTGGAGCTGGGCGGCAAGGCGCCGGTCGTCGTGTTCGACGACGTCAGGGACATCCCCGCGGTGGCCGAGGCGATCGCGGGCGCCGGCCTGTACAACGCCGGGCAGGACTGCACCGCGGCCTGCCGGGTGCTCGTCCACGAGAGCATCCACGAGCCGTTCCTCGCGGCCCTCGCCGAGGCGGCCGCGGCCACCAAGACCGGCGGCCTCGATGTGGAGGACGCCTTCTACGGCCCGCTGAACAACGCCGGCCAGCTCGCCCGGGTGGAGGGGTTCCTCGCGAGGGCGCCCGGCCACGCCAAGGTGGTCACCGGCGGCCGGCGCGTCGGCGAGAAGGGGTACTTCTTCGAGCCCACGGTGGTCGACGGGCTCGAGCAGGACGACGAGATGATCCAGACCGAGGTGTTCGGGCCGGTCATCACCGTGCAGACCTTCAGCGACGAGGCCGAGGCGCTCACCAAGGCCAACGACGTGAAGTACGGGCTGTCGGCGTCGGTGTGGACCTCCGACCACGGCCGGGCGATGCGGATGTCGCGGCGGCTGGACTTCGGCGTGGTGTGGGTGAACACCCACATCCCGTTCGTGTCGGAGATGCCGCACGGCGGGTTCAAGCACTCGGGCTACGGCAAGGACCTGTCGGTCTTCGGCCTGCACGACTACACCCGGGTGAAGCACGTCATGCACTACATCGGTGAGTGATCACCGAGCACCACACGCACTACATCGGCGCACGCTGCCGACATAGGTAAGGGATAAGCCTGGAATGACGGAAATCCAGGCGGGCAAGGAGGCGGCCTCCACGGCCGCCTCCGACATCTCCCCGATGCCCGCCATCGAACTCGACGGGGTCGTCAAGGAATACCAAGCGCACGGTGAGGTCGTACAGGCCGTCAAAGGGGTCAGCCTGTCGATCGCCGAGGGCGAGTTCTTCTCCATGCTGGGACCCTCGGGCTGCGGCAAGACAACCACCATGCGCATGATCGCCGGGTTCGAGGACCCCACGCGGGGCGCCGTACGGCTGCACGGGCAGGACGTCACCGACGTCCCGCCGAACAAGCGTGACGTGAACATGGTCTTCCAGTCCTACGCGCTGTTCCCGCACATGAACGTCTGGGAGAACGTGGCCTTCGGGCTGCGGCGCAGGCGCGTCGGCGACCAGGAGATCAAGCGGCGGGTCGGCGAGATGCTGGAGATCGTCGATCTCACCGGCCGCGAGAAGCGGCGGCCGCGCGAGATGTCCGGCGGCCAGCAGCAGCGGGTGGCGCTGGCGCGGGCGCTGGTGAACCACCCGCGGGCGCTGCTGCTGGACGAGCCGCTCGGCGCGCTGGACCTCAAGCTGCGCCAGGCGATGCAGATCGAGCTGAAGCGCATCCAGCGCGAGGTCGGCATCACGTTCGTCTACGTCACGCACGACCAGAACGAGGCGCTCACGATGAGCGACCGCATCGCCGTCATGAACGACGGCCTGGTCGAGCAGCTCGCCGGTCCGAGGGAGATCTACGAGCGGCCGGCGACCAAGTTCGTCGCCGGGTTCATCGGCACCTCCAACCTGCTCACCGGCTCGGCCGAGCGGGTCGAGGGGGGCATGGCGGTGGTGCGGCTGGGGGAGCGCGACCGGGTGCTGGTGCCGGTCGGCGAGGGGGCCGGGCTGGACGGCAGCGTCGAGGTGACCGTGCGGCCCGAGAAGATCAGGATCTCGCACGAGGAGCCCGCCGCGGGTCTCAGCGCCGTGCGCGGGACCGTGGCCGAGGTGGTCTACCTGGGCACCTACAACAGCTACGCCGTGAACCTGGCCGGCGGCGCCGAGTTCACGGTCTTCGAGCAGAACGCCAACGACAGCAGCATCACGGCGGAGCGCGGTGACTCCATCTGGTTGTCCTGGCAGCCGCACCACTCGTACGCGATAGGAAGTTGAACCACCTCATGACCCCTCCTCGTGATCTCTCGTTCCTCCGTGGCCTGACCCAGCGTCGCGGCCTGCTCCCGAACAGTGGCGGCGACGGCGTCACCAGGCGGGACGCGCTGCGCGTCGCGGGACTGTCGGCCGCCGCGCTGGGTCTCGCGGCCTGCGGCGTCCAGGGCAAGAAGGTCGAGCCGCCCAAGCCGAGCGCCGCCGCCGGCTACTGGGCCGACAAGACCAAGCACGGGACCCTGCGCTTCGCCAACTGGCCCCTCTACATCGACAAGGAGGGCAAGAAGTACCCGACCCTGGAGAGGTTCACCAAGGAGACGGGCATCAAGGTCACCTACCAGGAGGCCATCCAGGACAACTCCACCTGGTTCGGCAAGATCCAGCCGCAGCTCGCCGCCGGCCAGGACATCGGCTACGACCTGATGGTGATGACCAACGGCATCCAGCTGAGCCGGGCGATCGCACTCGGCTACCTGGTGGCGCTCGACCACTCCAAGCTGCCGAACTTCGCGGCCAACGCGGGCGCGAAGTACAAGAACCCCTCCTACGACCCGGACAACACCTACACGATCCCCTGGCAGTCCGGCATCACCGGCATCGCCTACAACCCCAAGTACGTGGACGGGGACGTCACGAGCATCCAGGAGCTCTGGAACCCCAAGTACAAGGGCAAGATCGGCATGCTGCTCGACAGCCAGGAGATCGCCAACTTCGGGATGTACGCGCTGGGCATCGACCCGGACAAGTCAACGCAGGCCGACTGGGAGAAGGCCGGTCAGAAGCTCCAGGAGCAGCGCGACGCCGGGCTCGTCCGCAAGTACTACGAGAACGACTACGTGGACGCGCTCGTGCGCGGCGACATCTGGATCTGCATGGCCTGGTCGGGCGACGTGTTCCAGCAGATCGCCGAGGGACAGGACCTGAGGTTCGTGATCCCGCAGGAGGGCGGCACGATCTGGACCGACAACATGTGCATCCCGAAGACCGCGCAGAACCCGGTCGACGCGCTGGCCATGATGGACTTCGCCTACAAGCCGGACACCGCGGCGGCGCTGGCCGAGTACATCAACTACATCACCCCGGTGCCCGGCGCGCAGCAGATCGTCAAGGCCGACGCTGAGAAGGCCACCGGGGACGACAAGAAGTCGCTCGAACTGCTGGCCGGCAGCCCGCTGATCTTCCCGTCGGAGGCCGACCTGGCCAAGCTGCGCTCCTACAAGACCCTGACGCCCGCCGAGGAGAAGGTCTTCGAGCGCATCTTCCAGCCGATCGCCCAGGGCTAGCGCCATGAGACGCAAGCTCGCGCCCTACGTGCTCGTCCTCCCGGGCGGGCTGTGGCTGGTGCTGTTCCTGGTGGTCCCGCTGGTGTTCATGGCCTCGGTCTCCACCCAGGAGGGCGACGTCGTGTACGGCTTCGTCCAGACCTTCCACCTGGCCAACTACACCGACGCGCTGGTGCAGTACAAGACGCAGTTCCTGCGGTCGGTCGGGTACGGGTTCGCCGGCACGGTCGCGGCCATCGCGCTGGCCTACCCGGTGGCGTACTGGATCGCGTTCAAGGGCGGCGCCCGCAAGTCGACGTACCTGCTGCTGGTGCTGCTGCCGTTCTTCGTGTCCTTCGTGCTGCGCACGGTGTCGTGGAAGTTCCTGCTGGCCGACGACGGCATCCTGCTCCAGCCGTTCAAGGACGTGGGGCTGCTGCCGGCCGACTTCCACATCCTGGCGACCTCGGCGGCGGTCATCTGCGGCCTGACCTACAACTACCTGCCCTTCATGATCCTGCCGATCTACGTGGCGCTGGAGCGCGTCGACCCCCGCGTGGTGGAGGCGGCCCACGACCTGTACGCCAGCCCCCGCGAGTCGTTCACCAAGATCGTGCTGCCGCTGTCCCTGCCGGGGGTGTTCGCCGGAGTGCTCATGACCTTCGTCCCGATGACCTCGGACTACGTCAACGCCTCGATCCTCGGCGGCCCGGCCAACACGATGATCGGCAACATCATCCAGACGGAGTACCTGACGAACAACAACTATCCGGTCGGCGCCGCGCTGTCGTTCACGCTGATGGCGGTGATGCTCGTCGGCATCTTCGTCTACGCCAGGGCGCTCGGCACCGAGAACGTCCTTGAGGCGGCGGCGCGATGAGCGCCCCGCCGAGCACCCCGACGAGCACGGCGCCCGCCGTGCGGGCCGAGGGCACCTCGCCGGCGCCGGTCCGCCGCGGGCGCTCCCGGCGGGGCGAGCGCGCGCTGTTCGCCTACACCTGGCTCGTGCTGGGGTGGCTGTTCCTGCCGATCGCCGTGATGATCGTGTTCGGCTTCAACGACATCAAGAGCAAGTCGAACGTGAGCTGGCAGGGCTTCACGTTCAAGTGGTGGGGACGGCTCGGCGACTATCCCGAGCTCACCAGCGCCCTGTGGAACTCGATCACGATCGCGCTGATCGCGACGGCCGTCACCACCGCGCTCGGCACGCTGATGGGCATCGCCCTGGGCCGCTACCGCTTCCGGGGCCAGGCGGCGACCAACCTGGTCATGTTCGCGGCGATCTCCTCGCCGGAGCTGGTCATGGGCACCTCGCTGCTGTCGCTGTTCATCAGCATGGGCGTGCAGACCGGTTACTGGACCATCGTCGTCGCGCACGTGCTGTTCTCGGTGTCGTTCGTCGCGGTGACCGTGCGGGCCCGGGTCGTGGGCCTGGACGGCTCGGTGGAGGAGGCCGCGCGCGACCTGGGCGCCTCCACCTGGATCACGTTCTGGCGGGTCACCTTCCCGATGATCCTGCCGGGCGTCGTCTCCGGCGCGCTGCTGGCGTTCGCGCTGTCGATCGACGACTTCGTCATCACGCAGTTCACCAGCGGCACGACCACCACCTTCCCCCTGTGGATCTACGGCGCCGTCCGCATCGGCGTCCCTCCGCAGGTCAACATCCTCGGCACGCTGATCTTCGCGGTCGGCGTGGCGATCGCCGTGATCAACACGGTGACCTCCCGCCGTCGCACCTGACGCGGGAGACCATCACCCGGTCCTGGGGCAGGCGCCCCGCCGGGACATACGACGCAGTTCGTTGGGACGTGGAATTCGTGGATCCGCTGAAAGCACTGGCTGACGCGGAGCGTAAGCCGTACTGGTTGGACAGTCCGGACAAACCTGAGCCGCTGCGGCGGCTCTTCGAGGAGACGGCCGCCGACCTGGCCGTGGTCGGCGGCGGCTTCTCCGGCCTGTGGGCGGCCCTCATGGCCAAGGAGCGCGACCCCTCGCTCGACGTCGTCCTGCTGGAAGGCAGGCGGGTCGGCTGGGCCGCGTCGGGGCGCAACGGCGGCTTCTGCGTCGCCAGCCTCACCCACGGGCTGGGCAACGGCCTGGCGCGCTGGCCGCGGGAGATCTCGGCGCTCGTGCGGCTCGGCAGGCAGAACCTGGACGAGATAGAGCGGACCGTGGCCGGCTACGGCATCCGATGCGCCTTCGAACGCACCGGCGAGCTGCACGTGGCCACCGAGCCGTGGCAGCTCGACGGGATGGCCGAGGAGGCCGCCATCGCCCGCGAGCTGGGCATGGACCACCGCCTGCTCGACCAGGCCCAGGTGCGCGCCGAGGTGGCCTCGCCGACCTACGCCGGCGGGCTGTGGGACCGCGACGGGTGCGCGATGCTCGACCCGGCGCGGCTGGCCTGGGGGCTGCGCGAGGCCTGCCTGTCGCTGGGGGTGCGCATCTACGAGCGCAGCCCGGTCCGCTCGCTCAGGGACGACGGGACGGCGATCGAGCTGACCACCCCGCACGGCAAGGTGCGCGCGGCCAAGGTCGCCCTCGGCACGGGGGTGTTCCCGCCGTTGCTCGGCCGGCTGAAGAACTTCGTGGTGCCGGTGTACGACTACGCGCTGATGACCGAGCCGCTGTCGCCCGCCCAGCTGGCCTCCGTCGGGTGGCGCAACCGGCAGGGCATCGGCGACGGCGCCAACCAGTTCCACTACTACCGGCTCACCGAGGACGGCCGCGTCCTTTGGGGCGGGTACGACGCCGTGTACTACAACGGCGGCCGGGTCAGGCAGGAGTACGAGCAGCGCGACGCGACCTTCGCCAAGCTCGCCGCGCACTTCTCCACCACGTTCCCGCAGCTGGAGGGGGTTCGCTTCACCCACCGCTGGGGCGGGGTGATCGACACCTGCAGCCGGTTCAGCGCGTTCTTCGGCAAGGCGCACCGGGGACGGCTGGCCTACGCCGTCGGCTACACCGGGCTCGGCGTCGGGGCCACGCGGTTCGGCGCCAACGTGATGCTGGACCTGCTGGCGGGGGAGCCGACCGAGCGGACGGAGCTGCGCATGGTGCGCGAGAAGCCGGTGCCGTTCCCGCCCGAGCCGATCAGATCGGGCGTCATCCAGCTCACCCGCTGGTCGATCGCCCAGGCGGACGCCCACCAGGGCCGGCGCAACCTGTGGCTGCGCACCCTGGACCGGCTGGGGCTCGGCTTCGACTCCTGAGCGGCCCGGTCCGGCGGCGCGCGAGCCGCCGGACCGGGGACGTCCTCGTCGTGCCGGTGCGGAAAGATCAGAACGGGCGCACCCTGGTGGTGGGCGCGGACGTCGCGCTCGCGCCGGTGTAGGCGACCGCCGACACCGTCACCCGGACCGTGAGCCGGGCGCCGCGGTCGTGCCCGGTGAGGTGGTAGGTCGCGCGGGTGGCGCCCTTGACGGGGACGCCGTCGCGCAGCCACTGGTAGGCGACCTTGTCGGGGGACGGCCGCCAAACGCCGGGGGAGGCGGTCAGCGTGCGGCCAACCTTGGCGACGCCGGACACGGCCGGCGGCGCGATGCCGGTCATCGGGGGCATGCGGGCGTCGTGCAGGTCGACCTCGCCGGCGCGGACGAACACCTGCCGGTGGGCGTACCACAGCTGGTAGTACCGGTCCTGGCCCTTGAGGTCGGTGCGGTCGCCGGGCGCGGACCCGTCGAAGCTGGTCGCGCGGTAGTAGTCGGTGACGACGTCCTCGTCGCTGACCGCGTACTCCTGCCCGGCCGGGATCTTGTACTCCAGCGGAGACAGCGCCTGCACCGGGATGCCGGTGCCGGCGTAGGCCGAGGCCTCGGGGTAGGCGCGGCCGTAGACGCCGGCCGGCGTCGTCGCCGACTTCGCCGTGACGGTCCTGGCCACGGTGCGGACCACGACCGGCCTGCTCGCGGGGTTGTGCAGCCAGGCCGGCGACCCGGCCCACCACACGCCGAGCCAGTCGCCCTGGACCTGCGCCACGACGAGCTTCTGGCCGGAGGTGACGCGTGCGCTGATGTCGCTCACGTAGGTGGTGCCGTCCTCGCCGCCCGGCTTCCAGCCCGGGTCCCTGGCCAGTGGCGCCTCCTCGGAGGGCGACTGGCGCAGCGGGACGAAGTTGGCGCCCGCGCCGGGGACGCAGTCGGGGGAGTTCGGCGAGGCCACCGCGCACCCGGTGACGGTCTGGGGGTTGCCGGCGTAGCCGGTGCGCACCTCGACGACGTCACCGGCCGCGATCTCCGTCGTGGTCTCGCGCCCGCCGCCGATGGGCGCGCCGAGCAGCTCGAAGTAGTGGTCCCAGTCCCAGTACGGCCCTGGGTCCCAGTGCACGCTCTTGGTGTTGCCGAACACCGTTCCCGGCACCTGGTCGTGCCCGATGACGTGGGCGCGGTCGAGCGGGATGCCGTACTTGGCGGCCAGGTGCCGCACCAGCGCGGCCGAGGTCTGGTACATCGACTCGGTGAACCAGGCGGCGGTGCCGGCGAAGCCCTCGTGCTCGATGCCGATCGAGTGCGCGTTCACGTACCAGTTGCCGGCGTGCCAGCCCACGTCCTTGGGGTCGAGGTGCTGGGCGATGTGCCCGTCCGAGGAGCGGATGGTGTAGTTCCACGCCAGGTAGGCCGGGTCCTGCACCAGCCGCACGGACGGCTCGTAGTAGCCCTCGGTGTCGTGGATGACGATGTACCGCAGCCTGGGGCCGCCCGGCCCGGTGCGGTCGGCGATATCGTGGTTGCCGTAGTCGGTGGTGCCGTCGGGGTCGGCGGCGTCGCCCTTGGCGTACGGCGCCTCGATCCACTCGCAGTCCAGGCCGGCCGGGCAGTCGACCTCCACCGCGGAGGCGGCCGGGCCGGGGGCCGCGGCCGAGGCGTCGGGGGCCAGGGTGACCCGCTCGCCGTCCGCGGTGCGGCGGCTCTGGCCGTTCTTCAGCGTCCGGTACACCTGCGCGGCGAAGTCCTTCTTGCCGCCGAGGCGGGCGACCGCGCCGTACCAGTCCGCCTGCCCGCCGTCCCGGTGGTAGGAGGCCAGCAGCGCCGCGCCACCGCAGACGCCGGCGTCCGCGTCCTGCTTCAGGGCGGTCGCCGAGAGCCCGGTCAGGGCGGCCGCGGCGTCGATCTGGCTCCGCGGCGAAGCCGCGCGGCCCTTGCCGGCGCCGTCCCTTGCCGGCGGGGTCTGGGCGCTCAGGTCGAACAGCCCGTAGCCGCCGTCGCCGCTGGGGCGGCCCTGGTGGTCGTCCCAGCGCGACTGCATGTAGGCGACCGCCTTCAGCAACCGCACCGGGACGCCGGTGGCCGCGGCCGCCGCGGAGAACGCCGCCTCGCGGGACGGCGCGGACAGGGTCTCCGCGCAGGAGACGGACGGAGCGGACGGGGCGGACGCGCTGCCGTCGCCGGTCGCCAGGGCGGCGGTGGCGGCTGACAACAGGAAGGCCGCGGCCACGCCGGCCACGGCCATGCTGCGTGCGGGAGATCTCACGATATGTGACTCCTTTTCGACTGCCCGGGAGTGGGGGCTTCCAGGCAGGAGCCATCACATCTCTGCGACGACCTTAAGCGCCAGAGGACACAGTAAAGAATCGGTTAAGACCGGGAGCAAAGTCGGGAACGGGGCCATGTGTGCGAGTTGCGGCGCCTCACCGGTCGCCCACTTGCGGTGTGACGTGCTTTTTGCTCCGTTGTGGGCAGTGGGCCATCAAGCAACGGCCTGCTAAAGGGCGAAAAAGGATGGTGGGATGTCGGGTCACGGGGAGTCGATCGCCGTAGGTGTCGAAGAGGAATTCCACGTCGTGGACCTTGAGACGCGTCACCTGGTCCCGCGGGCCGCGAACCTGCTGGAGCGCTTACCGAAGGACCGGTTCACCCACGAGCTCCAGCGCTCGGTGGTGGAGTCCAACAGCCGCCCCTACGTACGGCTGGAGGATCTCGGCCAGGACCTCACCGCACTGCGCCGCACGGTGGTCGAGGCCGCCGACGGCCTCGGCCTCGGCATCGTCGCCGCCGGCACGGTGCCGCTGGTGGACCCCGCCGCGCTGAAGATCTCGCCGGACGCGCGGTACGAGAAGATGCTGGAGGACTACCAGCTGCTCACCCGCGAGCAGCTCATCTGCGGCGCCCAGGTTCACGTGGACGTGTCCGACCGCGACGTCGCCGTCGAGGTGGCCCACCGCGCCGCCCGGTGGCTGCCGCCGCTGCTGGCGCTCAGCGCCAGCTCCCCGTACTGGATGGGGGCCGACAGCGGGTACGCCAGCTCCCGCACCCTGGTCTGGCAGCGCTGGCCGACCACCGGGCCGGTGCGCCGGTTCTCCTCCGCTGCCGAGTACGACCGAATGGTCGACGAGCTGGTGCGGTCCGGGGTGATCAGCGACCCCGGGATGATCTACTTCGACGTCCGGCCCTCGGCGCACCTGCCGACGGTCGAGATGCGCATGTGCGACGCCTGCCCCCGGGTGGAGGACGTCGTGCTGCTGGCCGGCGTCTTCCGCGCGGTGGTCATGCGCGAGCTGGACGCCATCGAGAACGAGGGGCCCGTCCAGCACGAGGTGCCCATGGAGCTGGTGCGGGCCGCCACCTGGCGGTCCGCCCGCTCGGGCCTGGAAGGCCTCCTCGTCGACCCGGCGGACGGCACGCCGCGGCCCGTGGGCGAGGTCATCAGGCGCATGCTCGACGGCCTGCGTCCCCAGCTGGAGGCGACCGGCGACTGGGAGTCGGTCACCACGCTGGCCGAGTACGCGCTCGGCCGGGGAAGCTCGGCCGAGCGCCAGCGGCAGATCATCGCGCACGGCGGCACCCTGGCCGACGTGGTCGACCGGCTGGTCGCCGTGACCAGGTCCGACGGCTGGCAGGCCGAGTTCGGCGGGCCCTCCCCGCGCCTGAGCACCGAGCTGCTCGACGACTACCGGGCCGTGCAGGACGAGGCCGTGATCGAGGGCATCGTGCGCGAGCCGTACCAGCCCATCGTCCAGGTGCTGGACAAGCTCGGCTCCGCCGAGCTGCGCAGGCGCGAGGCCGTGCGCGACGACTACATGAAGCGCACCGGCATGGCCTTCCGCGTCGACGGCGCCGAGGGAGGGGAAGGCGGCGCGCTCGACCGGGACGGCGCGGGCGGCGGACGCAAGATGCCGCTGGACCTGGTGCCGCGGTTGATCGCGGGCGACGACTGGGCCAAGATCAGCGAGGGCCTGCCCCAGCGGGTGCGCGCGCTGGAGGCGTTCCTGCGCGACGTGTACGGCAGACGCGAGGCGATCAAGGACCGGGTGCTCCCGGCGTGGATCGTCGACGAGTCCCCCGGCTACCGCGCCGCCGGCCGGCGGGTGCACAGCGCCGCGACCAGGTGCACGGTCGCCGGCCTGGACGTCGCCCGCGACGGGGCCGGACGCTGGGTCGTCCTGGAGGACAACCTCAGAGTGCCCTCCGGCATCGGCTACGCGGTGGGCAACCGCCGCACGGCGCTGCACACGCTCCCCGAACTCGACCGCGACGGCGTCCTCGACCCCGAAGGCTCCGCGGCGCTGCTGCGCGGGGCGCTGCTCGCGGCGTCCCCGGCGGACGCCCCCGCCCTCGGCGTGGTGACCTCGGGGCCGAGCGACCCCGCCTACTACGAGCACCGCGCCCTCGCCGAGGAGATGGACGCCGTCCTGGCCGAGCCGGGCGATCTGTCGGTGCGCGACGGCGTCGTGTACGCCGCCGGGCGGCGGGTCGACGTGCTCTACCGCAGGATCGACGAGGACGACCTGCTGGGCGGCCCGCTCGGCGACGCGCTGCTCGACGCCGTCGAGCGCGGCGCGCTCACCCTGGCCAACGCGCCCGGCAACGGGCTCGCCGACGACAAGAGCCTGTACCGCTACGTGCCCCGCCTCATCGACTACTACCTGGGAGAACGCCCGTTGCTCGCCAATGTCCCCACCTACCTGTGCCGCGAGCCGGAAGACCGCGAGCAGGTGCTCGACCGCCTGCCGGAGCTGGTGGTCAAGCCGGTGGACGGCTACGGCGGCCAAGGGGTGATCATCGGTGGGCTCGCCTCCGCGCGCGAGCTGGAGGAGGTTCGCGAGCGCATCCTCGCCGAGCCCGAGCGGTGGGTCGCCCAGGAGACGATCGCCCTGTCCACCCATCCGACCTTCGACGGCGAGCGGCTGCGCCCGCACGCGGTGGACCTGCGCGCGTTCGTGTTCCTCGGCGAGCGGCCGGTCGTCCCGCAAGCCGCGCTGACCCGCGTCGCCCCGCACGGCAGCATGATCGTCAACTCCTCGCAGGGCGGCGGGGCCAAGGACACCTGGCTCATGCGGGAGGTCCTCTGATGTGCGGATTCAGCGGTGAGATCCGCTTCGACGGCCGCACGGCCGACATCGGCGCCGTCGAGCGGATGACGGCCACCATGGCCGACCGCGGGCCGGACGGCACCGGCCTTTGGTCCCTCGGCCCGGTCGCCCTCGGCCACCGGCGGCTGAGGATCATCGACCTGTCCGACCGGGGCGCCCAGCCCATGGTGGACGCCGAGGCCGGGCTCACCGGGGTGTTCAACGGCTGCCTGTACAACTACCGGGAGCTGCGCGAGGTGCTGCTGGCGGAGGGGTACCGCTTCTTCTCCACGTCTGACACCGAGGTCCTGCTCAAGGCCTACCGTCACTGGGGGCCGCGCTGCGTCGACCGCTTCAAGGGCATGTTCGCCTTCGCAGTCGCCGAGCGCGACACCGGCCGGCTCGTCCTCGGCCGCGACCGGCTCGGCATCAAGCCCCTCTACGTCACCCAGGACGCGTCCCGCCTGCGCTTCGCCTCCACCCTGCCCGCGCTGCTCGCCGGCGGGGGAGTGCCCACCGACATCGACCGGGTGGCGCTGCACCACTACATGACCTTCCACTCGGTGGTGCCCCCGCCCCGCACCATCCTGACCGGCGTGCGGAAGCTGCCGCCCGCCACGGTCCGCACCATCGAGCCCGACGGCACGTCCAGCGACGACCGCTACTGGGACCCGCCCTACACCCGCCCGTCCGGCGGCGCCCCCGGCAGCGGCGAGATGCAGCTCGACGTGCTGCGAGCGGGCCGGGACGAGATGGGCCCGGACGAGTGGCGCGAGGCCGTGCTGGACGCTCTGCGCGCCGCCGTACGGCGGCGCATGGTCGCCGACGTGCCGGTCGGCGTGCTGCTGTCGGGCGGCCTGGACTCCAGCCTGATCGTCGCCCTGCTGGCCGGCGAGGGGCAGCGGGGCCTGGCCACCTTCAGCGTCGGCTTCCGTGCGGCGGGCGGCGAGTCCGGAGACGAGTTCGCCTACTCCGACCTGGTCGCCCGGCGGTTCGGCACCGACCACCACCGCATCATGGTCGACGACCCGCGGCTGCTGCCGTCACTCGAACGGGCCGTGGCGGCGATGAGCGAGCCGATGGTCAGCCACGACTGCGTCGCCTTCCACCTGCTCGCGCAGGAGGTGTCCCGGCACGTCAAGGTGGTGCAGTCCGGACAGGGCGCCGACGAGGTGTTCGCCGGCTACGACTGGTACCCGCCGCTGGAGAACGTGGCGCGCGACGCCGCCGCCGACGCCTACGCGAAGGTCTTCTTCGACCGGCCGCACGAGGACCTGGCCCAGGTCCTCCAGCCCGGCTACCTGGCCGGTGAGGACGTCAGCGCCGACTTCGTCCGCCGCCACCTCGCCACGCCCGGCGCCGACACCGCGCTGGACGCCGTGCTGCGCCTGGACACCGGCGTCATGCTGGTCGACGACCCGGTCAAGCGGGTGGACAACATGACGATGGCGTTCGGCCTGGAGGCCCGCACGCCGTTCCTCGACCACGAGCTGGTGGAGCTGGCCGCCACCTGCCCGCCCGAGCTCAAACTGGCCTCCGGCGGCAAGGGAGTGCTCAAGGCTGCCGCGCGGGGCCTGGTCCCCGACGAGGTCATCGACCGGCCCAAGGGCTACTTCCCCGTCCCGGCCATCCGCCACATCCACGGGCCGTTCCTCGAACTGGTCCGCGACGCCCTCACCGGGCAGGCCGCCCGCTCGCGCGGGCTGTTCCGTCCCGACATGGTGGACAAGCTGCTCGCCGCGCCCGGCGAGCACAGAACGACCCTGGGAGCCAACGCGTTGTGGCAGCTTGGACTCCTGGAATTGTGGCTGCAAGCACAAGGAGTCTGACCGTCGACATCTCATGGACCTGCCGGTCCCCCGCGTTGTCCCCCGACAACAAGGCCGTCGCGTACGTCAGCGACCGCGACGGCTCCCCGCGCGTCTGGGTCCAGCCGCTCACCCGCGAGGGGGCCCGGCGCGCGCGAGTGGTCGACACCGGCCCCGAGCCGGTCGGCGACGTGCTGTGGTCGCCCGACGGCGAGTGGCTGGCCGTCACCGTGTCGCCGGGCGGGGGAGAGCACACCCAGGTGTGGGCGGTGCGGCCGGACGGCGCCGACCGCCGCCTGCTCGCCGGCCCCGCCGGCACGGGCGGCGCCCCGGCCCAGGGCTCGGCGGTGTTCGTCCGCTGGACCGGGCAGGGCTCGACGCTGCTGGTCGCCGAGCTGTCCGCCTCCGGGGCGACCGAGGCGGTGCTCATCGACGCGGGCCTCGGCCACCGCGACACCATCGCGGCCGGGCCGCTGATGTGGCCGAGCGCGGTGAGCCGCGACCACAGCCGCGCCCTGCTGCGCCACGGCCCGCGCGGGATGCGCGAGATGTCGGTCGCCGACCTTCCGTTCGGCGAGGAGCGGCCGCTGCTGCCGCCCACGACCGACCTCGGCTCGCTGTCCCCGGACGGCGAGGTGGCCTACATCCGCTCCAACGCCGGCCGCGACCGCAGCGCGCTGATCGCCATGCCGGTGGGCGGCGCCCCGCAGGTCGTCGCCGAGCGTCCCGACGCCGAGCTCGACCGGTTCGCGGTCAGCATGGACGGCACCGTCGCGCTGCTGGCCTGGAACGTCGCCGGCCGCTCCGAGCTGCAGGTCGCCGACCTGATCGAGGGCGGCGTCCGGCCGCTCCCGCCGCCGCCGGTGGACGTGGTCGGCTCGGTGCGGCTGTCCCTGGACGGGTCGCTGGCCGTCATGGCGGGGGAGTCGCCCGACGCGCCGTCCCACGTGCTGCTGTGCGACCTTGCGACCGGCTCGTACCACCGGGTGGCCGGGGACGACCCGCTGCCCCACCGGATCCACGCCGAGCTGGTGCGCTTCCCGGCCAGGGACGGCCTGGAGCTCACCGGCTGGCTGTACCGCGCCGGCCCCGGCGCCGGGCCGTGCGCGATCCACCTGCACGGCGGCCCGGAGAGCCAGGAGCGGCCGACGTTCAACCCGCTGTTCCAGCGGCTGCTGGCCGCGGGCGTCAGCGTGCTGGCGCCCAACGTGCGCGGCTCGTCGGGCTTCGGACGCGCCTTCCAGGACGCCGACAACCACGCGCTGCGCTTCCACGCCATCGACGACGTCGCCGACTGCGTCGGCTACCTCGTCCAGGCCGGGGTCGCCGACCCGGCCAGGGTGGCGTGCATGGGCCGCTCCTACGGCGGCTATCTCACCCTCGCCGCGCTGGTGACCTACCCCGAGCTGTTCCGCGCCGGGGTCGACGTGTGCGGCATGGCCGACTTCGCCACCTTCTACGCCCGCACGGAACCGTGGATCGCCGCGGCGGCCGTCACCGAGTACGGCGACCCGGTGGCCGACCACGAGCTGCTGCGGGCGCTGTCGCCGCTGCACTCCTTCGACCGGCTGGCCGCGCCGCTGCTGGTCGTCCACGGGGCCCAGGACACCAACGTCCCGGTCCACGAGGCCGAGCAGGTCGTGGCCGCGGCCACCGCGCGCGGCGTCCCGTGCCGCTACCTGCTGTTCGAGGACGAGGGCCACGAGACCCTCCGCAAGGCCAACAAGATCGCCTTCATGGAGGCGGTGGCCGACTGGTTCGGCCGCTGGCTGGAGTGAGAGGGAGGCGCGCGGGAGGGCCGTCATGCGGTTGACTTACGGCATGGCCGATCACGTCCAGTTCAGCGCCGACGACGTCACGCTCGCCGGCGACCTGCGCGTCCCCTCCGGTGACGGGCCCCATCCGGCGCTGGTGCTCACCGGCCCGTTCACCGGCGTCAAAGAGCAGGTGACCGGGCTGTACGCCTCCCGGCTCGCCGACGCCGGCCATGTCACCCTGGCCTTCGACCACCGCAACTTCGGCGCCTCCGGGGGCCTGCCCCGGCGGCACGAGGATCCGCAGGGCAAACTGCGCGACCTGCGCGCCGCCGTCTCCTTCCTGCGCGGCCTGCCCATGGTCGACGCCGGGCGGGTCGGCGTCGTCGGCGTCTGCCTCGGCGCCGGCTACGCGCTGCGCTTCGCGGCGTTCGACCCCAGGGTGAAGGTCTTCGTCGGCATCGCGGGCGCCTACAACGACCCCTACGCCATGCGGGCGGGCATGTCCGAGCAGGGGTACCAACGGGCGCTGGCGTCCTTCACCGAGGTGCTCGAACGGCAGGACCAGGGCGGCGAGGTCGAGTACCTCCCGGCGGTGGCCGAGTCCGGCGAGGCGGCCATGCCGGGGGACGAGCCGTTCGCCTACTACGGCACCGAGCGGTCGGCCGCGCCCTCGTGGGAGAACGAGGTGACCAGGGCGTCGATCCGCGAGCTGATCACCGTGGACAACATGATGGGCGCCGACTTCCTGTCGCCCAAGCCCGGCCTCATCGTGCACGGCGTCGTCGACCGCTTCTGCTCCCCCGAGGGCGCCGAGGAGGCCTACAAGCGCATGGGCGAGCCCAAAGAGATCGTCTGGCTGGACGCCAAGCAGCACATCGACCTGTACGACACCGAGCCGTACGTCTCACAGGCGGTCGCCGAGACGGCCCGGTTCCTCGCCGAGCACCTGTGAGGGCCGGCGGTGTCATCGCGCGAGCTGGTCGTGCTCGGGACGGGCAGTCAGACGCCCACCCGGCGGCGCAACCACAACGGCTACCTGCTGCGCTGGGACGGCCTGGGGCTGCTGTTCGATCCGGGTGAGGGCACTCAGCGGCAGATGATAATGGCCGGGGTCGCCGCGACCGACGTGAACCGCATCCTGATCAGCCATTTCCACGGCGACCACTGCCTCGGGGTGCCCGGGGTGATCCAGCGCATCTCCCTGGACCGCGTGCCGCACCCGGTGTACGCCCACTTCCCCGCGGCGGGCGCGGAGTACTTCGCCCGGCTGCGCCACGCGAGCTCCTACCACGAGGCGGCCACCGTGATCGCCCAGCCGGTCCAGGGGCCCGGGGTGATCGCCGAAGGCCGGTTCGGCGTGATCGAGGCGCGTCCCCTCGACCACCCGGTGCCGGCGTTCGGGTACCGGCTGGTCGAGCCCGACGGGCGCCGGATGCTGCCCGACCGGCTGCGCGAGCGCGGCGTCGCCGGCCCGCGCGTGGGCGAGCTGCAGCGCGAGGGCGTCGTACGGGCCGGCGGGCGCGCGGTGACGCTGGAGGAGGTCAGCGTGCCGCGCCGGGGGCAGCGGTTCGCGTTCGTCATGGACACCCGGCTCTGCGACGAGGTCTTCGCCCTGGCCGAGGGCGCCGACCTGCTGGTGATCGAGTCGACGTTCCTGGACGAGGACGCCCGGCTCGCGCGCGACTTCGGCCACCTGACCGCGGGGGAGGCCGGCCGCGTGGCCCGCGAGTGCGGGGTGCGGCGCCTGGTGCTGACCCACTTCTCCCAGCGCTACAGCGACCCGGCGCACTTCGGCGCCCAGGCCGCCCGCCACTTCCCCGGCGAGATCGTGGTCGCCGAGGACCTGGTCCGCGTCGCCGTCCCGTCCCGGCGGATCCCGGCGACGACATCCAGGCGAGTCAATTCCGAATAGTGAAATGCTGGTCTACGATATGGAATGTGGCTGAGGACGGCGGCACCGAGATCGAAGACGCGCGGCGTCTCGTCGGCGCCGACCGCGTCCTCGCCATCCTCGCCGAGCTGGCACGTCATCCCGAGGGCATCGCGCTCGAAGAGATGGCGCGCGTGGCGGCGAGTCCCAAACCGACCGTGCACCGCGCGCTGGCCTCGCTGTCGCGCTTCGGCTTCGCCGCCAAGAACAGCCGCGGCCACTACGTGCTGGGCGACGAGTTCCTGCGCCTGGCCTTCGCCCACCACGAGGCCCGCCCCGACCACGTGCGCGTCGGGCCGCTCCTGCACGCCCTGGCCGAGCGCTACGGCGAGACCGCGCACTACGCGATCCTGGACGGCGCGACGGTGGTCTACCGGTCCAAGGCCGACTCGCCGCACGGCGCGGTCAAGCTGACCTCCACAGTGGGCGGGCGCAACCCCGCCCACTGCACCGCCGTCGGCAAGATGCTCCTCGCCCACGCGCTGCCCGACGACGACGCCGTCACCGCCTGGGCCGGCGGGCGCGCGCTGGAGCGCCGCACCGCCAACACGCTGACCACCGCGCGAGCCCTGGCCGCCGAGCTGCGCGCCACCCGCGAACGGGGGTACGCCGTCGACGACCAGGAGAACGAGCCCGGCATCGTCTGTGTCGCGGTCCCCGCCTTCCTCACCTCGCCGACCGTGCCGAGCGGAGCGGTCAGCGTCTCCGCCCCGGCCTACCGCACCCCGCTCGACCGCCTCGTCGCGCAGGTGCCGGCCATCCGCGCCATGGTCGCCGAGCGCGAGGCCGCCCGGTGACCGGCGGACGGGCCGCCGGCCCCGGCCGCCGCCCTCGCGCCGGTCTCCCGTGCGCGCTCCCCTTCCGGCCGGGCCGCCGCCCGCGCGTCCCGCGGGTCCGGTAGGCATGCGCGCCTTCGTCGTCACCGGGCCCGGCGAGGCCGGCGTGCGCGACGTCGCGCCGCCCGAGCCGCGTCCCGGCGAGGTCGTCGTCGAGGTCGAGCGGGCCGGGGTGTGCGGCACCGACGTCGAGTTCTTCACCGGCCACATGTCCTACCTGCACACCGGCCAGGCCGGCTACCCGGTCCGCATAGGGCATGAGTGGTCGGGGATCGTGCGCGCTCTCGGCGACGGGGTCGAGCCGTCCTGGCTCGGCCGCCGGGTCACCGGCGAGACCATGCTCGGCTGCGGCCGCTGCGAACGCTGCGCGAGCGGGCGCCGCCACGTGTGCGCGGACCGGTACGAGGTCGGCATCCGCAACGGGTGGCCCGGCGCCCTCGCCGAGCGGCTGCCCGTCCCGGTGACCGCGCTGCACCCCCTGCCGGACGGCATGGACCCCGCGCTCGGCGCCCTCGCCGAGCCCGGCGGCAACGCGCTGCGCGCCGTGCGCGGCGCGGCCCTCGCGCCGGGGGAGCGGCTGCTGGTCATGGGCCCGGGCGCGATCGGGCTGCTGGCCGCGCTGATCGCCGCCGCCCAGGGCGCGGAGGTCCACCTCCTCGGCCTCGCCGGCCCGTCCCTGGCCTTCGCCCGCTCGCTCGGGTTCGCGCACGTGTGGACCCGCGAGACGCTGCCCGGGCTGCGCTACGACGCCGTCATCGACGCCTCCAACGCGCCCGCCCTGCCCGCCCTCGCCGTGGACCTGGTCGAACCGGGGCGGCGGGTGGTGTTCATCGGCCTGTCGAGCGAGCCCAGCGCGGTCGACAGCCGCGCCGTCGTGCTGAAGGACGTGACCGTCGTCGGGGTGCTCAGCGCCTTCGGCGGCATGGCCGACGCCATCGGGCTGTACGCCTCGGGCGTGGTCGACCCGCGCCCGCTGGTGGCCGCGACGGTGCCCCTGGAGGAGGTGGCCGGCGTGCTGGCCGGCCGCCGCCCGCCCGCCTGGGGGCCCGCGCCCAAGATCCACGTGGATCCGCGGCGGTGACCGATCCCGACCTGACGGAGGCGACATGCGCGCACTGGTGTTCCACGGGCCCTGGGAGATGGCGGTCGAGGACCGCCCCGACCCCGGCCCCGGTCCCGGCGAGGCGCTGCTGGAGATCCTCGCCACCGGCATCTGCGGCTCTGACCTGCACGGCTACACCGGCGAGAACGGGCGCCGGCATCCGGGGCAGGTCATGGGCCACGAGACGGTCGGCCGGGTGCTCGCCGACCCGACGGGCGCCTGCCGTCCCGGCACCCTGGTCACGGTCAACCCGGTGATCGGCTGCGGGCGCTGCGCCGCCTGCGCGGCCGGCACGCCGCAGCGCTGCCCCGGCCGCCGGGTGATCGGCGTCCAGCCGGACATCAGCGCGGCGTTCGCCGAGCGCATGACGGCCCCCGCCCGCAACCTCGTCCCGCTGCCCGAGGGCACCCCGCCGGACATCGGCGGCCTGGTCGAGCCGCTCGCCGTCGGCCACCACGCCGTGGAGCGCGCCGCCCTCGCCGCGGGCGACAAGGTGTACGTGATCGGCGGCGGCCCCATCGGGCAGGCCGTGGCGCTCGCCGTCCGCCGCGCCGGCGACGCCCGCGTCGTGGTGGGCGAGCTCGACCCCGCGCGCCGCGACCTGCTGACCAGGCTCGGCTTCACCGCAATTGACCCGGTGGACCGGTCCGCCGCCGGCGTCAGGGCCGTCCTCGGCGGACCGGCCGACGTGGTGATCGACGCCGTCGGCTCGGCCCGCACGCTGCAGGACGCCTTCGAGGTGTCCGGGCTGGGCGCGCGCGTCGTCCTGCTCGGCATGGCGTCGCCCCGCGTCGAGATCGCCGCGTACGCCGTGAGCACCGAAGAGCGCACCATTCTGGGCAGCTTCACCTACGACGAGGCCGGGTTCCGCGACACCGCCGTGTGGGCGGCGGCGCACGCCGCCGAGCTGGAGCCGCTGATCGAGGGCCGCGTCGGCCTCGACGAGGCCCCCGCGACCTTCCGCGCGCTCGCCGAGGGCAGGCTCAAGGCGAGCAAGGTGCTCGTCCACCCCTCCCGGTGAGGACGAGCGACCTCGCCCGTGTCAGTGCGACTCGCGCGACACCTCGTGTCCGCTGGACCCGGCCAGGAAGTCCAGGTCGGCACCGGTGTCGGCGCCCATGACGGTGCGCACGTACAGGTCCTCCCAGCCGCGGCGGGGCCGGGCCAGGCCGTCGATCATCGCCTGCGACGGCGCCCGCAGGTCGAACTCCTCCTGGGGCACGTCGACGTCGATGCGCCTCGCCTCCACGTCCAGGGTGATCCAGTCGCCGGTGCGGACCCGGGCCAGCGGGCCGCCGGAGGCGCCCTCGGGGGCCACGTGCAGCACCACCGTCCCGTACGCGGTGCCGCTCATGCGCCCGTCACAGACCCGCACCATGTCGCGCACGCCCTCCTTGAGCAGCTTGGCGGGCAGCGGCATGTTCGACACCTCCGGCATGCCGGGATATCCCTTCGGCCCGCAGCCGCGCAGCACCAGCACCGAGTCGGCGTCCACGTCAAGCTCAGGGTCGTCGATGCGGGCGTGGAAGTCTTCGATGGAGTCGAAGACGACCGCGCGTCCTCGGTGGCGCAGCAGGTGGGGGGAGGCGGCCGCGGGCTTGATGATCGCCCCGTCGGGGGCCAGGTTGCCGCGGAGCACGGCGATGCCGGCCTCCGCCTGCAACGGCTCGCCGCGGGCCCGGATGACCTCGTGGTCCCAGATCTGCGCCTCGGGAAGGTAGTCGACCAGCGGACGGCCGGTGACGGTGATCGCGTCCTGGTCCAGCAGGTCCGCCACCTCGCGCAGCACGGCGTGCAGGCCGCCCGCGCGGTGGAAGTCCTCCATCAGGTGCCGCCCGGCGGGCTGCAGGTCCACCAGCAGCGGCACGCCGGCGCCGATGGCGTCGAAGTCGTCCAGCCCGAGCGGGACGCCGAGGCGCCCGGCGATCGCCAGCAGGTGCACCACGGCGTTGGTCGACCCGCCGAGGGCGGCCAGAGCGATGATCGCGTTGCGGAACGAGCCGCTGGTCAGCACCTGGCTGGGCCGGCGCTCCTCGGCGACCATCTCGACGATCAGGCGGCCGGTCTCGTGCGCGCGGGCGAGCAGCCTGCTGTCGGGGGCGGGCAGGCCGGCGGTGCCGGGAAGGGTGGTGCCGAGGGCCTCGGCGAGCAGGCCCATGGTGGAGGCGGTGCCCATCGTGTTGCAGTGCCCCCGGCTGCGGATCATCGAGGACTCGGAGTCCATGAACGCCTGCTGCGACAGCGTGCCGGCGCGGACCTCCTCGCTCAGCCGCCACACGTCGGTGCCGCAGCCCAGCGGCACTCCCCGGAAGGTGCCGGTCAGCATGGGGCCGCCGGGCACGACCACCGCCGGCAGGTCCACCGACGCCGCGGCCATCAGCAGCGACGGAATGGTCTTGTCGCAGCCGCCGAGCAGCACCACGCCGTCGATGGGGTTGGCGCGCAGCATTTCCTCGGTGGCCATCGCCGCCATGTTCCGCCACAGCATCGCGGTGGGGCGCACCTGCGTCTCGCCGAGCGACACCACCGGAAGGTTGAGCGGCACCCCGCCGGCCTCCCAGATGCCCTGCTTGACGCTCTCGGCCACCTCGTTGAGGTGACTGTTGCAGGGGGTCAGGTCGGAGGCGGAGTTGGCGATCGCGATCTGCGGCCGCCCCTCGAACGCGGTGCCGGGCACGCCACGGCGCATCCAGGCCCGGTGAATATAGGCGTTTCGGTCATCGCCGGCGTACCAGTGTGAACTACGAAGATCAGCCATCGCCTATTCCATTATTTGGAACGTTGGTTTGATAGACGGAACAGAGCACATCGTATCGTCACCCCCGCCGTTCGGGCACCCCCTGGAATCGGCGAGAGGCCGCCGTGCGTCCTTCCGGTCCGCGCCGATCGGCCGGGTCGGTGTCCGAGGGCGCCCTGCGGCGAGTCCGCGACCTCCCCGCCCGGATCGGCGCACGGCGAGACGGAGGAGGAGGCCTTGGGCGACGCACGCGGCGGGCGGCCCGGGACACGCGGCGGGCGGGAAGGGACGCGAGCCCGGGGACGACAAAAGGCCCTGGCCGCCGATTTCTCGGCGGCCAGGGCCTTCGTGGTAGCGGGGGCAGGATTTGAACCTGCGACCTCTGGGTTATGAGCCCAGCGAGCTACCGAGCTGCTCCACCCCGCGTCGGTGTTTCCCACCTTACCGCCGATCTCCGTACGCGCAAATCGCGAACGGCGCCGTGCCCGGCCGTCCAGCGGCGGGCGGCCGCGGCGGGGTGCGCATCCGCCGCCCGCCGGGCCCGCCGGACCCGCCGGGCGAGACGCCGGCCGGGCTTGCAGGGAAGGCCGCCCGGCGGTCAGGACGCGCAGGCCGTTCTGCCGGTGACCTCGACGTTCGGCCGGTCGGGGCGCACGGTGACGGTGAACACGATGCCGAGGGACTCCTTCTTCAGCACGCTGACGTTCACCCCGAAGCGCTCCTGCGCGCTCTCGCCCTCCTGGTAGCCCATGCGGTGGAGCTCCGAGGCCAGGATGGCGGTGACGGTCGACTGGCCCTGGGCTCCGGAGTCCGGGGGAAGGTCACCGGTGAGGGTATAGACGCTGCGCGCGGTGCCGGCCGGGCAGCCGGCGGTGTCGCGGGTGAGGGCCACGGACTTGCCCGGCAGCGACAGCCGGCTCAGCGCGGCGGCGTCGTCGCGCAGGAACTTCGCGGCCTGTTCGAAGGACGGCTCGGCGCCGCCGCAGGCGCAGGCCAGCGCCAGGACCAGACCGCACGCCGCGACACTCCGCATCCCCGTCACTCTACCGATCATCCGCAGTCCGGCACGGCGCGGGATCGGCGGCCGATCCGCGTCGCTCCGACGGGCGCGCATGCGTACGATGAGCGCACACGAACAGAATGAAATTCGGTATCTCGGAACGGACGGACGGACGATGCGCATCGGGCTGTACCTCAACGAGCCCTCGGGGCC
The DNA here is from genome assembly GCF_055586705.1 of Sphaerisporangium sp. NPDC049457. Classification (NCBI taxonomy): domain Bacteria; kingdom Bacillati; phylum Actinomycetota; class Actinomycetes; order Streptosporangiales; family Streptosporangiaceae; genus Sphaerisporangium; species Sphaerisporangium sp. NPDC049457. Next base: position 10,103 of record NZ_JBVJHR010000009.1, on the reverse strand, counting down.
GGACGCGATCGCCAAGCTGGAGGAGAGGATCGCCCGCGCCGCCGACGCGGGGTTCGCCTCGGCCTGGGTCTCCAACATCTTCGGGCTCGACGCCCTCACCGCGCTCGCGGTCGCGGGCGCCAGGGTGCCGGACATCGAACTCGGCACCGCCGTCGTGCCGACCTACCCCCGCCACCCGGCCGTCCTGGCCCAGCAGGCGCTCACCACCGACCTGGCCCTCGGCGGGCGGCTCGCGCTCGGCGTGGGGCTGTCCCACCGGCTCGTCATCGAGGACATGTACGGCTACGACTACGACAAGCCGGCGCGCCACATGCGCGAGTACCTGTCGGTGCTGGTCCCCCTGCTCCGCGGCGAGCAGGCCGACTTCGACGGCGACACCCTCCGGGCGCACATCGCCCTCGGCACCCCGCGCGCGGAGGGGGAACTGCCCGTGCTGATCGCCGCGCTCGCGCCCCGCATGCTGCGCCTGGCCGGAGAGCGGGCGGACGGCACGATCTTGTGGATGACCGGGCCCAAGACCGTCGCCGAGCACGTCGTCCCGGCCATCACCGAGGCCGCCCGGGAGGCCGGACGCCCGGCCCCGCGCATCGTGTGCGCGCTGCCGGTCGCCGTCACCGGGGACAAGGACGCCGCCAGGGAGCGCGCCTCGGACGTCTTCGCCATCTACGGCAAGCTCCCCTCCTACCGTGCGATGCTCGACCGGGAGGGCGCGGCGGGCCCCGGCGACGTGGCGATCGTGGGCGAGGAGGACGAGGTCGCCGCCCAGATCGCCGACCTGGCCGCACTCGGCGTGACCGACTTCGCCGCCGCCACGTTCGCCGACGGGGACGACGCCGAGCGCACCCGGCGCTTCCTCGCCGGCCTGGTCTCCTGACGGCGGCCCGGCTTCGACGGGTCAGGCGGGCGGATCGGCCAGGCTGACCGAACCGGTGGTGCCGTCGACGGTGATCACGTCGCCGGTCGCGATGCGCGTGGTGGCGTCGGGGACCCCGACGGCCGCGGGGATGCCGTACTCGCGTGCCACCACCGCGCCGTGGGAGTTCGCCCCGCCCATCTCCATCACCAGGCCCCCCGCCGTGAGGAACAGCGGCGTCCAGCCCGGGTCGGTGGACGGGGCGACGAGGATCTCCCCGGGCGACAGGTGGGCGCCCACCGGGTCGAGGATGACGCGCGCCGTGCCGGTCACCGTGCCGGGCGAGGCCGGAGTGCCGGTGAGGGCGCCCTCGACGGGCGTGGCGGCGCCGACCGCCTCCGGCTCGGTGCCGTCCGACAGCATGACGCGGGGGATGTGCCGGCGGCGCAGCTCCCGCTCGTAGGTCGCGCGCCGCGTCCGGACGAGCGCGCGCTGGTCGGCGCCGGCGAGCCCGGCGCGGGCCTCGGCGATGCTCAGCATGAACACATCGCCGGGCTCCTCCAGCAGCCCGCGCCCGGCCAGCTCGCCGCCGACCGCCGCCAGGTGCCCGCGCATCTCGCCGAGGGCCACGATGAAGTTGTACTTGGGCATCTCCCGGGCGCCGGCGAGCTCCCGCGTGCGCCCCAGCGCGAAGCGGACGACGCGCCCCCGCAGGCCGCCGGCGCGGCGGGCCAGCGTGTCGATCATCGCCTCCGCCTCGCGCGCCACCCGGGCGAACTGCGCGTCGGGGGCCAGCGCGGGGTCGTCCTGCCGCAGGTAGTTGGCGAGCACGCCGAGCACGTGCGACGGGTCGTCCCGCCAGCGGGGCATGCCCACGTCGATCTCGGCCACGGCCCGGTGGCCGTAGCGGGCGAGGAAGCCGTCCAGCTCCTCGCGCAGCACGGCGGGCAGTTCGCCCTCCGGCAGCGACGGGCCGCTCAGCGCGAGGGCGGAGGGCTCGTCGGCCCGGATGCGGGCGGCCGCCTGCCACAGGGCCAGGTCCATCTCGGTGGTGACGTTGTGCGGCAGCCCGCGCAGCACGGTCGGCAGCTCGCCCGGCCTGGTGCGTCCCCGCAGCAGGCGGGCGGCCAGGCCCATCATCAGGAAGCCGGCGATCGGGCCAGGGACGATGTGCGGGATCATCGGCACCACCTGGGTGCCCAGGCAGCGTTCCACGTGGTCCAGCCGTTGCGCCGCCGTGGCGCCCTCCGCGAGCGCCAGCCGCTCGCGCAGCCGGTCGCCCACCCAGGCGATGCGCCGGCGGGAGGTCTCGGGATCGCGCACGGCCTGGATGATGCGCACCGGTATGCGGTACCTGGCCGCGATGCGGCCCAGCCGGCGCACCGCCGGCAGCGGCGAACGGTGGGTCACGCTCAGCCGTGGATCGTCGAACAGGCCGCGGAGCACGACCGCCGAGCGTGCCTCCATGAAGTCGAGCAGCCGGGGCACGATGGCGCGCCCCACGCGGCTGCGCATCACGCCGGTGACGTCCCCGAACAGGCGCATGCCCGGCTCCACGAGCGGCAGAGGGCCGTTGCGCGCGCCGTAGAGGGCGGCGACCGAGCCGGCCAGCGTGCGGAAGGCCGAGACCCCCATGGGAGTGATCGGCCGGTGCAGGCCCTGCGCCAGGCTGAAGCAGAAGTACACCCGCAGGCCGTCGGCGGGCGCCTCGGGCAGCGGATAGAGAGTGGTGATCGGCCGCGCCTGAGTGAGCCACAGGGCGCCGGAGGAGTCGATCGCCCACTCGGTGTCCTGGGGTGAGCCGTAGTGGTCCTCCACCCGTGTCCCGAGCTTCGCCAGGGCGATGATCTGGTCGTCGGTCAGGCACGGGCCGTCCGCTGCCTCCCGGCCGACCCGCTCGGTGCCGCCGCCCTCCACCGAACGGATCACGGTCAGCTTGTCGCCGAGCAGCCGCTTGGTGATCTTCTTGTCCGGGCTGACCACGAAATGGTCGGGGTTGACCCCGCCGGACACCACCGACTCGCCGAGTCCGGGACTGGCGTCGATCACCGTCTCGCGGCGCCGGCCGGTGACCGGGTTCGCGGTGAACATCACCCCGGCGACCTCGGCCTGTACCATGCGCTGGATCACCACGGCCAGGTGCACGGCGGCGTGGTCGATGCCGTTCGCCGCGCGGTAGGCGACCGCGCGGTCGGTCCACAGCGAGGCCCAGCACCGGCGTACGGCGTCGAGCACCGCGTCCGGGCCGACCACGTTCAGGTAGGTGTCCTGCTGGCCGGCGAAGCTGGCGTTGGGAAGGTCCTCGGCGGTGGCCGACGAGCGGACCGCCACAGGGCCGTCGGCGGCCTCCCGCGCGGCGCGGGCGATGTCGTCCGGGACGGGGGCGGCCAGGACGGCGGCGCGCGCCCGTCCGGCCAGCTCGGCCAGCGCGGCGGTGTCGCCGGGGGCGGTGCGCGTCAGCGCGTCCAGCACCTCCGCGAGCTCCGCGGTCTCGGCGACGCGGCGGTAGGCCCACGTGGTCAGGCAGAGCCCCGGCGGCACGGGCAGCCCGGCCCGGGTCAGCACGCCGAGGTTGGCCGCCTTGCCTCCGACCAGCGGCAGCAGGTCGGCCGTGATGTCGTCGAAGGCGAGGATGAGGGGGTGGTGCTCCAGGCCGGCGGGCCGGTGGTCACCGTCGGAGATGAGCATGGTCGTCTCTCCCTGTGCCGCCGGGTGGACGGGGCCCGCCCTTCCCCGGCGACGCTGTCCGTATGTGTGACTCCACGGTAAACTCATCAATCGTTGAAATCAACAGTTGATGAAATATGGACCCGCGGTCCCCGGTCGCCGCGGCCTCAGCTCATGGTGTTGCCGCCGTTCACCGCCAGGCGCTGGCCGGTGACGAAGCCGGCGCCGGGGGAGGCCAGGTACGCGACAGCCTCGGCCACGTCGGCGGGAACGCCCATGTGGCGGAGCGGGAGCCGGTCGCGGTAGTCGCTCCAGTCGTCGCCCGCGTGGCGCTCCACCGGTATCCAACCCGGCTCCACGGTGTTGACGGTGATGCCGAGCGGGCCGAGCTCGCGCGCCCACGAGCGGGTCAGGCCGTGCATGGCCGCCTTCGCCGACACGTAGTGCCCGAAGTCGGTGTTGCCGAGGTCGGCGACCTCGCTGCCGATGTTGATGACGCGCCCGCCGCCCGCGGCCTTCAGGTCGGGCAGCACGGCGTGCAGGAGCAGCAGCGGCGCCTTGACGAAGAACCGGAGCTGGTCGAGGTGGTCCTGCCAGGTCTGCTTCTCGATCGGCATCATCGGCTGCGGCCCGGTCGCGTTGTTCACCACGACGCTGATCGGGCCGACCCGCCGGCGGATGTCCTCGATGCCCGCCGCCACCTCGTCCTCGTCGGTGACGTCGAAGCGCGCCACGTACGCCGCGTCGCCGATGCGCCCGGCGACCGCGTTCGCTCCCGCGCTGTCGTGGGCGTAGTTGACGACGACCTTCCAGCCGTCGGTGGCCAGCCGCTCGGCGATGACCGCGCCGAGACCCCGCGACGCGCCGGTCACGAGTGCACACCCCATGGTCCTGTCCTCTCCTTGCCGGAAACGCCCTCATCTTTGCCCATATATGCGCATCCGCGTACCTGGTGAGCGCAGGTGAGACGTCAGGAGTCCTGGATCGCCCGGGATCGCTCCGGATGACTTCAGCGGAGAGCGAGGGAGGGGCCGCGAGGCGGGGGCCGTCAGGTCAGCCGGCGGTGATGGCGGGGGCGGGCGCGTCGGCGTGCAGGCGGTGCAGCACCCTGCGGAACGCGTAGATCGAGACGCCGACCGCGGCGCCGCTGATGACCGCGACCACCGACGTGCGCACCAGCAGGTAGGTGCCGATCGACTGGTGCAGCAGCAGCCAGATGCTGACCGCCGAGTTGGCCAGCAGCACGAAGGCCCACAGCAGCGTGATGCGGGCGAAGAAGCGCCGCATCCGTTCGTGCCGCAGCACGGCCGAGGGGAGGTGGATGTAGTCCAAGGTCAGCTTTTGCACGAGGGGCCGGTTCAGCCGGACCGAGGCCAGGAAGGCCATGCTGATGCAGATGGTGCCCAGTTCGGGCTGGAGGAAGTAGACGACGGCGCTGCCGGTCCACCAGCCGAGCGCCGCCCTGGCGGTGATGGCGATGGCGGCCAGCATCATCGTGCCGGGCACCGGACGGCGGCGCACGACCCGCCACAGGACGCCGGCGTACACCCAGCCCACCGCCGCAACCAGCGCCCCGTCCAGGCCGAGAACGGCCAAGGCGGCGTAGAAGACCGCGAGCGGGGCGACGACGCCTTCGAGGAGCCGGGGCACGGCCTGCCGGACGAGCGCGGTGATCCTCGGCAGGGTGAAGTGCGGAGCGTTCATGCTTCTCCCAGGGAGGACGTTGGATGACCGACGCTAAAGCTTCGACGCCTACCCTGGAACGGGATTGTCGAAACTCGGCTGAAACACCGAATTATGGCCGTTGGTGGCCCACCGTACACAATGTCTGAGTAAGACGTACATATGCAAGAAAAGATCGTTTAATTTGATCATTAATTGACGTGCGGTTGCGTGCTCGCCGCCCCCTCATCGACCGGTGGGCCCGGGTGCTCGCTGACTCTCATCGTGTCACACCCAGGTCGTAACACCGGCCGGGTTCGCGCCGAGATCTCGGCGCCGCGCCGCTCCTGTCGCTGGTGAGCGTCGCGCCGAAGGCGCACGACAACCGGGGGACGTGCCGCAGGAGGCCTCGGCCGTCACCCGAGGCTGGAGGTGGCCAGCCGGGCGCCGAACGCCAGGAACAGCGCCCCCACGCCCGAGGTGAGACCGGCCGACAGCCTGCGCCGCCGCCGGAACTGGTTGGCCAGATACACGCCGCCGAAAATCAGCGTTGACAGGTAGATAACGCTGAAGAATTGACAGATCGCGCCCAAGATCAGGAATGACAGCGCCGGCGCCCCGTAATGCGGGTCGACGAACTGCACGAAGAACGAGATGAAGAACAAGATCGCCTTGGGGTTGAGCAGGCTGATCGTCAGAGCCTTCCTGAACGGGTCGGCGAGGTCGGGCGCCGCCTCTCCCGGCGTCTCCTGTTCCCCCTTGCCGCGCCACGACCGCACGGCGGCGCGGATCATGTTGAAGCCCAGCCACGCCAGGTAGGCCGCCCCGGCGTACTTGACCACGTTGAACAGCAGCGGGGTCGACTGGAGCAGCGAGGCGACCCCGGCCGCCGACAGCACCATCAGCACGCTGTCTCCCACGAAGACGCCGCAGGCCGCGCGATAGCCGGTGCGCACGCCGCGTCGAGCCCCGACCGTCAGCACGTACAGCGAGTTGGGGCCGGGGAGCAGGATGATCAGGAACGCGCCGATCACGTAGGCCCAGATGTTGGTGATGCCGAAGAACATGCCGCTGAACTCCATAAACGCAGGGAGTTGTCACGTTATACCGAGACAACTGACCGTGCCGACCATATGTCGCCAGGCAGGCGAGTGGACCAGTGACCACCGCGCCGGCCTCGGCCGCCTCGGCCACCGCGACGTTCACCAAGCCGCAGGACTGGGGCAGCGGCTTCGAGGGCTAGTGCACGATCAGCAATGGCACATCGAGCCCGCTGAACGGCTGGGGCGTCGCCTTCGACCTGCCCGCCGACCTGCCCGCCGGCGCCGTAACCACCTTCGGCTTCAACGGCAGCCCGGGCAACTTCGCCGCGCCCCTCAACTCAAGCAGAACAATCCCGGCATCAAGACCATCGTGACGTTCGGCCATGGGCATCTCCGGCATGAACGGCCTGTCCGACCAGCAGGAGACCACCACGCCGGCGACGTGGACCCAGATCCGCGACTGGGCCAGGTCCAACGGGCTCGCGCGGCTGGCGTTCTGGTCGGTGAAACGCGACCGGCCCTGACCCGGCGGCGGCGTGCAGGCGGCGTGCAGCGGCATCGCCCAGAACGACTGGCAGTTCACTCAGATCACGCCGGCTCCTGATCGGCGGGCGGCCAACGGGAAAGCATTCTCCGGTGGCCGCCCGTCCCGGCAGCGGCCCGCCCGGACGCCGGACCATCCCTGCCGAGGCCGCCGCCGGGATCATGCCGGTCCTTCGGCGCGCGGTCACCTCGGACCATCAACGCGGGGCACCTGCGGATGTTGGGGCGTTCGACTGGGGGTTGAAATGACCATCTAACTGTTGATGTCACCCATAGGAGTCAAAACACTTCTTTGTGTGATCAATCCTGGATAGATGGTGGCAATTTTCCCACCCGAGTAGTCGGTATGGGCTGCGTTCCGGCAGGCTAGTGGGCGTCATGGACAACGCAATTCTCACGGGGTGCGTCCTCGTCTCAGGTGTCGTGCTGGCGATCGTGGCCCAATGGAAGGGCTGGCGGCCGTCGCTGACCGTCGCGCTCGCCGTCGGCATCGCGGTACGCGTCCTGATCATGATCTTGGCCGTGAAATCCACCTGGCAGCCCGTGGACTTCATGAAGAGCTTCAAACCGGCAGGCGACGCCATCCTCGCCCACCGCGATCCCGTGCTCGAAAGCAACGGGGGCTGGCACTTCCTGCCCACGATCCCGTACGTCTACGGCCTGCTGCTGTGGATGCACATCCCATGGGAGATCGCCGGACGCCTGGTCACCGTGGTGGCCGACATCATCCTGATCCCCCTGGTCGGCAAGCTGGCGGGCGGCAAGGACACCGGCCTGCGCGCCTTCCAGTACGCCTGCAACCCTCTCGCGGTGCTGGTCGCCTCAATCCACGGCCAGGTCGAGCCGGTCTCGCTGGTGTTCGGCGTCGCCGCCTTCGTCGTGGCTAGGAACGCCAGGACGTCCCGGCCCGTCCGCAACGCGATCGTCGCCGGCCTGCTGATGGGCCTCGCGCTGTGCGCCAAGAGTTGGCCGATCTGGCTGGTCCCCGGCATGCTGCTGTTCCTGCCGGACCTGCGCTCGCGCATCTACGCCTTCTTCGCCACCGGCGTCGCGCCGATCTTCTTCCTCGTGACGCTGCCGATCGGCGCGGGCACGTCCCTCGACCAGCTTCCCAAGGTGATCCGGACCATCGGCGACGTGCGTCCCATCATCGGCGAATGGGGATGGACCGCGCTCAAGACCGGTGGAGAGTGGGCCCTCGACGCCGACCTCGCACGTTACGGCCAGTGGGCGATCTACGGCACGCTGCTCGTGGTCGGCTTCCTGTGGCGGCGCGCCGATCCGATCGACCTGACCACGGCGCTGCTGCTGGCCTTCATGGTCGTCACGCCGAGGCTCGGCGCCCAGTACCTCATGTGGTTCATGCCGTTCCTCGTGGCGCGGCCGACGAGGTTCGCCTGGCCGGCCATCATCGGCACCTCTACCTGGGCCGGGGTGGGGTATCTCTATCTGACCCAGTTCGACGACGTGCGCTGGTGGTATCTGCACTCGCCGTGGGCGATGAGCTCGGCGGTGCTGCTGCCGGTTCTCGTCGCCGCCATGCCCTGGGGTGCGCGCCGAACCGGATGGTCCTCGCTCGCGTCCCGTCCGGGGGTTCCTCGCTCGCGGATCGGCGCCTCGGTCTGACGCGGGCGCGGAGGCGCCCGGCTATCAGGAACCCGGCCGTTCCGCGGGGATCTCGCCGGAGACCAGCGCGCCCGACCACTTCAGGTCGGGGTCGCTGTCGATCAGCAGGGCACGGGTCAGCAGAGTGAGCGGGATCGCGAGGAGCGCCCCGAGCGGTCCCAGCACCGTGGCCCAGATGATCAACGACAGGAAGGTGACCGTGGTGCTCAACCCGACCGCGTCACCGAGGAACTTCGGCTGGATGAACGACTGCACGACGATGTTGATCACCATGTACGCCACGATCACCAGGATCATGCTCCGCAGGCCGCCCGTCAGCAGGGCGAGCAGCGCGGGCGGCACCAGCCCGATGACGAACCCGATGTTCGGGATGTAGTTGGTGATCAGCGCCAGCACACCCCACAACAGGGGGAGCGGCACGCTCAGCAGGTACAGCGCGACCACGTCCAGCGCCGCGCAGATCAGGCCGAAGATCGTCGACACCAGCAGGTAACGGCGGGTCTTGTAGGCGAAGGTCGACAGCGCTTTGGTGATCGCCGGCCGCTCCGCCGCGGCGGCGGCCATGATGCGCGAGGTGACCGGCGCGTCCAGGCTCATCGCCAGCAGCAAGATCACTATCAGGAAGAGGCTGGACACCACGCCCAGCACGCTGCTCACCAGACCTTGGGCGACCTCGAAGATCTTTCCCGGGTCCAGCGACCGCAGGGCCTGGTTCACCTGGGGGGCGATGCCTCGCGCCGCCGCCCATGCCTGGGCGTCGGCCACCAGCTTGTTGAACTGGGCCGAATAGTCCGGCAGCAGCACGGCCATCTGGACGACGGCGGTGGTGAGGATCGCGACCATGCCCATCAAGACGACGATCACCGCGGAGAACGGCACGGCGACGACCAGCCAGCTGGGAGCCCGCCTGCGAACGAGCCAGCTTCTGATCGGGGAGACCGCAACGACCAGGACCAGGGCCAGGACGATGGGGCCGACGATCGCGTTGACCGCCTTGATGCCGGCCAGCACCACCACGGCCGCGGCCGCGACCAGCAGCATCACCAGCGCACGGGGTGTCCTGCGTTCGCTCACGGTGGTCAGCCTCGATCCGCTCGTGATTCTTCGGTCCTACCCGTTGTTGTACTGGTCTTGCCCCATACGCGAAAAGGTTCTACTCGATCGTTGCCTGTATTGGATCGAGGGCCGCGCCAGGGCTGCTAATCTTTTGTCGTCGGCATCGCCCGGCCACCAACCCGCTCACCACTTCACGTGGCTGAGACGTGCGCGGCGGCGGGAGCATGATGGCGACACCCCTCCAAAAGATCTTCGAAGCTTCGCTTGCGCAGCTGCGACAGACTGTGTAAGCTAGAGGGGTTGCCCTGGAGACGGGGCGGCCTGAATGCTAGATGGTTCGGGTGGTTGGAAGTCAAGTGCGGGTAACACCGCGATTTGGCTCTGATCGACCGGGTCGGCTAAAATGAAGGCAGACGAAATGAACGCCCCGGACGGGGGTCGGGCCCTGTGGGTCTGGTTTCCGGCTGGTGTACGCGTCCGTTTCTTGAGAACTCAACAGTGTGTTAAAAGCCAGTGCATGAATATGCATTACTCCCGTCTTCCGCGCCCCTTTTGGTTGTGGGTGTGGGGATGGTTTTCCTTTGGTTGGCATCCTGCATGTTGTGTGCGGGGTGTCTGCCGGGATGGTTCTTCAGACATTGTTTGGAGAGTTT